>NZ_JBSFDB010000025.1:0-162823 GCF_053593695.1 Streptomyces sp. NPDC002144
CGCCGGGCTGGCGGGATGTCAGGTCTGTGGAGCTGGCGTAAGACTGCTGGGCGTACCCACGTCCCTTGCCGTTAATTCGGGGCAGCTGCTGTCTGGGAAACAGAAAGCTCAACCCGCGAGGGAAGAATCTCCCTGCTTCAGCTGGGCGAGAAGTCAATTCCAGGCCTGGTCGAGGAAGTCGGCGACCAGCAGGGCGATCTGCGGCAGATGGGTTTCCAGGGCGAAGTGGCCGGTGTCGAAGAGGTGGAGTTCTGCGCCGGGCAGATCGCGGAGGTAGGCGTGCGCCCCGGGCTCGGGGAAGAAGGGGTCGTTTCTTCCCCAGGTGATGAGGGTGGGCGGGGTGTGCTGGCGCAGCCAAGCGTGCCAGTGCTCGTAACGCTCGACGTTGGTGTGGTAGTCGAAGATCAGTGCCTGCTGGGCTTCCTTGCGACCGGGCAGGTCGAGGAAGTGCTGGTCGAGGGTGTATCCGTCAGGGGCGATGAGGTCGGGATCGGGGACGCCGGTCTCGTACTGGCTGCGGGTACCGGCGAGGGTGAGCATGCCCTGGATGGCGTCCTCGACGCCCGGAGTTTGGGGCGTGAGGGCGATGAGGCCTCGGGCTGCGCCGGAGAGCCCCTCCTCGTAGGCGTTGCCGTTCTGCACGACCAGGCCCGCGATCCACTCCGGGTGGCGTTCGGCGAGGCGGAAGCCGATGGGCGCGCCGAAGTCGAAGACGTACATCACGAACCGTTCAAGGCCAAGGCTCTGGATGAAGCCTTCGGTGATGTCGGCGAGCCGATCGAAGGAGTAGCAGAAGCCGTCCGGGACCTGGGTGTGGCCGAAGCCGGGGTAGTCCGGGGCGATCAGCCGGTAGCCCGAGCCGAGCGCGTCGATGAGGCCGCGGAACTGGTGGGAGGCGGACGGGAAGCCGTGCAGGAGCAGCAGCACCGGCGCGTCGGCCCGTTCCGGGAGGGACTCCCGGTAGAAGACACGGACGCCGTCGACATCGATGTGTCGGTGAGCGATACGGGCGACTGTCGCATTCATGCTAATTCCTTTCAATGGCATTCAAGCATTAGGATTACCTCGATCAAGCTAACGTGTCAATGCCGTGTTGTACCATTAGACCTATGAGTGATCTCGTTCCGCTGACCGGAGAACCGCTGGCGCTGGACCTGGTCAACACCCGTCCGACCGCAGGCGATCTGCTCGCGACCCCGGATGATCTGCGGCACTGGTGGACCCTTCAGGCCGACCGTCTGCCGGATGAGGTGCCACAGGCCGTCACCGCCACGGACCTGGCTGCCGTGCGCGCCGTACGGGAGCACACCGCCCGCGCCATCGACCGCGCCCGCCGAGGCGACCAGCCCCTGGCTGCCGACCTGGACGCGCTCAATCAGGCGCAGCGCGCCGCGCCGGCGATCAACCAGCTGGCGTGGAACGGGTCGGCGGTGGTCGCCACACGCCGACGCGACGGCTCACCGGGCCTGCGGCTGGCCGCCTGCCTCGCGGAGGCGGCCGCCGAACTGCTGGCAGATCCCGCGGTCACCAGAGTCCGGCAGTGCGAAGCGGACGACTGCGTCATGCTCTTCCTGGCCGCCCATCCGCGGCGCCGCTGGTGCTCCGCCACCCGATGCGGCAACCGGGTACGCGTCGCCCGCCACTACCAACGCACCAAGGCCAAGTGACCCGAACGTCCCACACCCTCTCGCCCCCTCGATCCCCAAACTGCTGTCTCGCGTCCGAGGCTCGACCTCCGCCCCACCAATTCCCGCCAACGGCTTGCCACGGACCACGGCCGTTCAGCGAAGCAGCCGGGAGCGAGCTGGTCGTCGGGTGCGGGCCATTGCCTCGAAGACGTGTTCTGGCGGTAGCGCCGCCGCCAGTCGCGCCAGCTCCTCGAAGATCGACATGTATGAGCCTCGGCCGGTCTCGCCGCGCAACTCCCGCTCGCGTTCCACGAACGGCCGCACGGCCTGCCAGACCGAGACGATCCGGGTCCGCAACACCGTGACCATGAGGGTTTCGTCGAGCATGTCGAACACGGCGAGGTTCGCGAAGGACTGGTAGTAGTACACGACGTTGTAGAAGGCCGCCTTGGCTTCCGAGGGCAAACCCCGTACACCGCCTTCCGGATCGTGCTCTGCGCCCAGGCGCGTGCAGAGGTAGTCGTGCTGCTCATGGAAGTCTGCCGAGCGGAACTCCTGGAGCAGATCGACCATGACGGATATGTGGTTGGCGTGCTGCGCGGTGCGGACCTGTCTGGCGTTGAAGACGACGGAGGTCACCACGGCGACAACGGCGATACCCGTGGTGACGACGTTGAAAATGACGGAACTGTCCATGCGATCACCGTATGGAGCACACACCCGTGGTGCATACAGGGCGTGGGACGGGTTTGAGAACACCAGGCCTGGCTCGATCAACTCCCAGCGAGCATTGTCCAGATCACTCGGAATGTGCCGATGGCGCCCCGCAGCTGGGCCAGTTCGCTCGGCGGGCCATGCGGCGCAGGCCGGCTCGGAAGAACCCGGTGTCAGGGCCGACGAGGTCGTGGCCGGGCTTGTCGTTGCACCCAGCTTCCGCCGAGGCTATACCGGAAGACCCCCGCTGGCCTCAGTGCCGGGCGGGGACGGCAAGTGCCGTGCAAGTGGGTGGCAATTGTCGTCAGCAGGCTAGAGGGCATGACGACGAGCAATGCTTCCCATTCCACCGCCCACCCCTACATCCTCGAGATGGCGATGATCCACCGGGTGTTCCGCCGTGAGTCGCGCTTGCTGGCCGAACTCGTCCAGGACGTTGCGCCTTTGGACACCGCCCGCGCGGGGATCCTCGCCGAGCACTGGCGCGAGTACACCGTCGGGCTGCACGCCCATCACACCGGGGAAGACCAGATGCTCTGGCCCGTCCTGCTCCCCCACCTCGATCTGGACGCCGAGCAGGTGCTGGCGATGGAGGCGCAGCACCACGAGCTCAGCACCGGGATGGACGAGGTCCAGGTGCTCATGGACCGGTGGCGGACGCAGGCGCTGGCAGCCGACCGTGACGAGCTGGCCGAGGCGCTGCGCCGACACCACCGCCAGTTGAGCGCCCACCTCGATGAGGAGGAGCAGATGGTCATGCCGCTGGTCGTGCGCCACGTCAACGAGAGCGAATGGCGCGCGGTCGGGGAACGAGGTCTGGCCGAGACGCCCAGAAACCGTCTGATGATCGCGCTGGGCGCCATCCTGGAGGACTGCCCGCCCGATGAGCGCCAAGAGTTCCTCGCCCGTCTGCCGGTCGCCGCCAGGGTGATGTGGAAGATCCTCGGACAGCGACAGTACCGGCGCGAAACCCGCCGCATCCGCGGCCGCCACACGTCCGTATGAGCCGCCACGCCCTGCCACGTGGCCCGGACACCCGGCCCGCCGTCCACCCTGTACCGACCGACCCGCTTGAGGAAACTCCTGACCGATGCGCATCGGATTCTCCGTCCCCCAATTCGGCCCCTTCGCCGACCCCGATCACACTGCCGTCATGTGCGCGGCCCTGGAGACGCTCGGCTGTCACAGCCTTTGGGTGGCCGACCGGCTGCTGGCGCCGGTGACTCCGCCCGAGGGCTACCCGGGCGGCACGATGCCGGCCCGGTACGGCACGCACCTCGATCCGCTGCTCGCGCTCGGCGTGGCGGCCTCGGTGACCGAGCGGGTACGCCTGGGCAGCAGCACCCTCAACGCCCTGTGGCAGCCGCCCCTGGTCCTCGCCCGAGCGCTCACCACCCTGGACCTGATCAGCCGAGGGCGTCTCGACGTCGGGCTCGGGCTGGGCTGGATGCGTGAGGAGTACGAGGCCGTCGCAGTGCCCTGGCACGGACGCGGTGGCCGGCTGGAGGAGACGCTGGACGTCCTCGAGGCCGTGTGGCGGTCCGGCACGGTCGCCCACAAGGGCCCGCTGTGGACCATCCCCTCGTCCACCGTCCTGCCTCAGCCGTTGCAAAGGCCGCGACCGCCCCTCCTGCTGGGCGGCTTCACCCCGGTCGCCCTGGAGCGGGTCGGCAGGCGTGCGGACGGCTGGCTCGCGGCCTCGATGCCGCTGCCGTACTTCGACGCCCTGTGGGCAGTGGCCCGCGAAGCGGCCGAGCGGGCGGGGCGCGACCCGGACGCGCTGCGTCGGGTGTTTCGCATCAACGCCCACGTCACCCAGGCCGCGGCGAATCCGGCGGAGACCCACCAGCGGGGAACCGTGAGCCAGCTCTGCGACCATCTGAGGACGATGTGCCGGGCGGACACCGACGAGGTACTGGTGGACCTCCAGCTGACGACGGACTCGCCGCAGGAGTACCTCGATCTGGCGGCGGAGTTCATGGCCGAACTGGGAGGTGCTCACCCCTAGCGTGGCTACGGCGAGGTGGGCTCCGCCGGCAGAGCGGCCAGGGCGGCTCGGGCGGAGGCCTCCCAGTGGGGCGACTCCCAGGCGGCGGCCACCCGTACAGCCTCGAGGTAGTGACGCCTGGCCCGGTCCGGGTTGCCCAGAAACCGGGCGAGGTCGCCCAGCGTCTGGGCGACGGGCCGGTAGACGATGCTGAGGCTGCTCGCACCCCCTGCCCGCCCCTGGAGGGGCAGCAAGTCCGCGTAGATCCCGGCGGCGGCCTCCCGATCACCGAAGGCGATCGCAGCCACACCACGCAGGCCGGCCAGGATCGGATAGGCAAAGTCCCGCAGCAGCGGCGCGCGCCTGCCGAAGACCTCCCGGGCCTCGTCGGGCCGGTCCGCGGCGAGCAGGGCAAGGGCCGTGAGGGCTTCGTTGTGCGGCTGGTACTGCTCCCACACCTCAAGGAGCATGGGGAGGACCTCGGCGAGGCGGCCCTGCTGGAGCCGAATGCAGCCGACGGCCAGACCCGCGAGCCCGCTGAGGTCCACCGCGCCGGCCGCCCTCAGGTCCGCCACCGCCGCGCCCAGTTCCTGCTCCGCCTCCTCGAAACGGCCCTGCGCCATGGCGAGCAAGGGGCGACGCAGCCTGGCCACCGCGAACGCACCGTGGAGCTCATAGGTACGGGCGATCTCGTCAGCCCGTACGAGGCACTGCTCCATGCGCGCCGGCTCGTTGGCCGCGGCTGCCAGGCGGGCGGCGGTGTAGGCGCTCATCCAGGAAAGCTCGGGAATGTCCTGGGAGTCAGCCAACTCGGTGAGTTCTTCGTGCAGTTGCTCGTAGGCCACGGGATCGAGCTCGCAGTCGACCCGGCGCAGCAGCGAGGTGAGGGTCAGGCCCCACAGCCGGGGATCACCCAGGGCACGGGCGCGTTCGACCGCCTGGCGCGCGACGGCGACGGCCCGTGGATCGCTGTCGTGGAGGGCGTCGGCAAGCTGGTCGAGGAGCAGGACCCGCTGCCGGTCGTCCGGGCTCCCGGTCTGCAGCAGCCTGTCGAGTTCCTCGACGGCTTCGCGGTCGGAGTCCGCGTAGGCGCGAACCCGCCAGGGGGTCGGTTCGGTCCAGGTCGTGTACGCCGCGGTCAGCAGATCGTCCCGACCCTCGGCACGAGCGATCCGCACGGCTTGCCGCTGCGCTTCGCGTGCGGGCACGACGGCACCCATCCGGATCCGGCAGTCGACCAGATGGCCCAGTAGGCGGACCCGCAGCAGCGGGACGTCCTGGCCCGCGAAGGCCGCCGGGTGAGCAGCCAGCAGGCCCAGGGCCGCGTCGAGCAGCGTTTCGGCGTTCTGCGGAGCGTAACGGCGTACGGCCTGCTCGCCCGCGAGGCGGGCGTGGTGGACCGCGGGTTCGGCGTCGTCGGTCAGCACCGGGGCCGCCTGGAGGAGGTGATGGGCGATGGCGGCGACATCGGCCGAACCCAGGGCGATCAGGCTCCGGCCCAGCCGGGAGTGCATGCGGGCCAGCCGCAGGCGGGTGAGGTCGGCTTCCAGCGCGTCCCGTACGAGAGCGTGGGTGAACCGGATCGTGCCGGGCCTCGGTTCGGTGAGCAGTCCCGCGGTGACACCGGCGTCCAGGGCGTCGAGGAGCTGGTCGGCATCGTGGTCGGCCGCGTGGATCAACAGCGAGACCGGTGCCTCACGTCCGGCGACGGCGGCCAGGCGCAGTCCCGCCGTGGCGGTCGGCGCGAGCAGGGCCAGCCGGCGCCGCAGCACGTCCTGGACCCCCTGAGGGATGCTGGCCAGGGCCCTCTCCTCACCCTCGCCGGCCAGCAGCAGGCAACTCTCGCGCAGGTAGAAGGGGTTGCCTCCGGCCCGTTCGGCCAGGGCCACGGCGGCCCGCTCGCTCATGCCGGCGTCCGAGCGCCTCAAGAGGGCCTTCGCCTCGGTGTCCGACAGTCCTCCGAGCGCCAGCCGTACGGGGGCGCAGGTGGCCAGCCGGGCCAGGGCCGCGGTCAGATCGCCCTCGCCGGTGCGGAACGAGCCGACCAGGAGCAGGGGGACGTCACGCAGTTGTTCGGCGCACAGCAGGAACAGCTCCACGCTCTCCTGATCGCCCCGGTGCAGGTCATCCACGAAGATCGCCAGGGGTTGCCCTCGCGTGGCATCCCGGAGCCACCCGAGCAAAGCCTTGTGGAGACGAAAGCGCAGCGCCGGGCTGCCGTCCGGCTGCTCGGCGCCGCTCAAGGTGCCGGGAGCGAGCAGCGCCGCGAGTTCGTCGGCGTACGGGCCTGGCGGAGCGCTCTGCGCCAGACACGGCAGCAAGTCGAACCAGGCACGGCCGGGCGGGGCGCCCTCGCTCTCCGGGCACCGCCCGATGGCCGACAGCCAGCCCTGCGCGGGCAGTTGCCCCAGGGCCGCTTCCAGCAGGCTCGACTTGCCGATGCCCGCTTCGCCGGAGACGAGAACCACCTGCGACCGGCCGGTCCGGGCCAGATCGGCGGCCAAGGCCAGCCGGGCCAGCTCCTCGTCGCGACCCAGCAGACGGTCCGTCGTCAGCACCGTGGGAGTGGCCTGCGCGCGCTGCTCCTCGGCCGCGACCGACTCCTCCACGGCCTGCCCGGCTCGCGGCGCGCCGGGGTGCGCGGAGACCGCCGCGGGCACGCCGGTCTCCCGGTGCAGGAGGTCGAGCCGCCGGTGCAGCAGTGCGTGCTCCAGCTCCACCAGGGCGGGGCCGGGGTCGATGCCGAGTTCCTCGCCGAGGACGCGCCGGGCCTGTCGCAGCACCGTCAGTGCGTCTCCTTGGCGGTCGCGAGCCCAAAGCGCCAGCGCCAGCAGCCGCCACCCCTCCTCGTGCAGGGGCTGGTCCCTGGTCAGCGCCCGTGCCTCGGCGAGCGCTTGCGCGGCCTGACCGCAGCGCAACTGTGCCGCGGTGAGCCGCTCGCGTGCGGTGCGACGGATCTCCTCCAGGCGGGTGCGCTCACCCACGGTCCACGGCTCGTCCGCGAACTCGGCGTACGGCTGCCCGTCCCACCCGTCGAGCGCCCGGGACAGGCGGTCGGCAACCAGGTGGGCGGGCAGCCCCGTCGTCGAACCAGCAGCCACCCGGTCTTCGAACACCCACGCGTCCACAGCATCCCGCCCCACAGCGAGGGCGTAGCCATAGGGTGCGCTGAGCAAGATCTGGGCCGGGGTCCGCGGCGCCCGTCCCGGTTCCAGGGTCCGCCGCAGACGCGCGATGTAGGCGTGGAGCGATGCCTGCGCGCTCGGTGGGACGCGGCTGGGCCACAACCTCTCGACGATGCGATCCGTGGGCACGACCGCGCCTTGGGCGAGCAGCAGTTGGACCAGGACCATGCGTGGGAGCCGGCCCCGCGTGTCCGCGGGCTGTCCGTCGACCTCCACCTGGAACGGACCGAGCACCTTAAAACTGATCATGACAAGAACATCGTAGTAGTGCGGGAGCGACGGAATGTCTTCCGGGATCGCGTCGGAAACGAACGAGGGACTCGTGGACCGGCACGCCGCGAAGGCGTCACCCGTCCACCGTCAGCGGCGTCGCCCGACTCAGTGGTGGGGGGAGCCCTTCACCGGCAACGGAGCGGACGGTGCGACCGGCGCCGACCGCAGGAGGGTGCGGAACCTGTCCCATTCGACCTTCGGGCGGCTCAGCCCCCGGCGTGCAAGGTAGCGGTCGGTCGACCGCTTCGTCTGACGCAGAATCCTCAGGGCGTCGCTCGCGCGGCCCGAGCCCATGGGTTCGATCACCGCGGAAGGCACCAGCAGCCAGCCCACCTCGGTGCGCTCCACAGTGCCGCGCACGAAGGCGTTGTACATGTGGTTGAGCCGTTCGTCGTGCCGGTGGACCAGCAGGCCTGCCGGCCCGCTCTCGACGGGGCAGTCGGCCGGCACGTCGACCAGGTAGCCCGCCCGAGTCGGCCGCGGCACGGTGCGGGCCAGGACCGGAGCCCCCGAAGCGTCCCGTGCTGCCAGGACTGCCGACGGCGCGCGCCCCAGCTGCGCCGCTCCGAGCAGTGACCGGGTATCCGGCACGGACACCAGCGCTTCGCCGTGCGTCAGATGTTCCAACGGCGGTCGCACGACGACGTGTTCGGCTTCAACCGTGATAAGCAGGCGCAGGTAATACCAGGACATGAGCGGCCTCATGGGGAGTGTCAGATACGCGCGGCTGTGCGGCTGCCGCTCGAAGAGCCTGCGCCAGTACTCCTCGGTCCCCTGGGGACCCGTCATGATCGTGTCGGGACACTCGGCGCGGCCACTGATGAACACCTGCGGGGCGTGGCCGAGGCCACTGCCCGTCGGATCGGAGAAGAGCAGGGCAACCCGGCCGTCGCGCCGTACATTCAACGCCTTCTGCGCGAACGCGAGACAGGTGGTCACCAGCAGGGTCCCGTCGTCGCGACGGGCGACCGCCGTGGGCCAGGCCACCGGGGTCTCGTCTCGGCCCAGGGTGACGAACTCGCAGGTGCGGTAGGCGTCGAGGACGTCAAAGGGCGCGGGGTCGGATCCCGAGCGGGACACGCGGTGAGTGGCGACCGTGTCGTGGTCGGGAATGCCTTGGGAGGTGGTTCGAGGGGACACGCGCGGTTGCTCCAAGATCGATGCCGACAGCGGATACGACACCGTGGCCGCTCCCTCTTGGCCGGCACTTGGCGCCGACTTGCCACCCGCATCGAGTACTGGGGGTGTCACTATGCCGGTGATCGCCTCGGCGGACTCGCCTTGCCTCACCGCAGTCAGGTCCTACCGTCACGCGAGCGGGGACAACGCACGGGCGACCGCATGTTGCTCGAACCGGGTGCGCGTGTGGCGGTACGGGGCCGCCATCCGAAGTCGCTGCGTATGCGCGGTCAGCGCGCTGGCCCCTTTCGAATGCGTGGGGCGACCATCGCCTTACGCATTACCCCTCAGCGCCTGAACCGCGTCGATCACGCTGTCCACCACCTCGTTCACCGGCTTGGAGGCGTCGATGACCGTCGCGCCAAGACCCTCGTAGATCCCTCGCATCCGAGGATTCCACTCCAGGGCCGCTGCGAGCTCTTCGGGATGTTGACCGAATGCGTTCGTCGTGCGGGTCGCAAGCCGGTGACGGAGGGTGTCCTCGTCGATGACCAGACAGACGGTGACGTCGAAAAGTTCGCGGACGTCTTCCTCGTTCTCCGCCGACCCACACAAGAACGCGGTACGGGAACGAGACTCCTCGACGAGGGCCTCAACGCGCTCGCGGACGATCATCCACCCGTATCGTTCGAGCCAGCCCTCAGGGACCGGATAGGGAGGATCCATCACGACCTCGCCATTGGACCGGTCGGCCCAGCGGCAGAAGCCGTCCTCGTCGCCGTCGAACGCAATGTGGCCCCGCGCGCGCAACTCCCCGCAGACCGTGGACTTACCGGTGCCTGAGTTGCCCGTCACCCACACAACTGTCACGCGGCCAGCGTAGCCACGACAGTCCCGGGCCAACGACGCTATCGCCGCGATCACGCGAGTCGAAGCCTCCACCCCGGGCACCTCGCCCGTTGCCGGACATCTCTGCGAGGTCCCTCCGTTGCGCCCCGGTCCGAGAGCTGCCAGGCCGCCCACTCGCTTTGAACAGGATCGAATTGCTGGACCAGGCGCCCCAACCGCCGCAGGGTTGGTGCGGCCACGGCAGGTCGGGACCCGTCGGTCGACCAGGTCGCCGATCCCGGCTCGCCGCAGGCCAGTACGAGTGCGTCACCAACGTGAGACCGGCGGCCTGAGCCTGACGGGCAGCCGCAGAAGGAAACCGCCTTTCCGGTCACGTCACCGGAAGGGACCGGCCCGGCATCCGCCTGGTGCCGGTGGGGAGGGCCGGCTACGCGCCGGTCGTGACGGAGGGACACCACCATGCGCACCATCATGCGAGGCGCCGCCGCGCTCGCCGTCGCCACGGCCGCCGTGGCAGCGATCGGCACCAGCTCGGCCAACGCGAGTGACCGAACCGTGTATGGCTGTCCGGGCGGGGCGGTCTGCATCTACCCCCGGGACGCCGACATCCACAACAGCACTCCCACCAACATCTACTACAGCTACGGCGCCCACAACCTGAGCAACCAGTTCGGCAACCACTACGTGCTCAACAACCAGTACGGCAGCGCCAATGCCACCGCCCAGCTGTGCAACGGCTACAACGGCGCCGACTGCGTGATCACCATCGGGCTGAACGAGTTCGGCGTCTACAACCTCACGCCCATTAACTCGGTCGTGCTGAACCGGCCGTAGCCACCCGCCGACAGGCGTGATCGGCACACGCTTCCGGGCATTGACCGACACGACCCTCGTCGAACACATCAGCAGGGGGAAAACCATGAAGCTGTCCCGTCGCGCCACCACCGCCACCGCGCTGGCAGTGCTGGCCCTCGGAGGCACGCTCGCCGCGACCACCCAGGCCTCGGCGGCCACGTCCCAGACCACCACCCAGGCGGCGCCCACGGCGACGTACAACGGTGCCTGCGGCACCGGCTACACGGTCATCGACTCCACGCCGGTCGGCAACTCCGGCAAGGTATTCCTCACCTGGAACCAATCGACCGGCAAGAACTGCGCCGTGACCGTGCGCAACGCCGTGGGAAGGAAGATCAACATGGAGGTGACCCTGGACGCCCTCGGCGACTCCGACGAGCCCTCCGTCGACTCCGGCACGTACACGAGCTACGCCGGCCCCGTCTACGTCAACGGCCGCGGCTCCTGCGTCGCGTGGAGCGGCACCATCGGCAACGCCTCGGCGAGCGATTCCGGCCACTGCAGCTGATCCAGCATCCGGGGGCGGGACCACCACCCGCCTCCGGCACCGCCGACCGAGGTCGCTGGCGACCTTGGCCGGGCCGGTGGTGGCGGTGCCGGTGAAACGCCAACGGCAGTAGCCGTCCTTGAGCGCCTTGACGGTGGTGCGCCGGGTGCCGATGCCGCTCGTGCCCACCGTGGTGTACATGTGCTGCTGCCCTTCGGACGAACTGCTGCTCTACACCCTTGGCCACAGGCACGGGGCGACGTCATGCAGGGACGGCGAGCGGTGGGTGCTCGAGCACGCGAGGCCTGTACTCGACCAGCTGGATACGGCCGTCGAAGGTGCGGTGGTCGATCATCTCGAGGGCAACGTCCGGATAGCCGTCGTAGATGCGTTCTTCGCCCGTGGCCCCGGTGATCACCGGGAACATCACGACCCGGAAGCGGTCGACGAGCCCGGCTCGCAGCAGGGACCGGCACAGGCTCAGGCTGCCGATCGTGCTCAGGAGCCCTGGGCCACTCGACTTCATGGCACGGACCGCCTCGACGGCGTCGTCGCGGACGAGCGTGCAGTTGGCCCACGTCAGTGGCTCCTCGAGTGAGGAGGAGAACACCACCTTGGAGGCTTGAGTGAGTTCGTCGACGGACGCCTCTTCCTCGGGCCTGAACTCGTCCTGACCTTTCGGGACCTCGCCTGCGGCGAAGCCCGACATCAGGCGGTAGGTGTTCGCTCCCATCAGGTAGGTGGCCTCGGGCTGCTCGCCGAGCCAGGCGAGGTACTCCGGGCCCTCGAGGCCCCAGAAGCCGGGCCATCCCTCTCCCGATGCGTAGCCGTCGAGGGAGGTGATGAAGTCGACGAGAAGCTCTGACATGGCGGTGTCCTTTCCTAGGTCTCACGAGCGTGGACCGGCCGGGGACCACAAACTCATCGGCCGCGCTGCGGAGTAACGAGAAAACCCCTAACGCCGCAACCAATCGTGTCGGCGCGACGGCACTGCTCCGGAGGGCGCCGCCTACATGATTGCCCTATACACGCAGTCGGGGAATGATCTCCACTGGCTGGGAAACGGCGGTTTTTGACCGCACCGAGGCGCCGCGCGGCCTCGACGGCATCCGAGACCGGCACCGACGTGCCGAGGGCCGCCGCCACGGCCTGACGCGCACCGCACGGAGCGGAGTGGCGTGCGCGTGGTGCCCTGGGAGATCTGTCAATCCCAATTCTGCTTTCGTCCATCTGTGACGACGCACCCCCAACCGCCCGCGTGGTGCGCCATGCTTGAAGCCGTACGGCCTGCCACGCTTCGCCCAGCCTGTCGGCGCGAAGGGTGACGTTCCCCCACGTGAGGTGCAGTGATCAGTGAAGTCCGGTAAGTCGAGTCTGGCAGCGTGGCTGCACCACCTCGACGTCGAGGTTCTGGAGCAAGTACTTGCGGCACGGCCGGACTCCGTGGCCCCGCCTCAGCCCCGCTCGGTCAGCGAACTGGCTGAACGCTTGCAACGCCCGGGCTCGGTGGCGCTCGCGCTGCCCTCGCTCCCGCTGCCTGCCCTGCAGGCGGCCGAGGCACTGGCGGTCCTGAGTTCGCCGGTCTCTCGACATGGCCTGGCGGATCTGCTCGGCGCGACAGAAGGAGAGGCCGCACGCGGATTGGAAGCTGCGCTTCAGACATTGTTCAGTCGTGCGCTGGTCTGGCCGGACAGCGAGGGCAAGCTGCACATGGCCTCCGCGCTACGGCGGGCGTGGGACGCCCCGCTCGGGCTGGACCAGTCGCTGGCGACGCTGTTGAAGGATGCGACATCCGAGGAGTTGCGGCGCATGCTCGCGACCCTGGGTGTCCGGCCTCCGAGCACCAAGTCGCAGCGTCTCGCGACACTGGTGGAGCACCACACTGACCCGGCACGTATCGCCGAGATCGTCGCCCGGGCTCCGGCCGACACCAGGAAACTGCTGGAGCGGCGGGCGGACGCCGCGTATCGACCTCAGGCATTCGTTGGCTTCGGAGTGGAGTCCGTCTCCGAGCCGGGTGCTCGCTGGGCGCTGGAGCGCGGACTGCTGGTCCAGGGGCGCTACGACTACGGCCCCGCGCGTATGCCCGCGGAGGTGGCGCTCGCGCTGCGCGGGCCGGGCTGGCACGCTCCGTTCGACCCGACACCGCCCGTCCCGCTCCTGGCACCCGTCACCCCGGCGGAGGTCGACAGTGAGGCGGCCTCCGCGGCCACGGCGTTCGCCGCCCACGCCGCCTCGGTCCTGTCGGTGTGCGCGACGGCTCCGCCCGCCCGGTTGAAGTCGGGCGGTGTCGGAGCGCGCGAACTGGCCCGGCTCGGCAAAGCGGCGCGCTGCGAGGACACCGTCGTGCGCCTCACCCTGGAGACGGCGTACCAGGCCGGTCTCCTGGTCCGTGACGGTGACCGGGTCACGACGACGGACGCATACGACGCCTGGGCCGAGGCGGAACCCGCAGAGCGGCTCCCGGTGCTGCTGGACGCCTGGTGGACGCTGGGACTCACCCCCTCGCAGACCCGGGACGAGGACAACAAGACGCTGGCAGCCCTGGCCAATAACCCCTCCTGCACCGGCTGCCTCCAGGCCCGGCAGGGGCTGCTCACCGCCGCTTCCCGGCTGCCGGCCGGGCAGGGCGCGAAGGACGCGGCCGAACTGGGCCCTCTCACCCACTGGTCACGGCCTCTCGCCGAGGTCCTGCCGCAGGACACAACACCGTTCGCCACCACGATCCGGGAGGCCGAGCTGCTCGGTGTCCTCGCTCGCGGCGCGTTGTCCCCGATCGGCGCCGCCCTGCTGGCCGACAGCACCGAAGAACTGGCCACGGCCTGCGATCGGCTGCTTCCCGCCGCCACCACAACGGCCCGCTTCGGCAGCGACCTGACCGCCGTCGTCACCGGCACACCCGCCGCACGTCTGGTCGCGCTCCTGGACTCGGTCGCCGAGCGGGAGACCAGCGGTACGGCCTCGACGTGGCGGTTCAGCCCGGCAAGCGTCCGCCGCGGTCTGGACGCCGGCCGCAGCCCGGACGCCATCCAAGCCGACCTCGCCGCCGTAGCCGTCAACCCGCTGCCCCAGCCCCTGGCATACCTGATCACGGACACCGCACGCGGCCATGGACGGATCCGCGTCACCTCGGCCGCCTGCGTCATCCACGGCGAGGAACCCGCCCTCCTCGCCGAGATCGCCGCCCACCGCAAACTCTCCAAACTGGGCCTGCGACACCTCGCCCCCACCGTCCTTGTCAGCCGCACCCCGCTCGAGAAGACCCTCACGGCACTGCGCGCCGAGGGATACGCGCCCGTGGCAGAGACGGCCGACGGAGCCGTGCGCGTCGAACGACCCCGCAGCCACCGGGCGACGCCGCCGGTACCGACCCAGCGCACAGCGATCGGCGGGCCCGGTGACCGGTCCCGCACGACCGCCGCCCCACAGCGGGCCGAACTGACCGCGCTTGCCGCCCGGCTGGCGGACGCGCCCTTCGCCCAACCCGCCCCAGACCCGTACAACGGCGTCCCCTTCACCACCGACACCGAAGAGATCATCGCCGGACACGCGACCCACATCTCCCCTACCGACGTCCGCCAACTCGCCCACGCCGTCGACGACGGCAAGGCAATCACCATCGACTACGTCGCCGCCTCGGGCAGCCGCACGATCCGCACCGTCAGCGGCCTCGAGCTTGACCCGCCTTATCTGTACGCGTGGTGTCATCTACGCGACGACGAGCGGGTGTTCACCCTGTCACGCATTCACGGAGTGATGCCCGCGGTCTAGCGCCGAGCGGCGGACCGGGGGGCGCAGTCGGCTGCCCCTACTGAAGGCGCCACTTCTGGTTGGCGGCGCCTGTGCAGCTCCAGATCTGCGCGCGGGCGCCGTTCGCCGAGGAGTTGTCGGTCACGTCCAGGCACTTGTTGGCCGCGGTGTTCACGACGTCCCCGGTGGTGGAGTTGTACGACCACTGCTGGGCACCGGTGCCGTTGCAGTCGTACAGCTGCACCTTGGCCCCGTCCGAGGTCGACGCGGACGTGACGTCGAGGCACTTGCCCAGGGCGCGGACGGACCCGTCGCCCTGGACGGTCCACTGCTGGGCTGCGGAGCCGTTGCAGTCGTAGAGCTGGACGGCCGTGCCGTTCGCGCTCGAACCGCCCGCCACGTCCAGGCACTTGCCGGCCAGGCCCACGAACGAGCCGCTCATGCTGCCCCCGCCGGACTGGGTGCCGTTCCAGGTGAAGGTGGCCGAGGTCTTGCCCGGCAGGGAGTAAGTGGCGTGCTGGGAGCCCCAGTTGATGGTGACCGTCTTGGCGCTGGAGGCGTCGTTGTAGGCGATCAGTGCCTTGGAGCCGTCGGGGTTGCGCCAGGCAACGTTCGGCACGTTGGTGGACGCGGTGGAGGCGATGCGCTGGGCGCCGGGACGGACGAACTTCGTGAGCTGGCCCATCGTGTAGTACTCGATGGTGTAGTCGACTGTCCCACTCGCCCCGTCGCCGTTGTGTACGGTGATCAGTCCGGTGCAGGTGCCGCAACCGCCGTTGTGCGGGCCCATGTTCTGGTCCACCGCGAGGGACCATTTGGTCACCGACTTCGCCCAGTTGCGGGTGTAGTCGATGATGTTGTTCATGTCCTCGCGCTGCTGGTTGGCGATCCAGGTGCCGCCGGAGTGCTCGGTGCCGAACGCGTCCAGGTGGGGGTACTGGTTGTGCACCGTGGTCTGTTTGGAGACGTCCCCGCCGTAGCCGTGCCAGGCGATGCCGCCGAAGTTGGGGTGGTTGCGGATCGCGGCGTCGTCGACGGAGGCGGCCGCGTAGGAGTCGTAGACGTCCCAGTTCCAGTCGTGCGCGAGGACCTTGGTGGACAGGCCCGCGGACTGCAGCTTCGGGAGCAGTTCGCTCTTGAGGAAGTACTGGATGCCGGAGGCGTTCCAGCTCATCGACGGATAGCCGGAGCAGCAGGTGGGCTCGTTCTGCGGGGTGACGTAGGAGACGTTGACGCCTTGGCTCCTGTACGCCTGGAGGTACTTCACGAAGTAGTTCGCGTAGGCCCCGTAGTCCTCCGCCTTCAGCCAGCCGCCGTTGAGCGAGCCGCTGTCCTTCATCCAGGCCGGAGCCGTCCATGGCGAGGCCATGACAGTCAGAGAGGGGTTGAGCTGGAGCGCCTGCTTGGTCAGCGGGACGACGTCCGCGAGGTCGTGCCCGATGGAGAAGCTGTTCAGGTTCGGGTCGGTCTGGCCGGCCGGGACGTCGTCGTAGGTGTAGCCGTAGCGTGCGAGGTCCGAGGCTCCCATCGGATTGCGCAGGAACGACAGCCCGATGCCGTCCGTCGGCGAGAAGAGCTTCTTCATGGTGGCGTCGCGTGTCGCCTGCGAGAGCGCGCCGCTGGAGTTCATCAGCCAGGCCGCGGTGTCCGTGAAGGACGCGCCACCGCCGGTGAAGGTCTGGTAGCGGGTGTTCTCGTCGACGGTGATGTTCTCGCCTCCGCCACCGGTTCCGGACTGGAAGGCGAACGGTGCCTGTGGCTGAAGTCCGCGCGTGACATGGCGCCCGGCGGAGTCGTCGGTGGTGGTAAGCCAGGCGGTGACCTGTTCACCGGCCGCGTGCGCGGGGGGAACGAACGCGGTGAAGCCGGCCGCGGAGAGCACGCCGGCCAGCAGCAGCCGCAGTGCGTGTGGGGGTCTTCTCACGGGGGCATCCCTTCCTGACGGTACGTCTTGACGGGCCTGCGGGGCGCGAGTTAACTCACGACGTGATCTAAGTCATGAGTAAACAGCCCGAGCCAGAGTGAACCAGAGAGCCGAGAAAAGGTCCATACCAAGAACCGGCCTCAGCTTGTGGCTACCGGTTGCTGGGTCAAGACGGCAACTGCCGGTCGCAGCCAGGCCGACTCACGGCCGGGGAGGTCGGCGGCACCGGAGCTGGCGTAGGCCGGTCAGGGACAGTCGTACGTGAAGTGGGCGGTGGCTGCGCGGGCGGCAGGGGCGAGGATGCGCAGTTCGGCCTGTGCCGTGCGATGTCCCCGCCCTTGATATGTCCACCGCAGGTGCAGACGTGCGTGTGTCTGCCCGCGGACCATCACCTCGTGCAGGACGCCGGACGATGTGCCGTCGCTTCGAATCCAACGGTAGGAGAGTGTGCCGGGACGGCCGTTGGTGGTGACGAGGCCGACGACGTCCGCGGTGTTGTCGCATCGCAGAACTGTCGGCCGGGCCGTGACCGCCATCCCGGTGGCCTCAAGGGATTGCCCGAAGCGCTGCCAGGCCAGGAACGCGAGGACGGCTGTCACCACGAGCACCGGCAGAGCGTGTCGGCGCAGCTTCCGACCGGCGGGCGTGGGGGGCGACGACGCAGTTGGCGGTGTCTGTGCGGTCCGGTGGGCAAAGGCGGCTGTCACACCGGGGCCGAAACGCAGCACGCTCCCCTCGACGCGGTCGGGCCGTACCGAGGGAACGCTCGCCGACGGCCGGTCGACGAGCGTGTCGTCGGACTCGGGGCGCTGGATCCAGTGGCTGGCAAGCACGGTGGCGCTGTACTCGCTGTCGGACGCGGAGGATTCGACGTCCGGTGCGCTGCCGTCAGCAGGGCCGAGGTGGAGGGTGGCGCTCTGCGCGTCGACGGGCGCGAGCACCCGGGTGGGCTCCTCCGCCTCCTCCGCGGACGTGGGACCGGTGTCGTTCTGAGTGGTCATCGGATCTCGCACTGTCTGGTAAGGATCTGCTGCGAAGCACCACCGGACGCGGCCACCGGACTGGTCGTGGCCTGAACCGTCCAGTAGCAGCCGTCGTTCTGGAAGGTGTGGTCGACGGTGATCGAGTACTGGGTGGCGCCGCTGCGCTCGAAGGTCTGGGACGTACCGTCGGCAGAGCCCGGTTGCCCACCGGTGTTGCCCGTGAGCCACGAGACCGTGACGGACAGCGGTCCGGTCCCGTCCGTGGTGACGGTGATGGTCGCGGTGGCGGTCGTGGGACCTGTCTGCTGGAAGGCCGACACCGCGACATCCTTGACGGCGGGGCCGGCCGGCGTGGTGGCGGTGGTGGTCGTCGGTGTCGCTGTCGTGGAGGTGGTTGCCGCGCCGGACGTCGTCCCGTCGGTGGGAGGCGTGGTGGCGGAGGCCGGGGGCTCACCGGTCTCGGTGGTCGGCGCGGCCGAGACAGAAAGACCGGGGGACGCTAGACCGGGGGACGGCGACAGATCGGCCGGAGTGGTGGGCGTCGCGGGCGCTCCGGTGGGTGCCGCCGAGTCGGTGCCGGCCTGTGCTGCGGTGGTGGCCAGAGCCTCGGCGGTCCGTTGCGCGGCGCCTGCCTGGGCCTGGTGGATGCCGTACGTGAGCAGGATGCCCAGGAGTACGACGGCAGCCGAGACGAGCATCCCGGGTCGGCCGGGTAGCCACGACCGGGTCCATTGGTGGCGTGGCGGCTGACTCAGCACCGTGCGTGCTGTATCCGTGGTGCTACGGGGAGCGCGGGCCGAGGGCAACAGCAGTACCAGCAGGGCCACCAGGGCGGCGAGCCGGGCCCGGCCGCGTTCTTCCCAGTCGGCACCATAGGCGGCACCCGCAACCGTCTCCAGCTCTCGCACGAAGGTATCGGCGTCCGCCGGCCGCTCCTCCGGTGCCTTCGCCAGACCGCGGCGGACCAGCTCACGGACCGCTTCTGGAACCTGTTCGACGGGGACGGGTGCGTCGACGTGCTGCAGGGCGAGTTCGGCGATGTTGTCGCCCGAGTACGGTTTGTGACCCGTCAGGCACTCGAAGAAGGTCGCAGTGGCCGCGTACACGTCCGCGGCGCGGGACGCGGGGGCACCCGTCCATTGCTCGGGAGCCATGTAGGACGGGGTCCCGGCCACGCCGGCGCTCGTACCGGCATCCACCGCGATTCCGAAATCGACCAGCTTGGACGATCCGGCCGTTTCGATCAGGACGTTCTCGGGCTTGTAGTCGCGGTGGACGACACCGACGCGGTGCGCGTCCGCCAGGCCGAGCAGCGACCCCTTGAGGAGAACGAGTGCGGCCTCGGGATCAAGCGGTCCCTGACGGGTCAGCAGCGTTCGCAAGGAGATGCCGTCCACCAGTTCCATCACGATGGCGGCACCGTCGGGGCTCTCCACGTACTCATACAGGCCGGCCACGTACGGGCTTTGCAGCCCGCCAAGCAGACGCGCCTCCGACCGGAACTCGTACACGAAACCCGGCCGGGTACGCAGGGACTCACTGAGGTACTTCACCGCGACCGGAACACCGGTCTCCGCATGCACGGCCAGCACTACGCGACCGCTCGCCCCCGCCCCGAGCTCAAGAGACTCGGTGTATCCGGGCACCACCCACGTGCTCACATTATCCCCCCGGCCGGTGTACCGCCGTACTTGACCGACTCCGAAGCGCTGGAACCTTGGATTGAGAGACACAATTTCAGCCACCGCGGTTGCCGGCACAGGACCCTACTCGTCCCCCGGTCCACGCATCCCGCCTCACGAACTATGTACAGAAAGTCCGAGTAGGCGCTCGCGCCTGCCAACGAGGGCTTCTGTCGTGACTCGCCCCTGAGGACGGGATCGGCGGAGGATGTCAGCGCGGCCGCTGCGGCGGTGAGCGCGCCGGTTGCGAGCGTGGCGGTGCTAGGGCCTGTGTGACGTTGTGATCAGCCAGTTGTCTTCAGCAGGTCGTTGATCCAAATGATTGAGGCCCGGAGATGGCGGCCGGCGAGGTAGCTCTCGGGCGACTTGTCGTATCGAGTGGCGATGCCCCGCCATGCCTTCAGCTTGTTGATGAGCCGCTCGACCGTGTTCCGTTCCTTGTAAAGATCACTGTCGTGGCGGGTCTTGAGCGGCCCTCGGTGCGGGGCGGGGCCCTGGCTGACAGGGAGGGGAACGGTGAGACAGAGGCCCGGGGTGTGGGCCGTCGCCCGCGTGAGGGTGTATGCCGCCGTCAGCTTGCTGGTGCGTGTGCCGTGCCCTTGCTGCGGATGCGCTGACGGAGAAAGAGAGCGGCGCGCTCCAGTGCCTCGCCGGCTTCGTCCAGGACGCCGGCAAACGCCTGGAAGACATGTGGAACGTCAGCGGTGATGTCCAGGATGACGTCCACTCCGGCTTCCCTCGCCCGCGTGGCCATACGTGCGGAGTCGTCCAGGAGCACTTCGTTGGTGCCCGCCTGCAGAAGTATCGGGGGGAAGCCGGTCAGGTCGGCGCGGATGGCGGGGCTGAGCATGGGCTGGTCCGGGTCCTGTCCCGCTAGGTACATGGCCCCGGTGTGTTCCAGGCCCTCACGCGTGAAGAACGGATCGATGCCCGCCTTGCTGTCCATGCTCCCGCCTGTCCGGGTCATGTCGAGTCCTGGGGAGAACGCCACGATCGCGGCGGGCATGGGCAAGCCCGCGCCACGAGCGGCTAGGCAGGTGGCGACAGTGAGGCCGCCACCGGCGGAGTCCCCGGCGAACGCGATCGCCGAAGGGTCTTCGCCGCTGTCGAGAAGTGCGCGGTAGGCGCTCAACCCGTCCTCGATCGCGGCCGGGAAGGGGTGTTCAGGGGCAAGCCGGTAATCCAGCGAGAACGCCCTGAATCCTGTTTTGGTCACCAGGTTCCCGGTCAGCGACATCGCCGTCTCCGGTGAACCGACCACGTAGGAGCCGCCGTGAAAGTAGAGGATCGTCCCGGCCGTCGGAGTGTCGGCCGGCTCGACGAGCACCGCGGGCCGGTCGCCCAGCGTCGCAGCCTGAGTGCGGATCCCGGCCGGGACGATCATCTCGGCCATCATCGCCCTGAACCCGGCGCGGAGCTCGTCCACCGACCGAGGGCCCTCAGGCCCGGGCTGCCGGACCATCGCGTCGATCTCCGCGCGCTGTTGCCTGCTCACTGTCGCCTCCATCACGAGTGCATGCCAAGGAACTATATGCCCAGGCATCTGTATGGGTGCTAAGATATATGCCATGGCATCTAAGTCAAGCGGTGGCCGGGTCGACCTCCCGGGCTTCTTCGCCGACCTCGTTCGCTGTGAGACGCGCCTCTACAACGCGCTGAACGACCGTCTTCGCAAGCGGCACGGGATCGTCACCTCGCAGTTCGAATCCCTGCGCTTCCTGCGCGACCACCCTGGGTCCCGGGTCGCGGACCTTGCCGCTGAGTTCGCCATCGGGATCGGTGCGACCAGCAAGGGCATCGACCGTCTAGAGAAGCAGGCATGGGTCATACGGCGAACCAATCCATCGGATCGTCGCTCATCACTACTGGACCTGACCGATGACGGCCTGCAACTCGTCGAGGCGGCGGAGGCGACCTTCACTGAAACGCTGGCCGAGCTGACCGCAGGCGCCCTCGGTGGCCCCTCAGGACTGGCCGCCATACAGGTCCTTTCGGAGCTCCGCTCCGTGCTCGAGCGCCATCAGATCGGCCTGCCCACAGGCTGACCGGCAGGTGCATCCCGCGCGATCGCCCGCTGGCCATGTGATCAGCCTTTGCTGCGAGGCGAATCCCGCAGATCGATCACAACTCCATACGCGCCCTGGAGACCGGGCGCTGGCGGACATGGACACACACGTGCTTGCAGCGTCAGCCACACCCCGCCCGAACGGCCTCGTTCCGGCCGCGCGCAGAGGGGTTGGTACGGTGGACGGGCGCGGCGGCCGACTGACCGGGCACCCACCTTGCCCCCGCGGCAAAACCAGCACTGTTCTGCCCGCTTGTCTCGCCGTTCTCGCCGAACGGAGAAGACGCTCTGCCGTTTCCGCGGCGCGGCTCAGTGCTGTGAGCCGGATTCCGCCGCCGGCACCCCCTCCGGCGCCGCGCCTTCCGTGACGCTCAGCTCCTGGGTCCCTACGACGGACAGCAGTTCCAGCTGTTCGGCTCCGCGGCTTCCGGGCGGGGCGGTGAACCACAGCAGGCGTTGCCGTCCGTCCTCACTGAGGAGGTTGTAGCAGTCGAGTTCGATGACGCCGAGCAGGGGGTGGATGATCTTCTTGCGGTCCATACGGCGCACCGCGACGTCGTAGGTGTCCCAGAGCGCCGCGAACTCCTGGCTGCGGCGGCGAAGGACGCCGATCATCTTCGCGACCTCCGCGTCCCGGCCGCGCCGGGCGGCTGCCGCCCGCAGGTCGGTCACGAACACCCGGGAGTGGTGCGGGTGATCCTCCGGCGGGTGGATCTCTCGTGTCCGCGGGTCGGTGAACCAGCGGTAGACGAAGCTCGCCGTCGGGCCGCGGTGGGCCGGGGACCCGCCGAGCAGGTTCCGGGCCAGGTCGTTTTCCACCAGGGTCTCGTGCAGGTCGGTGATGACGCGTGCCGGTGTGCTGGAAAGGCGGTCCAGCAGGCCCAAGAGCGCGGGCTGTACATGGGCCGATGGTCCGTGCGTCGACCGGGGGATCGGCCGTTCGGCGAGGAGGAACAGGTGGTCGCGCTCGTCTCCGTTCAGACGCAGGGCTCTGGCGAGGGCGGCCAGGGTCTGCGCCGAGGGCTGCACGCCATTCTTGCCGCCGCCGCGTTCCAACTCGGTGTAGTAGTCGGCCGACAGCCCTGCGAGCTGGGCGACTTCCTCGCGGCGCAGCCCGGAGACGCGCCGGCGCGGGCCGTGGGTAAGACCGACGTCGGCGGGCCGGATGCGGTCGCGGCGGGTCCTGAGGAAAGCACCGAGTTCGGGAAGGTTCACCCCTCCATGGTCGTGGACGCGCAGGACCGTAGCCAGGGGGTGGCAACCCCTGGGTAGACGCAACCCTGGCTGGGGGTGGGGAAGGGGGCGATCGTGGAGGACGCAGCAGGGGCGACGGCAAGCACCTCGCCGCCCCCCTCGCCTCCAGCACCCCCTCGCATCGATCACAGGAGCCAGCCATGCCCACCCGCACGTCCCTGGACCGGACCGCCACCCCACCCCGTGTCGCGATCGTCACCGGCGGCTCGCGTGGCATCGGCCGCCAGACCGTCGGCCGGCTGGCCGCCGACGGGTACACGGTCGTGGTCGGCCATGCCGGCAACCACGAGCAGGCCGAAGCCGCCGTGAAGGAGGCCGTCGAGGGCGGCGCCCAGGCGATCGCGGTGCGCGCCGACGTCGCCGACGAACACGCCGTCGCGGCCCTGTTCGACCTGGCCGAAGCGGAGTTCGGCGGTGTCGACGTCGTCGTGCACGCGGCCGGGCGGGCCCAGATGGCGCCGATCGCCGAGCTGGACCTGGCCGTCCTGGACGACCTTCATCGCACCAACGTTCGCGGCACCTTCGTCGTCGCTCAGCAGGCCGCCCGTCGGGTGCGTCCCGGCGGCGCGATCGTGATGTTCTCCACATCCGTGGTGGGGCTGGCGTTCCCGACCTACGGCGCGTACTCCGCCAGCAAGGGCGCGATCGAGGCGCTGACGCCGATCCTGGCCCGGGAACTGCGGGGACGGGACGTCACCGCGAACGTCGTGGCACCCGGCCCCACGGCCACGGACATGTTCCTGGACGGCAAGGACGAGGAGACCATCGCCCGCCTGGCCGCCCAGCCCCCGCTGGAACGGCTCGGCACCCCGGCCGACATCGCCGAGGTCGTCGCGTTCCTGGCCTCCCCCGCCGGCCACTGGATCAACGGGCAAATCGTCCGTGCCAACGGCGGAATCATCTGAGCCTCCCTCAACCACCCATCTCTATGGGCGATTCAGGCAAGCGCCTCGCTGTGCTCATCCCTTCGGCGCGACGTCTCCGAGGTCGCTGAAGCCGTCGTAGCGACTGGTCGCGACGAAGCACGGCACTCGGCCTCTGCGCACCCTCATAGACCCCAGCCGAGACGGACGGCAGCGAAGTCGTCTCCGCGGTGGCCGACCGCCTCCGCGCGGACTTCTTCCGCCGGCATCGGACTGGACAGCCTGCTCATCGCAGGCAGCTCCCTGCAACACCCAGCTGAGAGAAGGAACAACCCACCATGCCTTTCGCGAACTTCAAGGTCCCCGAGAAGACCCTCACCCCGAAGCAGAAGGAGGAGATCGTCAGCCGCACCACCGAGCTGTATGTCGAGATCTACGGCGAGCGCGCCCGCAACAACACCATGGTTCTGGTCGAAGAGGTCGCCGACGGCGGCTGGGGCATCTCCGGCAACGTGCTGACCCTCGCCATGCTCGGCGAGGCGACACCGACCGACACCAGCGGAGCCTGACCGCACCGGCCGGGCCGCTGGGACCGGCGAGGCCCTGATGTGTCTCCGTACCCGAGCGGCCGGCAGTGTCACCGGGGTACGGGGACGGGGCACGTCCGCGGTCAGCCCCAAGTCGAGCCGCTTGTCCCTGCCAGGCGGAAGGTTGCCGATGGCGGCTCCGGGCGCGTGCTGACGCTCCCGGCAGGAGGGAGAGTCGATGTTCACCGCTCCCTCCTGCCGGGCACCGCCGGGGCTCCTCCTCGATGGCCATGACCAGGAGGCCACGCCGTTCTTGGCCGGATACAGTCACCCTGGCGCTCCGGCGGCGCCCCGCTGCCACGCCGTGAACCGAAAGCTGTCATGTCGGTCCTGGACTGGTTCACCGACCAGATCAGAGAGATCGCCGGGATCCCCGCTTCCGACGACGACGGTGACCTCGTACGGGGGCTCTTCCGTTGGCCGTCAGGCACTCGGGTGGCCGTATGTGCAGAGGCGCCCACGGAACGCGCCCGTCAACGCCGTGGAAGACACCTGGGGGGCGGCTGTCCGTCGCGATCTTGGACGAGACCGAGGCGTCCGGAGCGATCGAGTGGATCGTGGAGCTGTCGCCTGGGTCAGGGCTCCCCGCCGTACCGGCTGGGAAAACCGCTGTCGGCCAAAAGGATCAAGCTGATAGAACTACCGCCGTGCACAAGACACTGGAGTTCCCCGATCTACTGCGGCTGGTCGACGACCGTGCAACCGCCTTCCGCGCCGCGATCGCCGCCGCGCCCAGCCTCGACCTGCCTGTGCCGACCTGCCCCGGGTGGACGCTGTCCGACCTGGTGCAGCACATCGGCGAGGGCCGCCGCCGCTGGGCCGCCACGGTCGCCGCCGGGCCGGACGCCACGTCCAGGACCCCGGCCCAGGGTAACGCGGTCGCGCCGCAGGAGCGCGAGGCCGTACTGGCCTGGCTGACCGCCTCGACCGAGCTGTTGCTGGCGGCCCTGCGGCAGGCCGGTCCGGACCAGGGCTGCTTCACCGGCTGGGGCAACACGCAGACGCCGCACACCGCCGGTGGCGTCGCCCGCCACCAGGTGCAGGAGATCGCGGTGCATACCTACGACGCCCAACTCACCGTGGGCGAGCCGGTCCCACTGCCGGTGGAGGTGGCGCTCGACGGTGTCGAGGAGACCCTGTTCATCACCTGCTACACGACGAGCGCCTGGCCGCACAAGCCCACCGCCTTCGACTTCCACGCCACCGAGGGTCCCTCCTGGCGCCTGACGGCCGACGGTGACGGTGCGCGGACCACCCGGCTGCCCGCTGCCGCCGAGGTCCCCGACGCGGCAGGCGTCTCCGTTCGCGGCACGGCCAGTGACCTGGTCCTCTACCTGTACGACCGCATCTCGGCGGACTCCCTGCAACTCGAAGGGGACCCGCAGCTGCTTGACCTGCTCCGCGCCTGGGAACCTGAGGACTAGGGGTTTCACCGGATGACCGATTCCAAGGGTTGGTCTCGCACATGAGATGAGAGAGTCCACCGTCAGGTTGTGACGCCGGACATGGACTCCCTCGCGACCGCACTCTCTGCACGAGTTGGCAACGGACACCCCCAGTGGACCGACGACGTACCCCTCACTCCCCCGCCGGGTCCCTGCTCGCCCCGCCCGCCGTCCGGAGCTTTACTCCACTTCCGTCACCACGCCGTCCGCGTCCATGACCCAGCTTCCGCTCTCGACGCCGTACACCTTCTTGTCGTCGAGCCACTTCC
Source organism: Streptomyces sp. NPDC002144 (assembly GCF_053593695.1). NCBI lineage: Bacteria > Bacillati > Actinomycetota > Actinomycetes > Kitasatosporales > Streptomycetaceae > Streptomyces > Streptomyces sp. NPDC002144. Next base: position 25,920 of record NZ_JBSFDB010000025.1, read on the forward strand.
AGGACATCTGCTGCAGCATCTGGTTGGGCCGGCGTTCCCAGACCGGCTGGTGGTCCCAGCCCTCGACCCGGATCATCAGCTTGTCGGCGCCGGGAATCGCCTGGTACAGGTCCGGAACGGAGAAGTGCAGCACGGCCCCCAACTCCACAGCCGTATTGGCCGTCTTGTCCTGGTCTCCGTAGACGATGCACACCGGCACAGCGGTGCCGAGCGTGGAGCCGTACGGCACGGTGCTCGAGTTCCAGCCCCACCAGTAGGAGTTACGCCACCGCATGACGCCTTCCGGCGCCCCGGCTGTGGTACCGCCCCACTTCTGGCCGACGCTGTCGCAGTCCATGATGGACCGCCACACGTGTCCGGCCAGCTCCTTGTCGCTGATGGTGGCCTGCAGGCTGGCCTTGCTGGTCAGGTTCATCGGGAAACCGAAGACCGCGGCCGGCTTGGACTCAGGCTGAGTCGGCAGGCCCGTGCCTGGAGGTGGAGCGAAGGGTGCCTCGGTGTGCGTCGACCAACGGCCGGCCGGAGGGAAGATGGGCGCGAGGAGGAACATGCTCGCCACGTCCCCGGGATGCTGCAGCGCGTACGGCCCATGACGAACGAGGCCGCGGACCAGCCGATGAAGGAGACCTTCTCGTTGTCGCACCGCTCCCTGATGAACTTGACGACGGTGGCCAGTTCGTCCCATTCGCTCTGGGAGTTGCCCAGTTGGTGCGGGTAGGGCGCCGTCGGGGAGCACGTCCCGGTGCCGGGATTGGTCTCCAGGAGTCCCCGCTGGGCGGGGTTGGCGTTGCACGGTTCGTCCATCTTCGGGCGGGGGGAGAGCCCGGAGCCCTGGAGGTCCATGATGTAGACGTCGTAGCCCTTGCCCGCCAGGAACTGCGCCCAGCTGTAGCTGGTGTCCGGGTTCGGGGAACCTCCCTTGGGAGGGAGCACGAGGTCGAAGCCGGGAAGGGCCGGAACGCTCCTGCCGTGGAGCATGAGGACCGGCTTGGGGGTGCCGGCGGGCCCGGTGGCCTTCTTGTATTCCCGTACGAAGAGCTCGATCTCTACGTCGACGTTCGCCGGGATGGTCGATTTGTGCTTGACCTTGTGGTCAACGGGAGTCAGTGGCTGCATGGTCGCCTCCGATGCCTGTTCGACCCGAGGAACGGTTGTTCCCCAGGGGGTGTCAGCATCTCCGCGTCTCGCGGACCTGACAGGGAGCACGATGGCGTGGCGCACGGAGAGTGACTGATCGGGTGGGCGCCGCTCCTCCGATCGGCGGGGCGCACTCAGGGGTGCACGACGACTGCCCACCGAACAGTTGCGCTGGCGGGCAGGGGCCGGGAACCGACAGGGCGCGAGTGATGCAGGGGACGCGGTCCAATGCAGTGCGGCCGACGCGACCGCCCCGTAGGCTCTGGATGGCGCGGCCAAGGGTGAACAGCAATCAGCCCACGTCATCTGCCCGCCCGGCGTGTTCCTCCTCGGCGGGGATACGGCCTCCGTCCTCACATCCCGGTCGTACCGCTACCTGTGAGTCCCGGAGCCAGCGCTGGAACCCAGAAGACGGCGACGGCCAGAGCGATCGAGGCGACCCCCACAGCACGGGCCACGAAGTGGCCGGCCGGAGCGAGCTTCTCGGTGGTGATCACGGCGGTCAGGGCCACCATGGCCCACAGGTTCATCACGCCGAATACCGCCAGCAGCACCATGAGCGACCAGCAACAGCCCAGGCAGAAGGCCCCATGGTGGGCTCCTGCGCGCAGGTCGCGCGAGGGCCCCGGGTACGAGGTGTAGCGCAACATCAGCCCGATCGGTGAGCGACACCTCGCCAGGCAGCGGTCTTTGAGGGGCGTGAGCTGGTAGACGCCGTTGACCGCGAACACGGCCGCGGCCACTGCGGTGCCCGCAGTGGCGGGAAGGCTCACCGCCCGTTCCAGACCGACAGCCAGCCCGTACGCGGGCAGCCCGGCCGCCGCCCAGACAAGCAGGTAGGCGACGGTGAAAACGACCATGCGCGGGGCGCGGTGCACGACGATGGTGCGTGCGTACAGCGCGGCGACGGGCGTGGTGGCGGGCAGCATCATCGCAGCCATCATCAGCGTCCACACGGCAAGGAAGGCGGGTAGGCCCAGGCCCATGGTGCCCGGCATCGCCTCCATGCCGCCCCAGCGCGTCACCACCCAGACCCAGGCGGCAGCCGCCACGACCAGCAGCAATCCGGCGGGGCCCACCCCGCGCCGGACGGTGACAGGCCGATCAGTCACGCCGACCACGTGAAGGGCGCCGCGTGTCCGTTGCCGCCGGAGAAGTCCCAGGTCCGGCCGTACACACCGTCGCCCGTCGCCCGGGTGGAACGGGCGATGGTCAGCGTGCTGTTCACCGGGTGGAACATGCCGGTCAGGCTCATGACCGGACCGTCCTCGCCGAACTGCGGGGCAACCTGGTCCACGATCTCGATGTCGATGGCGTCGCCCACTCGCGCGGAGTGGTGACGGCCGTCATCGCGGTAGTCGATGGGAACCCGCTCCACGCCGAGGACCTCGCCGATGAGGGGGGTGAGCGCCGCCATCGGGCCGCCGGCCTGGCCGGAGAAGACCTTGCCCAGCGCATCCGCCTGGCCGTCGTCGGCGCCACCGTCGAGATACAGCGCCACCTGCCAGCCGCCCTCGGCCATGACCCGGGGCGCGTCGATGAAGACGGCGACGCTGCGGTCGGAGACGTCCACGCCGTCCACGTTCCCGCTGTCCACATGGAACGCGAGGGTCACTTGGCAGCGCTCGTGGTCGGCCGGTGCGGTGAGGCCCGAGGTGGTACAGGGGCACACCACGTCGCAGTTGCAGCTCTCGAAATACGTACCGTTCAGATTCCAGGGCATGGCTCTTCGCCTCCCTCTTTTACGTCCCCCTCGGTAAGAAGATGCATCGGAAGAATCCGTCCGTCCCGGTGCCGCTCTTCTCCAGGCTAATCTTCAGCAACCGCGGCGGCAGATCCGCTGCCTGCGCGGCTGACCATCCTGGCACCGGGAGCAAGGGCACCCGCGGCCTCGGACTCGTGCTCGCGATCGACGGGCACGATGAATACGTCCTTCCCGCGTCGTCGACATCAGGACTTGGCGGGCGGCAGCCGCCGGCCTGAGCCTGGACGAGGCTTTGGTTCGCTACGACGAGCGCACGGCCGCCATGAGGGACGACATCCCCGACGCCCCGCCCCGGCGTTGGGACAGTCACCCTCCCGGCTGCCCCGGTGGCTCGAGCGCGGGCAGACCATCCCGGCGCTGACACCCACGAGCCACTCATCTCACAAGGACGAAGTGACTCACTTCGCCGACGTGACGTCTCGCAGCCGTCCCTGTCGCAGACGGTGCGTGCGCTGGAGCGGGATCTGGGGACGGAGCTGTTCCACAGGATTGGGCGCCGAGCGGTGCTGACGGAGGCGGGCCGGCACTGATCGGCCCCGCCCGTGCGGCCGTGCGGAGCCGAGGTCACCCGGGCGAGCGTGGCGTCGGTGCATGACTTGCGGGAGGGGCGGCTGGATGTGGCGTCGATGCCGTCCCAGGCCGTGGAGCCGCTCACCACGCTGATCCGTTCCTTCGCCGAACGGCATCCGGGCGTGGTGGTGGCGCGCATGTGCTGGTGCCCGGCGGCCCCTTGGGCGGCAGACGGTCCGTCAGGTGGGGGAAGGCCGGGCAGCGGCTGATCGTGGGCAGCCGGGGACCAGGAGGCGGGCGTACGTGGCCGCATTCGATCGACCCTCACGGATCCCGGCAGAAAGTTGCTCACGATACGGTCAAGCGATCCATCAAGCGAACCGTGGGGTCAGGTGCCGCAGAAGCACCGCGCACGGCGCCCTCACTAGGATTTACGGTGTCCACCACCGAAGGAGAGAGCGTGAGCGAGTCGCCGGACACGCGGCAGGGCATGCAGTCGGTCCTGCGATCCCTCGACGTCCTCGAGGCCGTGGCCCAGAACCAGCCCGTCGGCATCAGCGCCCTCGCCAGGATGCTGGGCATCCCCAAGGCGACCGTCCACCGGATCCTGCGCACCCTCGGCGAGGCCGGCTGGCTGGCCCCCCAGGGAGCACCCGGAGAACAGCGCTGGATCCTCACCGCCCGGGCACTCGCCGTCGGAGCAAGGGTCATGACCCAGGACGACGTTCGGGAACGAGCCCGCCCCATGCTCGAAGAACTCGGCCGGCAAACCGACGAGAACATCCACCTGTCCGTCCCCGACGGCGACTCACTGATCCTGATCGACAAGGTACCGTCGAGTCGCCCCGTCCAAACGGTCGCACAGGTCGGCGAACGGGCCCCCATGGTCCTCACCGCATCGGGCTGGGCCTATCTCTCCCGCCTCCCCGTGCCGGAACTCCTCGCCCGCATCCCGCCCGTCGTCGACCTGGCCACCGGCACACGCCTCGCCCGCACCGACCTGCTCGCCGAACTCGAGACCGTCGCACAACGAGGCTTCGCCATCAATCCGGGCCGGTGGCGACCGGACGTCTCCGCCATCGGCTCCGCCATCAACGACCGCGAGGGCCGACCCGTGGCCGCCCTGTCGATCTCCCTGCCCAGCTACCGACTCACCGACGACCTGCACGAACCCTACGGACAGCTGGTGATGGAGGCGACGAAAAGGATCTCCGCGGAACTCGCACGCCGCTGACCAACGCCCGGCATGTCGCCGGGTGGCGTTTGGCGGTCCTGAGGATGGATCACAGGCAACGTTGCCCCTCGCCGCGCCTTGCGGTTAACTCGCCGACCGTCTACGGGCAGCGACCGTGTCCTTCGCATCGCCCCGGGGCGGGCGTAGTCAAGTCAGGTGATCTCACCGTGCCCCGCGGCAACGAGTAGCCGGCGAGGAGGCTGACGCGTCACAGCGGAGTGCGCCGGAAGGAGTTCGGGACATGACTCATGACCCGACAGCCGGAGGAGCAACAGGCCGGTCGTTCAGCAGTGCGGGCATGACGGCCAGGTCGATGTAGCGCGTTACGTAGTCCATGTCGAGGAAGGCCCCCTCGGTCAGGGGCCGGGCCATCAGCGCGACGAACACCAGCTGGGGCAGGAATTCAGCGGCCGTCGGCCGGGCCGTCAGTTCGCCGCGTTGGACGGCGCGTTCCACGAATCCGTCCAATGCGGCGGACTCGGGTTCCACGAGCGACGTGCGCATGGCCGATGCCAGTTCCGGGTCGATGAGCACGGCATGGGCGAGCGCCGCCAACAACTCCGTGTCCCGCTGGACGTCTGCCACCAGTTGGCCGCACAGGGCCAGGAGGTCACCGCGCAACGTGCCGGTGTCGATGGAGCCTATGTCCACTGGACGCGTGGCATGCAGCGCCGCCACGATCATCTGCGGCTTGCCGTGCCACAGCCGGTACAGGGTGGCCTTGCTGCAGCGGGCTCGGACCGCCACTGCCTCCATGGTCAACGCCTCGTAGCCGACTTCGCGCATGATGTCGAGAGCGGTGGTGAGCAGTTCGGCCCACCGCCCGGCCGTCAGTCGTTTGCGGCGGATCGGCTGGTCCCACATACGAGGGCCTCCGGTAGGAACGACTCGGATACCTACAGAACAAACCAGCCGGCATCGGGATGGCCCCACCCCTTTATTCCCGCCCGGTCCGTATCGTGGATCGGTGAACCGCAATAAGAACCTCGAGCAAGGTTAGGACCGACGCTCCAGAGCGTCAAGCAGGAGGGACCGACCACTCCCGGGGCTCACGGTCCCAAGCGGGGCCCACCACCGCCACCGCGCTTGACGCTCCTGGAATGTCCGGCCTAAGTTTGCACAGGTCCTTATAACGGTCCAATGGTCCACAATGCGGACCAAGGAGGAAGGAAGGAAGGGCCTCATGACAGCGACATCGGAGACCGCCGAGCCCGGCGCGGCCTTCCTCCAAGGCGTACGCGTCCTCGACGTGACCGGAGCCCTGGCCGGCCCTTACTGCACGACCATCCTTTCCGACCTCGGCGCGGACGTCCTCAAGATCGAACCGGTCACGGGTGACCGCATGCGCTCCCGCCGCATGGGCCCGGAGCGCAGAGCGATCCCCTTCGACCTGACCCACCGCGACAAGCAGAGCCTCGCGATCGACATGAAGTCACCCGCAGGAGCCGAGATCGTGCGGTCCCTTGCGCGGCGCAGCGACGTCCTGGTGGAGATCTTCCGCGCCGGCGCGATGGCGCGGCTCGGCCTGGGCTACGAGGACCTCCGGCCGCAGTGCCCCGACCTGGTCTACTGCTCGATCTCCGGCTTCGGACAGTTCGGGCCGATGCGCGACGCGAAGGGCATCGACCTGATCGCACAGGCCTACAGCGGGCTGATGTCCGTGACCGGGTCGGTCGACGGCCAACTGGCCAAGGCGGGGTTCCCCGTGTCCGACGTGGGCACCGGCATGTGGGGCGCTATCGGGGTGCTGGCCGCCCTGCTGCGCGCACGCGCCGGTGGCGGCGGCGCGTACGTCGACGTCGCGCTGGCGGACTCGGTGGCCGCCTGGTCGCTGTGGGAGATCGCCGACTACGTGGCAACCGGGGTGGAACCGGCGCCGCTGGGCACGGCACACCGACTGGCCGCCCCATATGAGGCGTTCACCTGCCAGGACGGCGCCACCCTCGTTCTCGGCGCGGTCGACCGGGCGTGGGAGGCGCTGTGCGCCGTCCTGGAGCTGGATCTGCGCGACGATCCGCGCTTCGCCACGGAGTACGAACGCTTCCTGCATCGTGCGCCCCTAGCGGAGATCATCCAGGAACGCTTCGCTACCGCGCCCCGGGATCACTGGATGGACGCGCTGCGGGCGGCCGGGGTCCCCTGCGGCCCGGTCAACGGCATCGGCGACATCCTCGCCGACGAGCAGTTCGCCGTACGCGGCCTGTTCGTGCACGACGAGGAGCGCTTCGCGGAGCCGACGATCGTGAACACTCCCATCGTCGCCGACGGGGCGCCACGCGCCCGTGGTCGCGCGCCCGAACTGGGCGCGGACTCGGCCGCGGTCCTCGCTGAGCTGGGATACGGCGACGAGCAGATCGCCGCGCTGGTCGAGGACGGTGTCGTCGGTGTGCACGATGCCGGCGACGCCGCGACCGGCGCCGCCCACGCGAAGACGGGAGCGGCCGCCCGCGCCCCCCTCGGTGCCAAGGCTCGGAAATGAACCAGGAGGGCCCTTTCATGATCACTGCGGCACATACCTCACCGGTGGCCTGGACGGACGGTCTCGGCCTTGCCCGGGTCCTGCACGGCAGCGGCCCCGTGGTCGCGCTGCGGCGGGACGGGGCGGTCAAGGCCCGCCTGGCCCTGGTGGACAAAGACGTCTTCGACGACCTGCCCGCGCTGTTGGAGGCGGCCGGGGGTGACCTGGCCGCCATCGAGGCAGGCGCCGTGATCGATGCGCCGGACCACCTGCTGCTGAGCCCGGTCGGACGTCCGGGCAAGGTCATCTGCATCGGCCAGAACTACCTCGCGCACGTCCACGAGGGCGGACGCGACACAGGCCCCGCTCACCCCGATCTCTTTCCCAAGTGGCACACCTCGCTGACGGCTCCCTTCGCCGACGTGGCACTGCCACCGGAATCGGACCAGATCGACTACGAAAGCGAACTCGCCGTGGTCATCGGTACCCGTGCACGCCGGGTCGCGGCCGAGGACGCGGAGAGCATCGTCTTCGGGTACACCGCGGCCAACGACGTCTCCGTCCGCGACTTCCAGTTCCACACGACGCAGCGGGTCGCCGGAAAGGCATGGGACGCTCTCACCCCCCTCGGGCCGGTCGTCGTGCCCGCCGCCCGACTCGGCGGCGTCCGGCCCGACCTCGCCGTCACCGGCACGCTCGACGGGGAGGTGCTGCAGGACGACCGCACCTCCCGACTCCTCTTCGGTGTACCGGAGTTGCTGGCCTACATCACCACCGTGATGACCCTGGAGCCGGGTGACCTGATCCTCACCGGTACTCCGGCGGGGGTGGGATTCGTGCGCGAGCCGAAGGTGCTCCTGCGCGAGGGGTCGGAGTTCGAAGTGCGGATCGAGGGGATCGGCGCGCTGCGCAACCACTTCGTTGCGGAGAAGACAGCATGACCGCGGTGACCGCCTCACCATGTGTCCGCACCGAGGTCCGGGACGCGGTCGGCACCGTGGAGATCAGCAATCCCACCCGGCACAACGCCCTGTCCGTGGCGATGATGGCCGAACTCGCCACCGCGCTGCGAGCCTTGGAGGAGGACCCGGAGGTACGTGTGGTCGTCCTCCGCGGTGCCGGCGAACGGGCCTTCGTCTCCGGTGCCGACATCAGCGAGTTCCCGGACCGGCAGGACGAGGCCGCACGGCAGGCGGCCGACGACGCGGCCACGACGCTGTTCACCCAACTGTCGGCGCTCCCGGTACCCGTCATCGCCCGCATCCACGGCTACTGCCTGGGTGCGGGCATGGCCCTCGCACTGGGCGCTGACCTCCGCTACGCGGACAGCCGGAGTGTCCTGGCCATCCCCGCCGCCCGCCTGGGCGTCGGTTACCCCTTGGCGCAGACCGCCGCACTCGTCCAGACGGTGGGACCGGCAGCCGCGAGCGACCTGCTGTTCACCGGACGTCGGCTCCCGGCTGCCGAGGCCCATGCCATGGGACTGGTCGACCGGGTCGTCGAACCCGACGAACTGGGCAGGGTCGTCGACGAACTCGCCGCCACCATCGCCGCGAACGCACCCCTGTCGGTCCGCGCCGCCAAGGCATCCGTGCGGGCCGTCCGGCGCCTGAGCGAAGGCGACGAAACGGCGGCCAGTGCCGCGAGGGACCTGGCCGCAGAGGCCATCGTCCGCTGCCGTACCTCAAACGACCTCCGCGAAGGCGCCCTCGCCTTCCTCGAGAAGCGGCCCGCGCGCTTCACCGGCCGCTGAATCCCACCGCACGATCGACGACGGGAGCACCCCGGCATGGGGACGTCATTGAAGGGCCGGACCATCGTGATGTCCGGCGGCAGCCGTGGCATCGGGCTCGCCATCCTCACCGCCGCGGCCCGTGAGGGTGCCAACGCGGTGTTCCTGGCCAAGACCGACACACCGGACCCGAGGCTGCCCGGGACCGTGCACACAGCGGTCGCCACGATCGAGGCCGCCGGCGGATCCGCCGTCGCGGTGGTCGGCGACGTCCGCGAGGAGGCCGACGTCGAGCGAGCGGTCGCCACCGCGGTCGACCGGTTCGGCGGAGTCGACATCTGCGTCAACAACGCCAGCGCCCTCGATGTGCGCGGCACCGACGAACTCCCTCTCAAGCGCTTCGACCTCATGCAGTCGATCAACAGCAGGGGCACGTTCCTGCTGACCCGAACCTGCCTGCCCTACCTCAAGCAGTCCGACCACGCCCACATCCTGACCCTGTCGCCACCGCTCAACCTCGCCCCGCGCTGGCTCGGCGCCCACCCTGGCTACACGCTGTCCAAGTACGGCATGACACTGCTCACCCTCGGCTGGGCCACCGAGTTCGCGGAGCACGGCATCGCCGCGAACTGCCTCTGGCCGCAGACCATGATCGCAACCGCCGCTGTCTCCAACGTCCTGGGCAGCGAGAGCGCTTCCCGGTCACGAAACCCCGAGATCATGGCGGACGCGGCCCTCGCCGTGCTCCACCGCGCGCCCCACGAACAGAGCGGCCAAACCCTCATCGACGCCAACGTCCTGACCGCGGCCGGACTCACGGATCTCACCGGGTACGGCGGCGGCCACGAACCGGAGTTCGACCTTTTCGTGGAATCACCACACGTGGGATGACCAGGCCCATTCACTCAGGCGTCGTCCAAGGCCGTGGCCCTTCCTTCTCGCAGCACGTCGGCGATGGTGGTGCGGGCAAGTTCCGCCAGCAAGGCACGGCGTGCTCGTCGGTCCAGAGCGAGGAGACTGTCCTGCACGCGCTTGCCGGCGCCGCAATCAGGCTGCGGCGCGTGCATGCCGAGGACGGGGTCCTCGCCGTTGAGGGCGATCCAGACCGTGGCCAGGTCGATCTCCTCGGCGTCGCGCTCGAGCATCCAGCCACCGCGTGGACCTGGGTGGGAACGGACCAGTCCGGCGGCGCGCAGTTGACCGAGGATGCGCCGCGCGTGTGCGGCGTTGGTCGCGGGGCTGAAGGCGAGGGACTGCGAGTCCCGCCATTCACCGGGCAGGGCCGCCAGCAGGGTGAGCAGGTGGACGCCGACCGCGAACTGGGTGTTCGTGGGCTGTGCCATGACTTCATGGTACGACCCACCGCACGAATCGTATCTAGCGCTGTTACAGTTCTATTTGTAAGCGTCGCAGTTTCGAATTGGCCGGCGTTTCGGCCGGCGCTGTGCGTGACAGACGCACTCACCGAGGGAGATCACCCATGGCAGTCATCACCGTCATCGGCGCCACCGGCTACGCCGGCGGCCACATCACCGACGAGGCTCTGCGCCGCGGCCACGAGGTCATCGCGGTCAACCGCACCGGCTCCGCCGAGGTCCGCCCCGGTCTCACCCCGGTCGCCGGGTCCATCGAGGACGAGGCGCTGGTGCGCGACCTTGCGGCCAAGAGCGACGTCCTGGCCGTCGCGGTACACGGCAGCGTGGACGGCGAGCCGTTCCTGCTCCCGCTCGTCCCGTCGCTCCTCAAAGCGGCAGCCGACGGTGGCGCTCGGCTCGGCGTTGTGGGCGGCGCGGGCAGTCTGCACGTGGCGGAAGGCGGACCGCGCCTGATCGACGTGGCGGGTGATCTGCCCCCGGCTGTCAAGATCGAGGCAGGTCACCTCGCGCAGGCTCTGGATGCGCTGCTGGCCGCCGACACCGAGGCGGACTGGTTCTTCCTCAGCCCCTCCGCGGAGTACGGCGCCCACGCCCCTGGCGAACGCACCGGTGTCTTCCGCCTCGGCGGTGATGTGCTGCTCTCCGACGCCGCCGGAAAGTCCGCGATCTCCGGCGCCGACTACGCCATCGCCTTCGTCGACGAAATAGACAAGCCGGCCCACCACCAGGCACGGTTCACCGTCGGTTACTGAGGCGGACGGTTCGTCTCAGGTGTTCCGGGCCTGCCATGCGCGGACGTATGCGCGGCCGTAGTCGTTTCCGTGCGGGGTGCGCAGCACGGTGTGGATGTGGAACGGCTTCGGGGTGCCGTAGTCGAGGAAGACGCCGCAGTGGTGGTCGAGTTCGGCGATGAGCACCGGTGACTGGAGCCGGTAGTAGAAGACGTCGCCGACCTCGTGTCCGCCGATCCAGCTGAACCAGGTCTGGTCGAGGTGGTCGCGTATCTCGCGCATCCGGCCCGCGCGCGGGCCGGTGGGCAGCAGGGACACGAACGATGCGGCGATCCTCAAGAGGACCTCACGGGCCTGCTCGGGCATGTCTCCGGCCCGGAGGCCCTCAAGAGGGATCGTCCGGTTGTCCTGGAAGGCGCCGGCGAGGTGGCGTTCGTCGCCGGGGTGAATGCGGTCAGGCGGCATGGCGGGGTCGACCATGTGCTCGTACACGGTCGCGGCCGCGCGCTGTTTCAGCGGCAGCGCGGCCATCAGGTCCGTGCCGAGCCGGATCCGGTCGGTCAGGGCCAGCGTGCCGGCGCGGGGGCCGTCGTCGATCTCGTTGGGTTCCGCTCCCAGAAAGACGGGGCTGACGACCATGCGGCCCTCGACGACGAGGCAGTTGACGGCGCAGTGGTGTCCGAACAGCTGCCAGCCCCACGGAGCGGTGGGGTCGGGGTCGCCGTAGAGCGCGACGTTGTAGCTGAACTCGTTGAGGATGGTCTCCAGGCCCACGACCTCGCCGAGGAAGCCGTTGATCAGCATCATGTCGTGCACCAGGCGGAAGCCCTCGGGGCTGAGTGACGCCTCGACCAGGGCGAGGGCCTTCTTCCGGACCTCGGGGGGCTGGAACTCCAGGCGGATGCCGGTGTCGATCTGCAGGAACTCCGGGTTGGCCCAGGTCTGCCACTCCACAGCGTCCACCGGGTGGAGCAGCTTGGCGCGGCCGTCGTCGTCCAGTGCCGTCAGCAGGTCCCGCGCGGCGGCGACCATGTCGCCGACGGGTGCCTCCTCACCCTTGCGGACGGGCTCCCAGGCGTGCACCTGGGGTCGCAGTGTGCCGTCCTCGGTCACCCCGCGGAACTCGGCGAACTGCAGGGGCTTCCAGCCGCGGATCAGCCCACCGGTGAACGGGTCAGCCTTGGCCGCCTCGCGGTATTGGTAGGCGTCAAGGCCCCTGATCGAGGACAGGCGCGGCGAGTCCGACGGGAAGAGGTACTTGCGGTACTCGCCTGATGGCATCACGACTCCTGCGTGCTGTGCGTTCAGTCGGTGTGGTTGTGGCGCACGACGGCCGCTCGAACCGCGTCCTCGTCCCCGGAGGCGATGGCATCCACCAGTTCGATGTGGATCCGCAGCCGCCTGGCCCGGTAGGCGTCGGTGTCCCCGTCGGCAGTACGAGCGGTGGAGGACGTCAAGTGCCCGAGCGTGCCGACGTAGACCGCGCGGGCCATCGTGTTCGGGCACAGCTGTGCGATGCGTTCGTGCAGCGCCCAGTTGGCACGCAGGAAGGCGTCCCAGTCCGGCGCGGCGGCCATGTCGTCCAGACAGGACCGCAGTGGCGGGATGTCGGCCTCACCGGCGCACCGGGCGGCACCGACCGCGATGAGCTCCTCGAGACGGTCGCGCAACTCGATGGCGTCCGCGACCGTGCCCGGCTCCCCCGCGACGCTGAGCAGTGTGTGCCGCAACCGGACCACCGGGCTCTGGTCAGCGACGAACAGGCCGCCGCCGCGACCGGGCCGGATCTCCAGCACCCCCCTGTCACGCAGGAGCCGGATGGCCTCGCTGACCGTGGCACGCGCCAGCCCGGACTCCCGCCGGATCTCCTCGATGGTGCCGATGACGGAACCGGGACTCAGTTCACGGATCCGGCCTTCAAGTGCGGCGGCGAGTTGCTCGGCCCGCGTGCCCCCGGGAGCGCTCAGCCCGGCCAGCAGGGCGCGTTTCTCGATTGCCATGGCGTCATTAGATCATAAGGTTATAACCTTTAGAAGGGTGCGGCGACTGTGCCGTCTCCTTTCGAGCCGGGGAGTGCGGATGCAGATCGTGGGAGTGGCGTACGGCGACGAGGTGCGGGTGGCCGATCTGTCGCCCGACGGCAAGAGGCTCACCCTGGTGGCCGGGCTGCAGGAGTTCTGGGCCGATGCCGAAGGCTGCCTGGCCCGCCCCGACGGCGAGACCCTGCCCATCGGTCAGGCGAACCTGGTACCGCCGGTGCTGCCGGACGCGCAGATGCTCTGCGTGGGGCTGAACTACCTCGACCACGTCGCCGAAGGGTCCTTCAAGGACCAGGAACTGCCCGAGTACCCCACGCTGTTCGCGCGGTGGACGCGGTCGCTGACGGTCGGCGGGGCCGAGATCCCCGTACCCGCCACCGAGGACGGCCTGGACTGGGAGGGCGAGGTCGTGGCCTGGGTGGGCCGCACACTGGTGGACGCCGATCCCGTCGAGGCCCTCGACGCGGTGGTCGGCTACTCGACGTTCAACGACGTCACCGCGCGGCGGGCGCAGAAACTCACCTCGCAGTGGATCCTCGGGAAGAATGCCGACCGCTCCGGCCCACTGGGCCCCATGGTGCCTGCCGCCGAGGTGGGTGACCTGCGGGACGGACTGCGCTTGCGGACACGGGTCAACGGCCGAACTGTGCAGGACGCCTCCACCGACCAGATGGTCCACCGCGTGGGCGAGACGCTGTCCCACATCTCCCGCACCCTCACCCTGCGCCCGGGCGACCTGCTGGCCACCGGCACTCCCTCCGGCGTCGGCTACGCCCGCACGCCGCCCTGGCTGCTGGGACCCGGCGATGTGGTCGAGGTCGAGGTCGAACGCCTCGGGACCCTGCGCAACACGATCGTAGGCCCGGAGCACCGCCGGAATCCCTCTTCCAGGGCGGTTGCCGACGAGGGCGCGGGGGCCTTGCCAGGCCACAAGGGGACGGGCTGACCGCAGAGCGACGGGCGTTTCGCAACTGGATGCGGATGCAGGCGGCGGACCCGCGATAGGCATGCTCAGCGGGGTTCAGGCAAAGGTACGCACAACGTGCCGGACCTGCGCCACAGTGTCGCCGTACGCCCCGAAGTGCGCCAGCACACTGAGGTGTTCACGCAGGTGCAACAGCGGCATGCGCTCCCGCCAGCCGTCGGCCGGCGGGGAGAACTCCTCGTATGCACGGAAGAAGCGGTCCGGCGGAGGATCGCAGCTATAGACCATGCTCAGGTCCGACTCGGCCCACATCCAGCACACCGCCGGATCGATGAACACCGGTTCGCCGGCCGCGCTCGCAACGACGTTGCCGCGCCACAGGTCGCCGTGGTTGAGCACGCTCGGGGCCTCGGGGACGAGGTGGGGAAGGCGCTCGCAGATGCGCTCCAGTCCCGCCAGGTCGGACGGTTCGAGGGCGCCACGGACCTTGGGCTCGCGCAGATAGCGGCGGATCCTGCGCTCGGCGAAGAATTCGTGCCCGTCCTCTGTGGGGTCGTTCTCCTGCCGCAACAGGCCCAGCCATCCGTCGCTCTCCCAGCCGAACCCCTCTCCGCGCACCGCATGGAGTCCGGCGAAAGCCCGGCCGGCCGCCTCCCAGAACTCATCGGTGTCGGGCCGTGGCCGCAGCGCCTCCATGAGGAGGTGATGCGCGCTCACCTCGAATACCCGGGGTGTCCGCACCCCCGCCCGCTCACGGAGCGCTTCCAACCCCTCCGCCTCCCGCGGGAACAAGTCGGCCGGCGCGTCAAGGGCGCCTTTGAGGACGTACGGCGTTCCGTCGGCGAGCGTCAGACGCCAGACGTCGTTGACCGCGCCGCCCGACAGAGTCTCTGCCTCGACCACGCTCGGGACGACCGCGCTCGGCAGGCTCTTCCAACGCGCGTTCACGAAGCCAGTTTCCACAGGGCGTCCAGAGGATGCACTGTCCGTCCTGAACGGGCCACGAAAAGGCCAGGTCGGTCCATTCTTCGGAGAGCACGTGCGGTGGGTGATCGCCGCGTCCCGTCGTCAGCTGTGCTTCGAAGGAAGGTCCAGCGTTGTCGGGGAGGCTGTGGGATCGATGGCGCGGACGATGCGCCGGCCAATGTTCTCGAGCTGTCTGACCTGCGCCTTGGTCAACGGGTCGAACACCAGTCGGCGTACTTCCGCGACGTGGCCGGGAGCGGCACTGACGATCTTCTCGTATCCCGCGTCGGTCAGGGTGGCCAGGGTGTAGCGCCCGTCGGCCGGATCCGGCCGGCGGTGCGCGTATCCCTTGCGTTCGAGGCGGGTCACGACTTGGGAGAGGCGCGAGAGCGAACCCTCGGCGAAAGCGGCGAGGTCACTCATGCGCAGTTCCCGCTCCGGCGACTCCGACAGCGCCGCCATCACCCCGTACTCGAAGTGCGTCAGCCCTTCCTCGCGCAGCTGCGCGTCGAGCGCCTGCTCCAGACGCCGCATGACGCCCACCAGCGCGAGCCAGGCATGACGCTCCTCCTCGTCGAGCCAGCAGGGTACCTCGTCAGCAGGGCTGTTCGTCATGCGCTCCAATCTACCGAGGCTTCACGCTTGAAGTTAATCCACCCAGCCTTCACTTGAACCTTGAAGTCATTGACGCTACGTTCTGACTTAAACCTTGAAGTGACTGCCCGGGGTTCCGAGCAGCATCGCAACCTTCAGGAGTCACTGTGAAACTGCTCGTGCTGGGCACCACCGGCGCGACCGGACGTCTCGTGGTCGACCAGGCATTGACCGCAGGCCACACCGTGCGGACCCTCGTGCGCTCACCCGAGAAGCTGGACGCGCGGCCTGGCCTTGACGTCGTTGCAGGGCAGGCCACCGACGCCGGCGATGTCACGCAGGCCATGACAGGCGTCGCCGCAGTGATCAGCACACTCGGCGCGACCGGCGGATCGGTCATCACCGACGCCACGCGCGCCGTCATCTCCGGCGCCGCCACCACCGGCGTCAGCCGGTTCGTCGAGTTGTCCTCCTTCGCGGTGCTGCGCGAGCGTCTGAGCGCGCCCGCCAAACTCATGTCCAGCACAGCCATGGGTGCCATGGTCAAGGACAAGGCGGCCGCCGAGGAGGCACTGCGCGCCAGCGACCTCGACTACACCCTCGTCCACGCCGTCCGCCTGACCAATGGCCCCGCCACCGGCGCCGTCAAACTGCTGCCTGAATCAGCCACCTTGCGCATGGGCGACACCATCAGCCGCGCGGACGTCGCCGCCTGGCTGCTCACCGCCGCCACCGACGGCACTGCCGGACGCCGTTCCGTCGTCATCGCCGGCTGACCTGGCCCACTCCCCCGGCCCAGCCCCTGCCCCCGCTCGATACCCTTTCTGGAGAACTCCTTGAGCCAGCAACTCGCCACCCGTCCGGCCCGCCCCAGCGGCCTCCTCGTCACCGGCGGCCTGATCGGCACCGCGGTCGTCGCCGTCGCTCTCAACGCCGTCGTCGCCGCGACGGCCCACGCCGCGGGCGCCTCGCACGATTTCCAGCCCCTCCAGCTGTCCGCCTACGCGCCCCTCACCGTGTTCGGTGTCCTGATCGGCGCTGCCGCCTGGGCGGTCGTGCGCGCCCGTTCGGCGCGCCCCGCGCGTCTGCTGCGCACCCTCGTGCCCGTCGTCGTGCTTCTCAGTCTGATCCCGGACATCATGGTCGGTGTCTCCGGCAGCCGGGCCGGCACCAGTTGGGGTGCCGTCGTCGCCTTGATGGTCATGCACGTCGTGGTCGCCGCCGTCGCCGTCCCGGCGTTCCACCGACTTCTTCCGCTTCCTGCCGCGCAGGACTAACCCCTTGCGCCCCGAAAGGGCGCAAGCTCTCACTCGGTCGTACGGCAGCCAGCAGACACCGTACGACCGTGGCCCGTGCGCCGTGTCTCGACAACGGTGCGCGGGCCCATCCCCGATCGGCCCCTCACCTCTCGCCCCGGTCCTGGCCGGTGGCCCCGGCCAGGGTCTCGGAGGGCGCTACGCCGAAGCGACTGCGGTAGGCGGCGGAGAAACGGCTGAGGTGGGTGAAGCCCCACCGCCCGGCCGCCTCGGTGACTCCGGTGGCGCCCGTGAGGAGGTCGGTGTGGACACGGTCCAAACGGACGTTGCGCAGATACGTCATCGGCGTCACGCCGAGGTGCTCCCTGAAGCCTTCCTGGAGGCGGCGGGCGCTCACGCCTGCCGCCTGGGCCAGCTGCCCGAGAGTGAAGGGTGTTTCGGGGTGGGCGTCGACGAGGTCGACAGCCTTTCGTACGGTCCGTGGGTAGGCCGGAGGCCGGGGACGCAGCAGCTCGTCCGTGTAGTTGTGCGTCTGGGCCAGCAACAGGCCGCTGACGAGGAGGCGTTCCAAGTGGTGCTGGACTGCGGGCTGCCCTATGAGCCCGTCAGTGCTGTCGGACTCGGTCAGCAGCAGGTCCAACGTGTTGCGCCAGCTGCGGCCGGGCGCGGAGGTGAGGTCGAAGCCGAACGCGAAGTCCAACGGAGCCTGGAGGGGGCGGCCAAGGAGGGCCTGGAGTTCGGCCTCGACGAGTCTCCGGTCGATCTTGATCCCCAGATGGCGCGCACCGTCACCGCAACTCATCAGCCTGTGCTGACGTGTCGGCGGGAAGACCATGGCGTCGCCGGCGGTGGCTACCAACTCCTGGCGTCCCGTTGTCGCTTCGATGGCACCTCGCAGCACGACGTTGACGTGGTAGTGCGAGGGCGTACGCCCGGGATCGACCCGTGTGCGCTGGCCGTAGGTCATCAGGCCGAGGGTGATGTGCTCGGTGCGCGCGCCACGCAGCTCGCCGCCGGGGCCGTCGGCGCCCGAGAGCGGGATGACGTCCGCCGGGTAGAACAGCTCGTTGAGGCGTTCGCGGAAGTCGTCGAAGCCTGAATCACGGCACAGCACGTGGCTCGCCAAAGGTGCGCGGCCCATGCCGCCATTGTCCTCCCCGCCCAGCCCCCGCAACAAGGGGTGATCCACGGTGCCCCTCCTACGCCGTGTCACCGGCCGGCCGTATCGCGCCGCGTGATTCGGCTGCCGGTCGCGCTCCGCGGATATCGCCTCGGCCGACGCCTCCCTAGCGTTTCTCCCTGAACGCCCGCGCCAGCACTGGAGGTAGGTCAGTCATGCCCGGCACCGACGAGGCGGTGCAGGCCATCACGGCCGCCGCCGTGGACAGTTTCCGTGACACGCCGGACCCGCGGCTGCGTGAACTGCTCCAAGGGCTCGTCCGCCATCTGCACGGCTACGTCCGCGAGTTGCGCCCGACGATCCCGGAGTGGGAGTACGCCGTGGACTACCTCACCGCCGTCGGGCAGAAATGTGACCCCACCCGCCAGGAGTTCATCCTGCTCTCCGACGTGCTGGGTGTCTCCATGCTGGTGGAGACCCTGAACGAGCAGGGCGGCGGCACCGAGAGCACGGTCCTGGGGCCCTTCCACATGGTGGAGTCCCCCCAGCGCGGAAGCGGGGACAGCATCGATCTGCTGGGCGGCGACAAACCCTGTGTCGTGTCGCTGCGGGTCACATCGGCGGACGGCACCCCTCTGAACGGCGCGAGCGTCGACGTGTGGCAATGCACCGAGGACGGTTTCTACGACGTGCAGCAGCCCGACGTACAGCCGCCGGGCAACGGACGCGGCCTCTTCCCTACCGACGACGAAGGCCGGGTGTGGTTCCGTACCGTGGTGCCGAGCCACTACCCCATTCCGACCGACGGTCCGGTAGGAGTGCTGCTCGACGCCACCGAGCGGCACCCGTACCGGCCGGCCCACATCCATTTCATCGTCGAGGCCGACGGACACCGGCCGCTGACGACGCACATCTTCGTCGCCGACGGCCCCTATCTGGACTCGGACGCCGTCTTCGCCGTCAAGGAGAGCCTCGTCGTCGACTTCGCGCAGGTCGACGACGAGGACAAGGCCCGTCAGTACCGGGTCACCGCTCCGTTCCGGCTGGCCGAGATCGACATCGCCATCGAGCCCGAGACGCCGAAGGACGCTCGGTGACCATCCCGCCCGCCTTCGCCTACCAGGCTCTCCCGATGCGGGTGGTGATGGGCATCGACGCCCTCGACCGGCTCGCGGACGAGATCGACCACGCCGGACTCGAGCGGGTCATGGTGCTGTGCTCGCCCGGCCGGCGGGAACTCGCCGAAACCGTCGCCGCCCTCCTCGGCAGCAGAGCGGTGGCCCTGCACCCCCACGCCCGGATGCACGTGCCCACGGAGTCGGCGGCCGAGGCCCAACGGCGCGCGAAGGAGGTGAACGCGGACGGCTGCGTCGCCGTCGGCGGTGGCTCGGCGATCGGCCTCGGGAAAATCGTCGCCCTGAAGTACGGCCTACCGGTCATCGCCGTACCGACGACCTACTCCGGGTCCGAGATGACCCCGGTATGGGGCCTCACCGAGAACGGCGTCAAACGCACCGGCAGGGACCCGCGCGTCCTGCCCGTGTCGGTGCTGTACGACCCCGCGCTCACCCTCGCCCTGCCGACGGCCGTCTCGGCGACCAGCGGCATGAACGCGATCGCGCACGCGGTGGAGGCCCTGTACGCCCCGGACGCCTCCCCCGTCATCGACCTGATGGCCGAGGAAGGCGTACGTGCGCTGGCCGCCGCGCTCCCCGACGTCGTCGCCGACGGCACCGACCTCGACGCCCGCGCCCGTGCCCAGTACGGCGCGTGGCTGTGCGGCGCCTGCCTCGGGGCCACCACCATGTCCCTGCACCACAAGCTCTGCCACGCCCTCGGCGGCACCCTCGACCTACCGCACGCCCCCACCCACACCGTCGTACTCCCCCATGCCCTGGCCTACAACCAGGAAGCGGCGCCCAAAGCGGTGACCGCACTCGGGCGCGCCCTCGGCACCACGGCCGACCCCGCCACGCACCTGTGGGACCTCACCGGCCGACTGGGCGCACCGCGATCCCTGCGGGAACTCGGCATGGCCGAGGCCGACATCGACCGCATCGTCCAGGCCGCGCTGTCCAACCCCTACACCAACCCCCGCGCGGTCACCGCGGAAGGGCTCGGCCGACTCCTCCACGCCGCCTGGTCCGGACGGCCCCCCGCGTCCTGAGGGCACGTTAGCCAGGCGTCGGACGCCGCCGGAGCGCCGACGTGGTCCTGTACGCCTGGCCTGAAAACGAGTTGGACGACGCCCCACCGGCTGTGGGCTGCCGAACACCGACACATCCTCGACACCTTCGGACGCCGAGGTTGCCCAGCTCACTCTCGGTTCGCCCACACGTCTCGAAAGGGTAGAGATCTGCGGCCCGGATTACGTCAGCCTCGACTGGTCGTCGAGCCGGTGCCAGGAGCGGGAGTGGTAGACGAGCGGGGCCGCCACCGGTTCGGCGGCCTCCTCCGGTACGGACGCCGACACCGCGTGGACGACGAAGATCGAGGCCTCACCCGCCTCGATACGCGAGACCACCTTTCCTCGCACCCACGCGGGGGCTGCCGTGAAGACCGGTTCGCCCGTGGCCAGCCGCGTCCACGCGCTCGTATCGGCGAAGCGGTCGACCCCGCTGGTGGCCCCGAGTCGCGCGAGCCAGAGCTGGTCGCTGCCCACCATGTGGATAACGGTGCTGTCGGCCTGCTGCAGGACCGAGCTGCTGGAGGCCCTCGAGGAGACGGAGAAGACGATCAGCGGTGGTTCGGCGCTGACGGAGGCCAGCGAGCTGACCGTGATCGCGACCGGCCGGCCGCCCGGGTCGGCGGTCACCACGGCGACGCCGGAGGGGTGCATACGGAACGCTGACCTGAAGGTCTCGGCCGGCAGGGACTGCGCCCGTTCCGCCGCGGTCAGGTGGATCGGGGGGTGAGCGGGCGGAGGCATGACGACTGCCGTCATGGTGGAGGTTCCTTTCGACGTGTCGAGTCGCGCCGTGGTGGCCCTCAGGGCCACGCACGACGGATTCAGAGCGAACCGACCTCCGCGGTGTCGCGGCCCACGAGGCTCTGGCCGTAGATCTCCCGGTTCAGCAGGGGGTTGTTGAGGCCGTGGCCGCTGGCGACGGTCAGGTCCCGCCAAACGCGCTGGAGCGGGTTGGACTGGGCGAAGCTGCTCGTGCCGACGATGTCGAGCAGGAGCGTGACGGCCTGGCGGAAGTTGCGGGTCGCGATCTCGGAGTCGCCGCGGATGCGGGCCCGGGCCGCCGTGTCGAGGACCCGGCCCTCGCGGGCGGCGTCGTCCATCTCGTCGGCGGACCGGAGCAGGTGCATCCTTCCGGCATCGATCGCGACCCGCGCGTCGGCAAGGGCGAGTCGGTAGCTGGGGGCGTCCCGGCGGTCGGTGTAGGCCCAGTAGCTGATAGGCCGGCCCTTGCCGATGTTCTCCATGGTGAAGTCCCAGGCGGCCTCGGCCATGCCCAGCAGCGGGCCGCACAGGCCGAGGCAGGCGAGAGAGTTGAGCGACGCCCGGTAGCTGGTCTCGTCTTCGTGCCAGACCGGGAAGACAGTCGTGCCCATGAACGTCTCCAGGTTCAGGGTGCACCGGTCCTCGACGAAGAGGTCCTCTGCCACGAGGGTGTTGCTGCCGGTCCCCGCCATCCCGACGACGTACCACGTGTCCTCGATCCGCATGTCGGCCAGCGGCATCAGGGCCCACCGCACCTCCGTGGGCCGGCCCTCCGCGTCGAGGACCAGGAACGCGTTCAGCGTCCACTGGGCCTGGTAGCAGCCGGAGGCGAAGCCCCACTTGCCGTTGATGCGGTAGCCACCGTCGACCTTCTCGGCGGTCCCGCCGGGGGCGAACTGGCTGATCGCGACGTTGCGGGGGTCCGGGCCGTACACCAGTTCCCGTACGTCGTCGGAGAAGAGGCCCATGCCGAACGCGGTGGTGTTGGCTATGAAGGCGACCCAGCCCGCGGAGGAGTCTCCCCGCGAGAGCTCGGCGGACAGTTCGATGAGGGTGCGGACGTCTCCCCCGGCCCCGCCCGACCGGCGCGGTGTCAGGGCCTGGAACAGTCCGGACTCGCGCAGGGCCCGCTCCGTCTCCCCGGCGAGACGGCGGTTGCGCTCGCTTTCATCGGCGTGCTCGCGCAGGAGCGGTCGCAGGTCGCGGGCGGTCCCCAGAAGGCGTTCGCGTACTTCGCTCTGCGTCTGCTGTCCGAACGTCGTGACGCCATCGAGAGTCGTCATGAGGCCTCCTTGCCCAGCCGGCTCACCTGGCGAAGCGGCGGCCGGTCGTGTCGTCCTGCCACCGATTGAAGTCCGCGTGCGAGGCCCCTCCCTATGGCTGGGCGGCCAACCTTTCGACACCGATTGCGCCCCGGGTCCAAAACGGCGGCACGTCGGCCCATTCACGGCTCGCGCGACGCGAACGAGGGGCCGATCAGCCCGAATCCCCGGTGGTCGACGTGGCCCGACGGCAGGGAGGCGCGCGGGATTCGTGAACGGTGCCCGTCAGTGAGCGGTGTCCTGCAGATCCGGCAACAGCTCGGCCAGGCGCAGTGCCGCGTGCAGTTCGAGCTGCGAGTCCCTGACGGAGCGGCCGAGAAGCTCCTCGGCCCGCTTGACCCGGTAGATGACCGTGTTCTTCGCGACCTGCAGCTTCTTGGCGGCCTCCTGGGGACTGCCGTGGCAGTCGAGGTAGGCGCGCACGGTCTGGCGGAGAACGGAACCCGCGCTCCCTCCCAGGGCGCCGAGCTCGTCCCGCACGAAGCGCGCGGCCTTGTCAGGGTCCGCGATCAGCAGCGAGAGCAGTCGGACCTCGTCGTACCGGACGACACCCGCGTACTCCTTCGAGCTCCCCCTGAAGGCCCCGACCCGCGTCGCATCGAGAGCCTCCTTGTGGGTGGCGCGGAAGCCTTCGACCCCTCGGTGCGGGCATGCGACGCCGACCATGACGTCGGACCCGTCAGGCAGCAGCGGCTCTGCCCGCGGTGGACGCGCCCGGAAGGCTCCCCACGCCCATGCCTCCGTCCGGTCAACCGGCACCACCAGCTGCGCGTTCGCACCGATGCCGCGCAGCAGGGACCGGGCCACGTGCTCCAGGTCGTCCGCCGTGTGCCTCGGCAAGGTCGCGGAATGCAGCACCAGCCCGAGGTGATACGAGTTCGCCAGCGGGTAGGCCAGCTGTCGGGAGGCCGCGTCGGCAGAACCCTCTCCCGCCAGGAGCGCCAGGACCGTCTCGTACCTCGCAGCGGCGGTGCTCTTCATGAACCGCTCGTTCTCAGCGCCGTACATCTCGGCGGTGATGGTGGCGAACGCGTCCGCGAACTCGAAGAGCACACGAGAGACGTGTTCCAGCGATGCGGCGAGATCGGGGATCGGTACCAGGGCACGACAGCCGCCCATGAAGTGGTCGGCCAGCTGTGAGTGGATCCTGCGCTGATGGCTGAGGATCAGCTCTAGAGGTACCCGGCGGCGGACCAGGTCCACGAGCTGCGCGCCCGCCTCAGCCGGGATGTTGGCCGGTGGGTGGCCGTCGGCCTCGATGGCGACGAGCGTCGCAATGATGATCGACTCGATACTGGAGCGCAGGACCTGGGAGCCTCGCGGGCCGCCACGGAGCGGTTCCGGGAACGCGCCACGCCCGACGATGTCGGCGGCGACCCCCAGCGCCCACGCGACCGGTTGATCA
This sequence comes from Streptomyces sp. NPDC002144, assembly GCF_053593695.1. NCBI lineage: Bacteria > Bacillati > Actinomycetota > Actinomycetes > Kitasatosporales > Streptomycetaceae > Streptomyces > Streptomyces sp. NPDC002144. Next base: position 49,440 of record NZ_JBSFDB010000025.1, read on the forward strand.
CCGACCTGGTCGATCGCACGGCGCATCGTCTCCGGAGTGCACGCGGGCTCCCCCGGTTCCACGGCCGGGTGCAGCCGTCTCACCCACGCGCCGAGGTCCTCGCCCAACCCCGCCTCCCGTCCCGGCCCCCTACGACGAGCCCGCGCCAGTCCGCGCGATTCTGCTCGCCGGATCCCGGATGAATATGAACATTGGACCACCTCGAGGGTCCGGGTGCAGCAGCCGAAGCACGGTGATCGTGTACAACACCTCCGCCGACACTTGCGGCGGGGCCGCTCCGCGGCCGGCGGCCAGGCCTGAGTTCCGGGAGCCGGCGCCGGTGAGCCGCTGGTCCGCGTCCGCCGCCGCACGCCCTCCGATTGCGTGGGCCTCACGGGTCGGGCCGGTCCCAGCCGGGTGACGTGACCCGGCTGTCTGTTGCCCGGGCGAACTCCGACCCGGCCGGACGCATCGCTCCGGCTGGAACATCGAGGGGCGGGTCAGTGGATGTGCGCGCCGCCGTTGACATCGTACGTCGTACGTCGTACCGGTGAGATAGCCCGACAAGGTCGGCCAGTCGGCGCCGTCCTCGACACCGTCCACGGTTCGGCGAGCCGGGTGCGACGGAGGATCGGACCCTTACGACGTCGACGGCCGGGGCGAGCTGCCGGGAAGTCAGGATCGTGCCGCGCGTCGCGCGGGAGGCGGCAGATGGGGGTCACCACGCCCCGACCCTCACGCATTTGGGGTGTGCCCGCGAACCGTGTCGCGGAAGGTGATCGGGGTCTGTCCGGTGCGTTGGTGGAAGTACTTGCTGAAGTGGGTCGCGCTGGAGAAGCCGAGTCGGTCGGCGATTCGGGCGGCCGTCTGATCGCTGTGCGCCAGCAGGCGCTTGGCTTCGAGGACGACACGGCGGTCGATGAACTCCTTGGCGCCGATTCCGGCGGAGGCGAGGGTGGCGCGGGAGAGGGTGCGGGCCGAGTAGCCCAGCGCGTCGGCGTAGTCCTCGACGCGGCGGGTGTGGGCGAAGTCCCTTTCCACCGCGTCGCGGAAGCGCAGGTAGGTGGCGTCGGGTTCGGGGGCTGGGCTGCCGACGGGGACGGTGAGGTGGGCCAGGCGCAGGACGAGGACGGCCAGCAGGTGGCGCAGGGCCGCAGTGTGGAGCTCCAGGGGCAGGTCTCCGAGCGCGTGGAACTCGGCGGTCAGGTGGTCGACGGCCAGGCGCAGGGCCCTGGAGTCGTCGGACAGGGGTCGGCGCAGGATCGGCGCGTGCGGGTCTTCCACGCGGGCTCCGGCGCTGGTGGCCGGATCGAGGAAGTCCTGGCGGAACAGAATCGCCGTTCCCTCCGCATCAGTGAGGTCGCCCCACTGCTGCACCTGGCCGGGGCGAACCCACAGCCATGAACCGGCTTCGAGGAAGTAGGGGGTGAAGTCGACCGTGTGCCCCAGGGTTCCTCCGGCGAGCGTGATCAGGTGATGGAAGTCCGGGCGCTGAGGGACCGTGAGCCGCTCGCCCGGTACGCGGTGGCACAGGTCGGCGAGGGACAGCACCTCGACACCGGCGGGGGTGCCGATGGGCGGAGCGAAGGAGACTGTCGGGATTCCCCCGACGGCGTCATGTCGGATTCTGACCATCATCAGTCGTCAGCGTATCCCCTTCTGCCTGTTCCCCGGGCATAGATTCTCATTGCTGGCACACCCCACATCCTACTCAGTGTCAGAAAACGGTAAGCCGACGGAGTCGGTCAACGCATCCGTCGACACCTGTCCCGTGAGGAGATCCATCATGAGCGACACCAAGAACACCGTCCTCGCCGCAGCCGGTGAGCTGTTCGGCCAGAAGGACCCGGGCGCCGTTGACCGTTGGGTCGCTGCCGGTTACACACAGCACAGCGCGCTGGCCGCCGACGGCCCCGAGGCCCTGCGTCAGCTTGTCTCCGGCCTGCCGGACGGCTTCCGGTACGAGGGTGCCCGGGTCATCGCCGACGGCGACCTGGTCGCCCTGCACGGGACGTATCACGGCTTCGGCCCGGAGCCGCTGGTCGCCTTCGACATCTTCCGCGTCGATGCCGACGGAAAGCTCGCCGAGCACTGGGACGCCCTGACCCCTCTGGTACCGCAGACGGCGTCGGGCCGCTCGCAGACCGACGGCCCCTCCCAGGTCACCGCACCCGAGGAGACCGCGGCCAGCCGCGCCCTGGTCGCCGAGTTCGCGCAGAAGGTCCTGGTCGGCGCCGACTACTCGGTGCTCACCGACTACATCTCCACAGAGACCTACCATCAGCACAACCCGGAGGCCGCCGACGGCCTCGACGGCTTCGGCGCCGCAGCCGCGAAGTGGGCGGAACAGGGGAAGAACCTCGTCTACAAGACCGTCCACAAGGTCATCGCCGAGGGCGAGTTCGTGCTGCTCCAGTCCGAGGGGGAGTTCGGCGTCCCGGTGGCGTACTACGACCTCTTCCGGGTCCAGAGCGGCAAGATCGTCGAGCACTGGGACGTCATCGCCCCGATCCCGGCCCAACTGCCCCACGACAACGGCCTGTTCTGAGGCCCACCGCACCGGCGACGCAAGACGCGCCGAGTGGCCTGACACACGCCGACGTGGCGCACGACCTGTTCGTGCCCGGCTGAGTCGAAGCCCCCGGCATGCGTCCATCGCCCATCACATGACGCTGGACACGCCGCCGTGCTCCTGCCCGCCCCCGGGTGAGGGCGCGGCGACGTGCGCCCGCCCGGAGGTTCACCGTGTACGCCACCCCGCTGCCGCTCGCCGCCTACAGGGGCGCCATTTCTCTCGACGGGCCATTCCGGTCGGACGTCGGTCCCGCACCCGGGGATCGGCATGCCGATCTGGTCCGCGAGGCACTCGGCCTGCTGGGCCACGATCCGGTGGCCGTGAGGGCCGGATGGCGCCCCGGTGCAGCTGAGCGGCTCGACGACATGGCCTCCCGGCAACTCCTGCGCGCCGTGCTGACAGTCCGGGAACCGGGCCCGCTGCCCACCCGGACCGCCCGGGTACTCGACGCGCTGCTCGCCGGCGAACGTCTGGCGCGCGACACCGTCGACGCGTCCTCCCTGCCCACACTCCGCGACACGCTTCCCCACAGCACCTACCGGGCCGCCGGCCGGACGGCACTGTGGCGGGGAGACATCACCACACTCGGCGCTGACGCCATAGTGAACGCCGCCAACAGCGCCCTGCTCGGCTGTTTCACCCCGATGCACCCGTGCGTCGACAACGCCGTCCACGCCGCCGCCGGTCCCCGCCTGCGTACCGACTGTCACACCGTCATGTCCCTGCAAGCCCACCCGGAGCCAACCGGCACGGCCAAGATCACCCGGGGCTACCACCTGCCCGCCCGCTACGTCCTGCACACCGTCGGCCCCATCGTCGACGGTCCCGTACTCCCGCTCCACGAGCGGGCACTGGCGTCCGCGTACCGTGCGTGCCTCGACCTCGCCGTGGAGGTGGACGCCATACGCTGCGTCGCGTTCTGCGGCATCAGCACCGGCGTCTTCGGCTACCCCCGGAAACCGGCCGCCCGCATCGCCCTGAACACCGTGGCCGACTGGCTCGACGCGCACCCGGAACGGTTCGACCGCGTGATCTTCAACGTGTACACGGATCACGACCTCGCTGCCTACCACGAAGCCCTGCCCGAAGGACCCAGTCCCCGATGAACGACCTCACCTTCGAGTTGGCCGCCACCGCCGACACGATTCGCACCTGGCTCACCGAGGCCGACCGTGTCCTGATCACCGCCGGGGCCGGGCTCAGCGCCGCCGCCGGATACGACTACGGAGACGAGGACCGCTTCAAGGAGCTCTTCCCCGCCCTGCACCGCCTGGGCCTGCGCTCCCGCTATCTTCGTCGGCGTCCCTCTGCCGCCCGCCCTGCTGTGGGGTTACTGGGCCGTCCACATCAATGACATCCGCTACTCCTCGGGCCCCCATCCGCTCTACCGGCGTCTGCGCTCCCTCGTCGGCGACAAGGACCACTGGGTGATGACGTCCAACGTGGATGCCCTCTTCGCCCGGGGCGGCTTCACCCCCGACCGGATCTTCACACCGCAGGGCGACTACGGCCGATACCAGTGCGCCACTCCCTGCACCTCCACCACCTGGGACAGCCGCTCCCTCGTCGCGCGGCTCCTGGCCGCATACGACCCGGACACCGGTGCCATAACGGACCCGAGCGCCCTCCCCCGCTGCCCGAACTGCGGCCGGGATGTCGAGATCAACGTCCGTGTCGGGCCCGAGTTCGTCGACACTCCCTACCTTCCGGCGGGCCGTCGCCTCCAGCACTGGCTGGGAACAGCGCCCGTCGACACCCGCCTGGTCGTCCTGGAACTCGGCGCCGGGTTCAACACGCCTGGCGTGATCCGATGGCCCGGCGAACAACTGACCCGGCACTTCCCCAACGCACGCCTCGTACGCGTCAATCCGACCCATCCCGAAACCCCGGCGGACCTCGACGGCCGGACTCTGCCCGTCCCTGTGGGGGCCGAACGACTGCTCGACGCACTCGCCTTGCCGCACCCGACCGCCGAGCCCACCCAGGCACCTTCACCCGGGTGAGCCGAGCCGTCAGCAGGTCAGGTCCGCCTTGGAGATGCGGCCGTGGACGCCCTTGACGATGTCGACCACCTGGGAGACGTGGAAGTCCGCGGCCGCGCTGAGGTAGGCCAGGCCGACGGGTCCGGGGATGCCGAACCGCTCGGTGAGCAGGGTGAGTGCGTCACGTACGGCGTTGCGCAGGGCCTCGTCGAGGTCGTGGTCGAGGCCGAGGACGATGTGCTCGGTCGCGGTCTCCGCGAAGGGGGCGCGCAGCCGGGCGGCCAGGGAGCGGGTGGCCTCGTCGCGGTGGACGGTGAGGCGGAGGGTGGCGCGCAACGGGGCTTCGAAGGCGGTGAGGGAGACTTCGCCGTCGCCTTGGGAGAAGTGGGGGTCGCCGACGTAGAAGAGGGCGTCGGGGACCTGGACGGGCAGGAAGAGCCGGGCGCCGGTGCCGAGGTGGCGGACGTCGATGTTCCCGCCGTGCGGGCCGGGTGGAACGGAGTGGACCGGGGATTCTGTGGCCGGGGCCACCCCCATGATCCCAAGGAACGGGCGTAGCGGGAAGGCGAGTTGGCGGCCGTGGCCGACGGGCAGCCGTCCCCGGCCGTCCGGTCCGACGGTCGCGACCAGGCTTGACGGCTCGCCCGGGGGTGTGAGCGGGTACTCGCCCGGGAGGGCTCCCTTGCCGTGCCGGTTGCTGATCACGCCGTAGGGCGCGCGGCGGTGCAGGGTCAGGATCTCGACCTCCAGGACGTCGCCCGGTCGCGCGCCCTGGACCGCCACGGGTCCGGTGACGACGTGCGGGCCGTGCAGTGAAGGCTCGTGCTCGCGTGCGGAGGCGGCCAGTTCCACGGCGTCGTGCAGCAGACCGTCCTTGGGGATGCCGGCCTGGCCGAAGAAGGCGGCCGGGTCGCGGCCCTGGTCCTCCAGGATGCCCTCGTGGCTGATGGTGTCGAAGGTGACGGTCTCGCCCGTGCGCACGGTCAGCGCCGGTTTGGCGGTGGCGTTGGGCAGCAGGCCCCAGTGCACCCGGGAGGGATCGGCGGGCAGGTAGTGGTCACCGTCGAGGGGGCCCAGCCCGGGCTGGAGGAGGTTCACTTCAGGGCCTCCTGGAGGGCGTGTGAGGTGAGGGTGAAGCCGAAGCACTGGCGGACGTTGTAGAGCGTGGCGTCCATGCAGTACGCGGGCGAGGTGGTGGCCACCGCGTCCTCGAGCAGGAGGACGTCGTAGCCCAGGTTCGCGGCGTCCATGAGCGTGGACAGGACGCACTGGTCGGCGTTGACGCCGGCGAACAGCAGGGTGTCGACCCGCAGGTTGCGCAGCACGCTGTCCAGTTCGGTGTCCTGGAAGCCGCTCATCCGGTACTTGGCGACGTGGAGGTCGCTGTCCGCCGGCTCGAGCCCTTCGACGATCGCGGCCGAGGGGCTGCCCTGCTCCAGGACCCGGCCGCCCGGCAGCGGGGCCCCGATGCCGCCCCCAGTGCCGTCGGGGTCGTAGACGTGCAGGACGCCGGGCGGGAGGTTGGCCCGGTCGGGGCGGTTGCCCCAGTTGAGCCAGATCACGGGGACGTCGGCGGCGCGCAGGAGCGGCAGCAGGCCGGCGATGAAGGGGATCGGGGCGCGGGCCGGGGTCACGTCGACGCCGATGGAGGCGAGCCAGCCGTCCGGTGAGCAGAAGTCGTTCTGCATGTCGACGACGATCAGCGCGGTGGCCGCGAGGTCGGTGGTCACGCTCTGCGGGAGCGCCTCGACGGTGACCGGATGCGGGGCGCGGTGGGGGCGGGCCAGGGTGACCACTGGCCCGTCCACGCGCCAGGCGTTGCGGGAGTTGGGTCCGATGAGACGGTGGACCTCAGGCATGCGCGGGGCTCCTCCATTCGGTGACGAAGTCCAGCAGGGCACGGTCGGTGCCGCGGGCGCCCAGCGCGCACAGCCCCACGGGCAGGGAGCGCACCCGCAGCAGCGGGGCGACGACCGCCGGGAGACCGGCCAGTGAGGCGAGGCAGGTCAGGCGCAGGGTGGCGGCACGCACGGCCTCCACCTCGGCGGGCGGTGCGTCGGCGAGCGGGGCGGGGCCGCTCGTGGCGGGCAGCAACAGGGTGGTACCGGGCGGGATGACGGCGTCCAGCAGCTTCCGCGCGTCCGTCAACTCCTGTTCCGCCTGGGCGCGTTGGGCCGAGGCGATCCGGCGCCCGTTGTCGAAGCGCGCCGCCACGTCCGGCGCGAGCGCACCCGGGTGCGCGGTGATCCAGGCACCGTGTCCCTCCCACGCCTCCGCCGCCTGCACGGTCCGGAAGGCGGCGAACCAGCCCTCCAAGTGCTCGGAGATCCCGGTGGACGCACGGGTCACCGGCAGGGCCGACGCACGGCATGCCGCCTCGAACGAGGACCGCACCTCGGGTTCGGCGAGGGCCACCAGGTCGTCGTCGACCAGGAGTTGGGTCACTGGTGTGGAGGGCTCGTCGGTGGTCAGCAGCGCCTGGGCCGCGGTGCGCAGGAGGTGCGGATCGCGGGCCAGGAGGCCGGCGGTGTCGAAGGAGGGCGCAAGCGCCAGCAGGCCGCTGGTGGGTGTGGCCGCGTGCGTGGGCCGCCAGCCGTACAGGCCGCAGTAGGAGGCGGGGACGCGGATCGAGCCGGCGGTGTCGGTGGCCAGCCCCAGGTCGGCCCAGCCGCGGGCCACGGCGGCGGCCGGGCCGCTGCTGGAGCCGCCGGTGATCCGGCCGGGGGCGGCGGGGTTCACGGGGGTGCCGTAGTGCGCGTTGGTCCCGGCGAGGCTGAAGGCCAGTTCGTCTGTCTGGGCGATGCCGGTGAGTTCGGCGCCCGCGTCGAGCAGGCGTCGTACCGCGTCCGAGTGCGCCTCTTCGGTGCGGGATTCGGCCAGCCAGGCCGGGTTTCCCGCACCGATGCGCTGTCCCGCCACGGCGAACAGGTCCTTCACAGCGGTGCGGACGTGTGCCAGCGGGCCCTGGCCGCTCGACTCGACCAGGGGACCGGCCACACGCCACACCGCCGGATCGGGGCGGTCGTCCGGCCGGGGTGCGGCTGCGGCGCTGACGTGCGCGGCGGCGATCCGCCACCCGGCGTCGGTGTGCTGCCACACCTGGGTCTGCAGCCCGCGCGTGCCGTCCTGCCGCCGGGTCTCGGCGGTGACGACCGCGACCCGCGGCGCCGGGCGCACGACGTGCACCCGCTCGACCACTCGTGCCGGGGCCCCGCCCCGCCCGCGCCGGAAGTCGGCGATCGCGGCGTGGCCCACCAGGACGGTGTCCCCTTCGGCGCGCAGGGTGTCCGGCGCGTCGAGGAACCAGCGGTCCAGGCCCGCCAGGTCGTTGGCCATCAGGGCCCGTTCGTACGCCCAGAAGGCGGCGAGAAGATCATCCATGTCACGATGTTCCCGCGCGCAGCACGGCGAGGTCCTGCTCATCCAGCGTGGCGGCGGGTCCGCTTTCGATGAGGTCGGCGAAGCCCTCGTCGGGGGACATGACCGTGACCGTGTAGAGGCGTTCGGTTGCGGACGTGTTGACGATGCGGTGCTTGGAGCCGGCGGGCAGCACCAGGACGTCGCCCGGAGCAAGGTCGCGCTCGTGCTCGTCGCTGGCGGCACGGCCATGGCCGGCGAGGACCAGGAACGTCTCGACCGACTCCGGGTGCCAGTTGAGGGGCTGGGCGCCACCGGGTTCCCACACCTCGAAGACGACCGTGGTGGGCGAGCCGTCCCGGGGGCCGGTGAGGACGGCGAGCTTGACGGTGTCGCCCGCGGTGATGTGGTGGGCGGTGATGTCGCGCAGGGGGGTGTGCAGCGGGGCGTTGGCCATGGGGGGTCCCTAGCGGGTGGTCGGGCGGTCGGGGCGGAAGCGCGCGCATTCGCGCAGGGCGGCGGCGGCCGCGGCGACGGAGGAGTCCACGAGTTTGCGGCCGAGTTCGGGCGTGGCCCCGGTGGGGTCGCCGATCACCCCGTCGGGGGTGGCGAAGTCGTCGCTGGTCCAGCCGAAGGAGACCGGCTTGCCGAAGCCGATGTGCTCGTACTCGGTGAGGTGTTCGGGGACGCTGCGGCGGGCCCGCGTCATGTCGACCAGGTCGGGGTGGAGGTGGAGCATGGCGGCGGTCTCCTTGATGCCGCCGTGCACGCCCATGCCGAGTTCGCCCGCCGGGGAGGTGCCGCCCTGGTCGGCGGGGAGCGAGGCGTGCAGCAGGAAGGTGCGCAGACCGTGCCGGGTGCGCAGTTCGCGCAGGGCGACGCCGAGCAGGGCGCTGTTGCCGCCGTGGGCGTTGAGGAAGGCGAGACGGCGGACGGGGCCTGCGGCCAGCGAGCGGCCGATGTCGTCGAGGACGGACAGCAGGGTGCGGGCGGTGAGCCACAACGTGCCCGCGGACCAGGCGTGTTCGTCGGACTTGGTGTAGGCGAGTCCGGGCAGCAGGGTGATGTCGCAGCTCTCCCCCGCGAGCCGTGCGGCGCCGTCGGCGACGGCCTCGGCCATGTAGTAGTCGGTGGCCACGGGCAGATGGGGGCCGTGCTGTTCGATCGCGCCGACCGGCAGCACCGCGACGGTGTCCTCTCCGAAGTCCGCGATCTCCGGCCCGCTCAGGTCGATGAACCTGGTGAAGGTCATGCGCTCTCCTCCGAACCGGCGGGAATCTTGCCGGGGTTGAGCAGGCCGAGCGGATCAGCGGTACGGGCTGTGTCCCGGACGAGGTCGAGGCGGCGGTCGACGTACCAGTTGTGCGGGCTGTGCACGCCGACGCCCAGGTCATTCAGGGCGGCGATGCCGTCGTAGACGCTCGTCTCGTCCTGGTAGCGGGCCATGAGCATGCCGACCGTGCCGGAACGCATGCCCTCCAGGTGGAGCACGGTGTCGGGGAAGACCTGCTTGATCTCAGTGGTGTCACCGAGCAGGACGTCGCCGGCGATCTCCAGGTGGAACCAGCCGTCCTCGGCCTTCATCAGGTGGTAGGTGGGGTGGTTGAAGGACATGGAGCTGATCAGGGCGGGGCCGTCCGGTGCGGGCCGGACCTCGCGGACCATCCCGCCGTGCGACGTGACGATCGCCCGTGCCGCGTCGACGGCGTCCTCCTGGATGATCGCGCGCAGGCTCAGCGCCGCGGGGTCGAAGGCGGGGTCGGGCTGGTAGACCCGCACGAGCCGGGCCTCGTCCAGCGACGCCAGACGCGGCGCCGGCTCGAGGTGTACGAGTGCGGAGAGCGCGGCGGTGGCGGAGTGCCAGTCGGTGAAGGCGGCGAACAACCCCGTCCAGGTGCGGGCCGGTTGAAGGCGCACGGTGGCGGTGGTGATGATGCCGGTGGTGCCGTAGGCGTGGATGTAGGGCAGGGTGTCCGCGTCACGGACCGTGAAGGGGGTGGCGTCGGCCGTGCAGGGCGCGACGGTCAACTCGGTGACGAAACCGTCGCTGTTGGTCTTGTGGACCAGGGAGCCGGTGCCGCCGCTGCCGCCGGAGAGGAAGCCGCCGAGCGTGGTGCCGAAGGTGGAGGGGAACATCCACAGCTCCTGGCTGAGCGTGCGGGCGTGGGCCTCCAGGTCGGACATCTTCGCCCCGGCCTCGGCGCGGATCCAGCCGTCGCCCGCGTCGAGGATCCGGCCGCAGCCGGTGAGGTCGAGCACGGCCCCGTCGGACAGCGGGATCGCCTGGCCGTAGTTGCCGGTGCCCTTGCCGCGGGGGGTGAGGGGGATGCGGTGGCGGTGGGCCAGGGCGAGGAGGCCGGGGATCTGCTCGTGCGCGGTGGGGCGCAGGACGACCTCGGCGTGGCCCGCGGGGAGTTTGGCCGAGAGGATGGGTGACATGTGGGCCCAGTCGCAGGAGGCCTTCTCCCGTGCGTCCCGGTCACGGATCACCCCGTCGGCGCCGAGGAGTTCAGCCGCCTCCGCGCAGAACTCCTCGATACCGGGCGTTGCCTGACGCTGCGTCGGATCGGGGGTGGCTGCCGCGCCTTCGCCGGCGACGAGTTCGGTGAGTGCGGTCAGGTTCGCGGTCGTCATCACTTCAGTCCGATCGAGGGGTCGATGAACTCGTCGGTCGCCAGATCGCGGGCCGTCAGCCCCGGCTTGACCTTGGCGCCGCTCTGCTGGACGAGGGGCGTGAAGGTCTTCAGGGCGGAGGCGACGCGCTTCATGTCGAAGCTGCCGAGGCTGCCGTCGGCCTCGTTGCCGAGGATGCCCAGCTTGACCATCTGCTTCGCGGCGAAGGTGCCGGTGCCCTCGGAGTAGACCCAGCCGGTGTTGTACTGCTGGACCAGATCGCTGATGAGCTTGACGGTCGCCGAGGGCTTGGCCGCGAAATCGGCCGCGGACTGCTGCAGGATGGGGACGAGCTTCTTCAGGCAGGGGCTGAGCGACGTCAGCTCGCCGCTGCGCACGGACAGCGACTCGGGGTAGACGTTGAAGCCGACGTCCGAGAGCAGCTGGTACTTGATCGGCTTCTTCCAGGCCGCCACCTCGTGCTGGTAGATGTACGGCTCGGCGGTGGCGAAGCCCTGCTGCGCGATGCCGGGGCTGGCGACGAAGCGGGCGGGTGCGCCGTCGTAACTCCCGTCCAGCTGGCTCTTCTTGATCAGGCCCTTGGAGACCAGCAGCGCGGCGTAGGTGCTGCCGTTGACGTAGACGACCTTCTCGTTCGACTTGCCGATGTCGGCGATCGTCTTCCAGTCGGGGTGGGTGGCCGGGTCCCACATCAGGACCTGCGGGCTCTTCTTCATCAGTGCCGCGACGGCCGTGACCGGCTGCTTGGCGGACGCCGAGATGGCCACGTCGGTGGTGACCGTGCCGAGGGTGATGCTCTTGTCGACGTACATCTGCGAGGGGACGCTCTGGTAGCCGATGGCGGAGCCGCCGGCCCGGATCTGGATGTCGACACCGGTGTCCTTGCCGCCGATGACCAGCGGTCCGGTGACCCGCTTCTTGTCGCTGTCGACGCTGTAGCCGGGGCCGACGAGATTGTAGAGCGGGCCGTGTTCGGCCTCGGGCTCCCAGTCGACCTGGACGACGACCGTCTTGGGGCAGACGCCGGCCAGGCGCTGGGCGGCGGGGGCGGCCTGGATCTTGGTGGCGGAGCCGGTCGCGGCCGTGGAACCGCCGCCGCAGGCGGTGGCGGATACCAGGATGATTGCGGAGGAAACGCCCGCGACGGCGACGCGTCTGGTGGATGTGGGCATGGCTGAGCTCCCTGAGGGACGGGACGGGGAAGGAGAGCGGGGGGGTTACGGCCGGTCGGCCGAGGCGTGCCAGGAGCCGACGGCGAGCCGGGCGACCAGAGTGAAGAGGGCGAAGACCGCCACGCCGAACAGCGAGGCGAGGATGATCGCGGCGAACAGGTCCTCGGACTGCAGCCGGGAGCGGTAGACGTCGAGCAGGGTGCCGATGCCGGGCTCGCCCTGCTTGAAGAACATGTCCCCGACGATCGCGCCGATCACGGAAAGACCTGAGGAGGTGCGCAGACCGGTGAAGATCGACGGGAGCGCGGCCGGCAGTTCCAGCTTGCGCAGGCGGGAGAAGCGGTTCGCGCGCTGGAGGGTGAACAGGTCGTGGTGGGTGCGGTCGACCGACTGGATGCCGAACAGGGTGTTGGCGATCATCGGGAAGAGGGCGATCAGGACGCAGACGACCACCCGGCTGGTGAAGCCGAAGCCGAACCAGAGGCCGATCAGCGGCACGATCGCGAGGATCGGCACGGTCTGCAGGATCACCGCGTACGGATACAGCGAGCGTTCCAGCCAGCGCGCCCTGCTCATCAGCACCGCCACCGTCACGCCCAGCGCGGAGGCGATGAGCAGGCCGACGAGCGCGACCTGGGCGGTGAGCCACAGCGCCTGGAGCATCGGCTGCAGATGGGTCCAGTCGAGGAACGAGACGGTGAGGACCTGGTCGGGCGGCGGGACGAGGAAGCGTCGGGCGGGGCTGAGCAGCAGATAGGTCACGGCGTACCAGACCCCGATGGCCGCACCCAGGGATCCCAGCGGGGTGAGCACCGCGGCGGGCCGGATCCGGCGGCGCCGGGCGGTCGTCGTCGGCTCGGCCTTCGACGGCGGGTCCGTCACGGGAACGGCCACGTCGGCACGGGTGGTGATGTCGGCGCTCACTGGGATCCTCCTCGCAGAGCCGCCGAGACCTCGCCGGCGATCCGGCCGAACTCGGGGTCGTAGCGCAGCTCGGCCGGGCGGGGGTGGGGGAAGGGGACGTCGAAGGAGGCGGTGACGCGGCCGGGGCGGGCCGACATCACCACGACCCGGCTCGCCAGGAAGACGGCCTCGGTCACCGAGTGGGTGATGAACAGGGCGGCGAAGCCGGTCTCGGCGTAGATGCGCTGGAGTTCCTCCTGCATGCGCAGGCGGGTCATCTCGTCGAGGGCGCCGAAGGGTTCGTCGAGGAGGAAGAGGGAGGGCCGGGTCATCAGGGCGCGGGCCAGGGACACGCGCATCCGCATGCCGCCGGACAGCTGCCTGGGCAGCTGCTTCTCGAAGCCCTCCAGCCCTACCAGCCGCAGGGCTTCCAGGGCTCGTTCACGGCGTTCGGCCTTTGCCGTCCCGGCGAGTTCGGCGGGGAGTTCGACGTTGGCCAGGACGGTGCGCCAGGGCAGCAGGGTCGGGTCCTGGAAGACGTAGCCGACGGAGTCGACAGGGGCGTGGACCGCGCCTCCGGTGGCGGTGTCCAGGCCGGAGGCGAGGCGGAGCAGGGTGGACTTGCCGCAGCCCGAGGGGCCGACGACGGCGACGAACTCACCGGGCGCGACGCGCAGTTCGACGCCGGTGAGGGCGGTGGTCCCGTTGGTGAAGTGCTTGTCGACGCCCTCGAATCGCAGCGTCGCGTCGAGCGTCTTCTCGGCGGTGGTCGGCACATCAGCTCCCTTCAGTGCCACAGTCAGGAATGTTGATAGCATGAACATTGATTGTTTCCGGCCAGTGTCCTGGCCGTATCTGTTCGCCTCGCGATCCGGGGCGTGGGTTGGGAACCAGGGCGTTCGTTGCGATCCAGGCCGTTCGTCGAGTCCCGGTCAGAAGAGCTCGCGGTGCACCGACGTACGGCTGACCAGCCGTCCGCCGGCGAAGACGAGCCGGTCGGGGCAGGACGCGCCGAGGACCTCCGACACGGAGTCCGCCCGCACTGCCAGAAGATCGGCCACGGCACCTTCGTACGGCCCCGCGGCAGGCAGCCCGAGCACCGCGCGGGCACCCGCCGTGACCGCGTGCAGTGCTTCGTCCGGCGAGAGGTGACCGGCCGTGACCAGCAGGGACGCGGTCTCCAGGGGGTCGGCCCGGCCCACCGGGTTGAAGGGGTCCCGGATGTTGTCGCCCCCGGCCGCGACCTGGACGCCCGCGTCCAGCAGTGCCCGAAGGGCGGTCAGCCCGCGCGGTGTACCGGACGGGTGTCCGCGGCCCTGGAGGTAGAGGTTCGTCAGCGGCAGTGCGACCACACCGATCCCCGCCGCCGCGACCTCCTTGGCCGTGCGCATCGCCTCGTCCGGTTCCACCATGCCGAGACTCACGCAGTGGCTCGCGGTGACACCGGCGGCCAGGCCGCGCTCCCGCACGCTCCGGGCGAGCAGGCGCAGGTCTCCCGCGTCCGGGTCGAGGGTCTCGTCGGCGTGCAGGTCGACGCCGACGTGGTGTTCGGCGGCGATGCGCAGGGTGCGTTCCAGCGACGCGGCGGGGTCGGCGGACAGGTGCGGGCAGTCACCCAGCAGGTCCGCGCCGAGGTCGAGGGCCTCGTGCAGCAACTCCTCCGGAGCGTCGACGTGGAGCACGGCGATCTGCAGCCGTACGCGTCCCCGCAGCCGCTTCCGCAGCCGGAGCAGGGCCCGCAGCCCGCGCAGCGGATCGCCGCCCGCGGTCAGGAGGTCCACATGGGACCTCACCGCCGTCACCCCGTTCGCGCACAGATCGTCGACCGTCTTCGCGGCGCGCCGGAAGACGTCCTCCTCGGTGACGCGCAGGGTGTGGGCGCGCCAGGCCTCGACGGCGGCGAGCAGGTCTCCGGCCGGTGCGCCCACGCGGTCCCAGGTCAGGGCCTTGTCCAGGTGGGCGTGCGGTTCGGCGCCCGCGGTCATGAGCAGGTAGCCGGTCAGGTCCAGTTCGTCCGAAACGGACGGCAGCAGACCGGTCGGCGCCACCCGGGCCACGAGCCCGCTGTCCGGGTCGAGCAGGACGTCACGGACGTCTCCGCCCGGCAGCCGTGCGCCGCGCAACAGCAGTGGTGGCATGTCATTGGTCCGTTCCGTGCGGCGCGGTGAGCACCGCGAACCCGTCGAAGTCATGCCGTCGTACGGCGGCGCCGAACATGTCGGTCGAGGCGTACGGGCGGGTTGTGCCGTCCCGTACGGCCGCGAAGGCGTCGGCGACCCGGCCCACGAAGTCCGCCGACTCCCGATGCCGCAGGTTGTGGCCGAGCAGGGCGGTGGTGACGGGCAGTTCGGCGAGACGGCGCGTGGAGCCGGCGAAGGCGCGCACGTCGGCGCCGGGCACGTGGGCGAAGAAGGTTCCGCTGATGAGGGTGTCACCGGCCAGCAGCAGCCCGGTGGCCGGCTCCCACAGGCAGATGCCGTCCGGTGAGTGCCCGGGGGTGTGCAGGACGTTCAGGCTCCGACCGCCCAGGTCCAGTACGTCCCCTTCGCGCAGCAGCCGGGTGGGTCGTACGGCCTCGATCCGCCAGTCCGCCAGGTCGGGGACCGGCCGCACCTCGACGCGGGAGTCGGTCAGGAAGAACCCGCCGGCGTCCACGGCGTGGAACTCCTCGTACCGTTTGCGGAGGTCGTGCGCGATGTGCGCGTACGTCTCCAGCCACTCGTGCGGGGCCGGAGCCGTGTGCAGCGCGGCTCCGTCGGCGTGTACGGCGATGTCCGCGACGTGTGCGGCCAGGGAGGCGTTGCCGCCGCGGTGGTCGAAGTGGTGGTGGGAGTTGACGACGAGGAGTGGCAGCCGGGTCAGGCGCCGGACCTGCTCGCCGATGTCGGCGATGCCCATGCCCGTGTCGTAGAGGAGGGCCAGTTCGTCGCCGAGCAGGAGGTAGCTGTTGACGTGGCCGGGCTCGGCGATGACGAAGGCTCCCGGACCTGTCTCGGCGACCTGGAACCAGCCCAGGCGGCTCACGCGGCACCGAGCACGTGGTACCGGCGGTCGTGGTGCACGAGCGCGGTCGGTCCGCCCGTACCGGTCACCACGTCGTCGACGGCCGCGACGATCAGATGGTGGTCGCCGGCCCGAAGGTCGCGTACGACGCTGCACAGCACCGTGTACGAGCTGTGCGCGAGCAGCATCGGCAGCCCGCTCCCCTCCTCGGCCGACCACTCAAGATCCGCGAACCGGTCCACGGTGCGGTCGGCGAAGCGCCGGGAGACGTGTTCGCCGCCGGAGTGCAGGATGTTCAGGGCGAACCTGCGGCCGTCGAGCAACGCGGGCAGTGAACGCACGCCGCTGCCGACGCCGATGGCGAGCAGTTGCGGTTGCCGGCTCAGACTCATGACGGCGGTGCTCGTGAAGCCGACCGGACGCCCCTCCCCCGTCAGAGCGGTGACGACACAGACGCCTCCGGCCAGGGCCGCCATGGCGTCGAGGAAGGCGGAGTCGGGCGGGGAGACGACGGAACGGTCGGGTAGGGCCGCGGCCATGAGGGCTCCCTGGAAGCGAGGAATGTTCGTACCATCAACATTGAGGGTAGGACCCTCGTGTTTCACCGGCGTAAAACCCTCCGCCACCGCTCCTCGGACCCCAGCGGCACACCCACCTCCACCCTTTAGGATTCCTGCCATGCCGGCCCGAACCGCCAACACCACGCCTCCCGCCGCCGGAGAGACGGACGCTCTGCTGCGCGCCGAACTCGGCGGCGCGATCCGGAAACTGCGCAAGGAACGCGGCCTGACCCTCGTCCAGCTCGCCGAGCGCGCCGAGCTCTCCCACCCGTTCCTCAGCCAGTTGGAGCGGGGGTTGACCCGGCCCAGCATGCCCTCCCTGCACCGGATCGCCCGCGCCCTCGGCACCACCCAGCAGGCGCTCATGGCCACGGCGGCTCCGCACACCGACGGCGCGGCCGACACCGTCCACCTGGTGCGCGCGGGCGCGGGCCTGCCCGTGAGCAACACCGGCGGCACCGCACGGATGCTCGGCACGCCCGCCTACTCCTTCCATCCCGTGGAGTACACCGGCGTCGGGGAGGTGTTCGCCGACTTCTACGACCACCCCGGTGACGAGTTCGTCTACGTCATCGCCGGCGAGATCGAGATCGAACTCCGGACGGACGACACGGGCGGCCTGCACCGGCTCGGCCCCGGGGACAGCATCCACTACCCCGGCGGCACCTCCCACCGCTGGCGCGCCGTCGGCGACGGTTCACAGGTCCGGCTGCTCACCGTCCAGAACGCGACGGGCGAGGCCGATCACCACGGCTGAGCACACCGCGCGCCGGATCACCGGATTCACCTGCCAAGTTGTGCGTGCTGGATCATCCGGGCGCGTGCTCGCCCCTCCGCCCGGCGGCATCGCCACCGTCGCCGGAGAGGCGGGAGGCAGGTTGGGACCGGCGGTCGGCCCTCACCGAGCAGAACGTTCCGCTCCAGGTGGTACCGCGGTACTACCGCGTCCGCGTCAATGCTGTCCTGGGTACCAGGATTCGCGGCTGTCAACCTCCTAGCGTGCCTGTTGACGGAGTCCGGTAGGGCCGGTAGCCAATGCGAGGTAGTGACCATGGTCGGCGCCAGTGCAGCAGATCTGCGCGTTGTGGGGGGCCAAGTCGCTCCGCCTGGGTCCATCCGCATTCGTCCACTTGACGGCGCCGGCCCAGCAGCCACGGTGTTCCGCGGCGCCTGCCGGCGCAGGCCACCGAGCCGACCGGGTCGCAAGCGGTGGCCGGGAAGCGGGCCGGTGCCATGGGCTGGACCTCGCTCACCCTGCTGGGGGCTGCGTACCCTCTGGTGCGCACTGATGCGTGACCTCGGTCCCGGTCGGTGCGGTACCGACTCAGGCGGTCACCGTGCCGCCATGCGCCGGGCCATGACGGACAGGGGACACCCATGATCACCGACGACGGCACCCTGCCGGGGACAGCCCACCACCCGTCTCACGCGGGAACCGAGGCCATATGGGACCACCCGTTGGTCAGACGGGCGTCCTGTGCCGGGAAGCGCTTCGGAGAGATCGACCGGGACCGTCCCTGGCTGCTGGACGCCGGTGCGGTCGTCGTTCTGGTTCTTCTGCTGTGCGTGCCCGACCTGATATCACCGCAGCGCCCGCTGGAGTTCGACGTGGACTTCACCCGCCTGCCCTGGCCGGGGACGATCGCGTTGCAGGCGGGCCTGGTGCTGCCCCTGCTGTGGCGGCGCAGGCGGCCTGCCATGACCTTCACCGTGATCGCCGCGGTTTTCCTCCTCGTGTGCGCTCTGGGGGTCTGGCTGCGCGCCGGAATGGCCGTGCTGATCGCCCTCTACCACCTTGCTCTGCGCGGGCGCCCGCGCCACCTGCCCCTGGCCTGCGCGGCGCTGGCCCTCGGCCTGGGACTCATCGCCCTGCGGCTGAGGGGCGAGGTGTCGATGGTGGACGGGATGTTCTTCCTCAGCACCACCGTGGTCGCCGCGGTCGCGCTGGGGCTTGCCGTGCGCGTGCGGCGGGCTCAACTGGCGGCCCTGCACGACCGCGCGGCCCGACTGGAGATCGAACGCGACCAACGTATCCAACTGGCCGCCGCCACCGAACGCACCCGCGTCGCCCGCGAGATGCACGACATCGTCGGCCACAACCTCTCCGTCATCATCACCCTCGCGGACGGCGGGGCGCGGGCGGCCGACATCACCCCCGAACGCGGCAAACAGGCCCTGCTCATGATCAGCGACACCGGACGCCAGGCACTGGGTGAACTGCGCCGCACGCTCGGCGTCCTGCGCGACCAGCGCGCCGCCTCCGACACCGCCCAGCTCAGCCCGCAGCCCCGGATCGTGGACATCGACGCCCTCTGCACCCGCATCCGCGCCGCCGGCCCGCAGGTCGTCTACCGCACCAGCGGGGAGTTGGACAACCTCGACCGAGGTGTCCAGCTGACCGCGTACCGAATCGTCCAGGAAGCGCTCACCAACGCCCTCAAACACGCGGGCCGTGACACACGCATCGACCTGACGCTGACCGCGGGCGACATGGATCTGCGCATCGACGTCCACGACACCGGCCCGGGCGCGCAGGCCGCCCACCCCGAACCACCCCACGACCAGGGACAAGGTCTCACCGGTATGAGAGAACGCGCCGCCCTTTACAACGGAACCGTCAGCGCGGCGCCCGCTCCCAGCGGAGGCTGGGCGGTGCGAACCGTCCTCGACCTCACCCCGATCACCGGTGTCCCCCGGCCTTCCCACGCGGGTGGCGCGCAGTGACCACCGTGCTCATCGTCGATGACCAGCCGCTGCAGCGATTCGGCTTCCGCATGCTGCTGGAGAGCTCTCCCGGCACCGAGGTCGTCGGCGAGGCGGAGCACGGCGGCGAGGCCGTCCGCATGGCAGCCGAACTCCGCCCCGACGTCATCCTGATGGACGTCCGGATGCCCGGCATGGACGGAATCGAGGCGACCCGCCGCATCATCGCCTCCGGCGGCCGCTCCCGGGTCCTCGTCCTGACCACCTTCGACCTGGACGAGTACGCTCACGCGGCCCTGCGCGCGGGAGCCAGCGGCTTCCTCCTCAAGGACGCCCAACCGGACGAACTGCTGGCCGGCATCCGCGCGGTCGCCGGGGGCGACGCCATCATCGCTCCGGCACTCACCCGACGACTGCTGGACGCCTATGCCCATCACCTGCCCCAGACCTCGCCCGGCCGCACGCCCGACGACGACCACAGGGTCCGCTCGCTGACCGAACGCGAGCGGGAGATCTTCGGCGCCATCGGCCGGGGCTGGACCAACGGTGAGATCGCCGAGCGTCTGGTGCTGTCGGAGTCCACGGTGAAGACGTACATCGGCCGTGTCCTGGCCAAACTGGGGGCCCGTGACCGCGTCCAGGCCGTCATCCTCGCCTACGACCTGGGGCTCGCCCACCCGCGCCCACCCGAGTGAGGCACCGGGGTACTGCGACGCCTGCCGCACGCCCTGTCCGGTCGCTGCCCTCGCCCCGTGCCGGCCGCACGAGGCAACCACCGGAGGCAGTACGAACGTTCCACTCGCCGTAGTACCGCGGTACTACCGCGGGCGCGTCATTGCTCCCCTGGGTACCAAGATTCGCGGTTCCCGGGCTCCTAACGTTTCTGGTCACGAAGCCCGGTAGGGGCCCCGGACGTGCGGTAGTGACCATGATCGAAGCGCAGCAACCCACGAAGCGGACACCTCGCCGAGAGTCCCCCGTGACCCCGCCGCCTCCCGCATGGCGCAGGGAGCCACCCAGCCGGACAACGAGCCGGTCCCTTCCATCTGTCGGCACCTGCCGAACCAGCCACTCCTGAACGCGGAGCCCCATTGTCTACTCTCGCCCGCTGGTGCTATCAACACCGGCTCGTCGTCGTCCTTCTGTGGCTCGGCCTGCTCGGCGGACTGGTCGTCGCCTCGCAGGGCGCCGGGAGCGCCTACAGCAACAGCTTCTCCCTGCCGAACACCGAGTCCACCCGTGCCCTCAACCTGCTGAAGTCGTCCTTCCCGGCGCAGGCCGGTGACACCGACACGGTGGTGTGGCAGGTCGACTCCGGCTCTGTCCGCGACAGCGCGACGAAGGAGCGGATGACCGGCACCCTGGACAAGATCTCCAAGCTGCCCGAGGTGAGCGGTGTCACCAGCCCCTACAGCCGGCAGGGTGCGGCCCAGATCAGCAAGGACGGCCGCATCGCCTACGCCCAGGTGAACTTCGCCAAGGTCCAGCAGGAACTCGACAAGTCGGACATCCAGCGGGTGATCGACACCGCCGAGGCGGCCAGGACCGACGGCCTGAAGGTCGAACTGGGCGGTCAGGCGATCAAGAGCACCGAGCAGACGCCACCGGCCACCAGCGAACTCGTCGGCGTGGTGGCCGCCGCGGTGGTGCTCTTCCTCGCCTTCGGCTCGCTGTTCGCCATGCTCCTGCCGATCCTGACCGCGGTCGCCGGCGTCGGCACGGCCATCCTCACCACCGGTCTGCTCAGCCATGCGGTGACCATCGGTGAGATCGCCCCGACCCTGTCCGCCCTCATCGGCCTCGGCGTGGGCATCGACTACGCCCTGTTCATCGTCACCCGGCACCGCAAGGGCCTTCAGTCCGGGCTCGACGTCGAGGAGTCCCTGGCCAGGGCCGTGAACACGTCGGGGCGTGCCGTGCTGTTCGCCGGCGGAACCGTCTGCATCGCCCTGCTCGGCATGTTCGTCCTGCAGACCAAGTTCCTCAACGGCGTCGCCATCGCCTCGGCGCTGACGGTGGCGGTGACCGTGGTGGCCGCGGTGACCCTGCTCCCGGCCCTGCTGGCGTTGTTCGGCAAGCGGGTCCTCGGCCGGCGGGCACGGCGCCGACTGGCGGCGGACGAGCCCCTGCCCGAGAACGTCGTGTCCGGACCCTGGGCCCGCTGGGCCGCCGTGGTGGAACGGCGCCCCCGCGCGCTGTCCGCGATCGCGCTGGTCGTGATGGTCGTCCTGACCATCCCGGTGCTCTCCCTGCGCCTGGGGTCGTCCGACTCGGGCAACGACCCGGCGTCCAACACCACCCGCAAGGCCTACGACCTGCTGGCCGACGGCTTCGGCCCCGGCTTCAACGGCCCGCTGCAGCTGGTCGCCCAGGCCCCCACGGCCGCGGACAAGACCGCCCTGACGCAACTGTCCACCCAGCTCAAGGACGTCCACGGGGTCGCGAGCGTCGTCGCGGCGCCCATCCGGCCCGGCTCCACGGTGGGGATCGTCCAGGTCTTCCCCACCTCCTCCCCGCAGGCCAAGGAGACCTCCGACCTGATCGATCACCTGCGTGACGATGTGGTCCCCGCGGCCGAGAAGGGCACGACCCTCAAGGTCTACGTCGGTGGGTCGACCGCGATATTCGACGACTTCGCAAGTGTGCTCTCGAGCAAACTGCCGCTGTTCATCGCGGTGATCGTGGTCCTCGGCGGGCTGCTGCTCCTGCTCGCCTTCCGCAGCCTGCTGATCCCGGTCACCGCGGCGGTGATGAACCTGCTGGCCGCCGGAGCCTCCTTCGGGGTCCTGGTCGCGGTGTTCCAGTGGGGCTGGGGCTCCGACTCACTGGGGCTGGGCCGGGCCGGCCCGGTGGAGGCCTTCCTTCCCGTGATGATGATCGCCATCCTGTTCGGTCTGTCCATGGACTACCAGGTGTTCCTGGTCAGCCGGATGCACGAGGAGTGGGTGCACACCAAGGACAACGCCCGAGCGGTGCGGGTCGGCCAGGTCGAGACCGCGCGGGTCATCACGGCCGCCGCCGCCATCATGGTCTGCGTCTTCATCGCCTTCGTCTTCGGCGGGCAGCGTACGATCGCCGAGTTCGGCATCGGCCTGGCCTCCGCGGTCGCCCTGGACGCGTTCATCCTGCGCACCATCCTGGTGCCCGCCGCGATGCACCTGTTCGGCAACGCCAACTGGTGGCTGCCCGGCTGGCTCGACCGCAGGCTGCCCCACCTCTCCGTCGACCCGCCGGACGAGCCCGTCGACGAGACGTCGACGGACAGCCCGACCCTTGCACCGGAGCCGTCCAGCAGTTCCTGATCACCGTCCCGCGCGGCGAGAGGGAACAGGAACCCGTGGTGGGGCGGCCCGGAGGTGATCGACCGGGACGCCCCATCAGGACTCGTGTGCGCGACAGCTCGGTGAGATCCGGTTCCTTCCTCGGATCACGAGTCCCAGGTCAGCGCCCAGCGGCTGCGGTCTCGGCCACGCGGGCTCGATGTGCCCGGATCTCCTCGTGGTGCTCGGCGGCCCAGCCGAACAGCTGCTTGACGATCTCGTGCAGGCTACGGCTGAGGGGCGTGAGCGCGTACTCCACGCGGAGGGGTACCTCCGCCTAGGCGGTACGTGTCACCAGCCCGTCCTCCTGCAGTTGACGCAGGGTCAGACTGAGCATGCGCTGTGAGACGCGGATGAACTCCAACGCACAGAGAGTCGGAACTGGCTTCGCCTGCACGTCCAACAGTGGTCGTACCCCTTCCCAGGCCCCTGCCGCCAGACCCCCGACGGCATGGGGCGTCCCGCCCCTCACCACCAAGGTGGCACCATGACCGATCTGCTCGTTCTCGGCGGCAGTGGCCGCACCGGAAGCCATGTGCTCACTCAGGCCGTCGCACACGGCCACCGCGTGCGCGCGCTGGTGCGCGATCCTGACGCGGTCCAGGCCCCGCACGGTGTCGAGCTGATCCAGGGCACGCCCTCGAACATCGATGACCTCCGCAAGGCCACGCAGGGCTGTGCGGCGGTCATCAGCGCGCTCAACAACTCCCGCGCCTCCGACAATCCTTGGGCCAAGCCCGTCAGCCCGCCCATGTTCATGACCGACGCCACCCGCAACACCCTCACGGTGATGAGCGAACAGGGCATCCGCCGGATCGTCGTGACCTCCACGCAGAACGCCGGGGACGGCCGGGACGACCTCAACCCGCTCTTCAAGGCCCTCGTCAGGTTCTCCAACCTCAAGGCCGGCTTCGACGATCACGACGGCGTCGACGAGGTCGTGCGCGCCTCCGACACCGACTGGACCCTCGTCCGGGCCGTCCTTCTCGCCGACGGTTCCGTCGTCACCCCGGTGCGGGCGGCCGAGGCCGGAGCCGACAAGCCGGGCACACGGATCAACCGCGCCGACCTCGCCGGCTTCCTCCTGGACACCGTGGAACAGGGCACTTGGATCCACAAGGCACCACTCGTCTGGAACGCACGGGGCTGAGCGCCCTGCTCTTCCCACATCGGGATCCCTGAGATCGTCCGGACGCTGACGGGCCAGCAGCAGCCGACGCCGCTCGTTCAGGCCGGGCAGGCGGTACTCGAAGATCTCCTGGGCCAGGCGTTTCTTGGCCCTGAGGGTGAAGTCAACTGCCTTAGCAGTCAGTCAGGCGTCGGCGCGCCGTGGAGGTGCCTGGCCCGGCGGTCAGTTCCGTACCGTCGGGGAAGACAACGGTGGCGGAGGCAGTGGGCGGAACGTCGACGGTGATGTCGAGTTCGCCATCCGCCACGCGCCACTCCACCGCGATGGTGCCGCGCGGGCTGTCGAAGGTGCCGCGTGCCCAGTCGACCGACGCGTGGGGCACCGGGGCGACGACGAACCGTTCCCAGGCCACCGAGTTCGGCGCCTGTCGCAGGCCGAGGGTGTGGGTGTGCAGGAAGTGGATGACAGCGCCCTTGCTGTAGTGGTTGAGCGAGGCGTGCGCGTTGCCGTCCTCGTCGACGCCGTCCCACTCCTCCCACACCGTGGTGGCACCGCGGTCGAGCATGCCGAGCCAGGAGGGCGAGGTGCGCTGGAGGAGCACCCGGTAGGCGAGATCGGCGTGGCCGGTGTCGGCGAGGACCGGCAGGAGGTGGGCGGTGGAGAGGAACCCGGTGCCCAGGTGGGTGCCCGCCTTCTCGATGAGTTCGGTCAGCCGCGCGGTGACGGCGTCGCGCAGCTTCTCGGGCGCCAGGCCGTAGGCGAGGGCGCGTACGTAACTCGCCTGGGTGTCGACGGTCGTACGCCCGGTGTCGTCGAGGAACTCCGTCCGCCACGCTTCCTTGATCCGCTCTCCGAGTCCGGTGTAGCGGGCGGTCGCGGCCTCGTAGCCCAGGACACGGGCGATCCCGGCGAGCGTGACGGTCGAGCGGTAGAGGAATGCGGTGCCCACCTCGCCCTTGTCGGTCTTCATCCAGGCTTCGGGCTCGTCGTCCGTCGATTCGACGGGCGAGCAGTCCTCGGTGCGGGGTTTCGGCTCGGCCCACTCGCCCCAGTGGAAGGAGCCGTCCCAGATGAACTCCTCGTGCGGCAAGGGAACTTCGGAGCGGGCCACGCGGGAGGGGTGGCGGGCGGTGCGGGCGGTGGCGAGCGCCCATTCCACCCAGCGCACCATCGCGTCCCAGTTCTCGGCGAGTACCTGCCGGTCGCCGTAGGTCCGGTAGAGCTCCCACGGCACCAACACGATGGCGTCGCCCCAGCCGGCGGAACCCGTCATCATGTCGAGGCGCTTGTCGCCGCGGAGCTTGATGCGCCGCCCGTCCGGCGAGAAGTTCGCGATGCGCCCGTCGTCGAGCTGGTCGTCGCGGACCGAACGCAGCCACTTGCGGCTGAACCCGGAGACGTCGTAGAGGCGGGCAGCGCTGGGGAGGAAGACCTGGTAGTCGCCGGTCCAGCCGATCCGTTCGCGGGTGGGGCAGTCGGTGGGGACGTCGACGGCGTTGCCGCGGAAGCTCCAACGGGCCACCTCGTGCAGCTGGTTGAGGTCCTGGTGGGAACAGGCGAAGGTGCCGGTGGGGCGCAGGTCGGTGTGGACCACCCGCATGGTCAGGCTTGACGCGTCCAGCGGCACCTCGCCGCGCTGGAGGCGGGCGTAGCGGAAGCCGTGCACGGTGTGGCGGGGCTCGAAGAGCTCGCCGGCAGCACCGGAGGAGACGACTTCGTCGTGCTGGACGAAGACAGTCACCGGGTCGCCCGGACGCTGGATGTCGAGGTGGGTGGTGGTCAGGTCGCCGGTGACGGGGTCGAGGTGCTCGCCGTGGTCGATCACGGTGCGGGTGCTGGCGGGGCCGAGGTCGGTGAGGGCGATCCAGCCGGAGGCGTTCTGCCCGAAGTCGGCGATCCAGGCGCCGTCCGGCAGCCGGGTGAGCGCGGCGACGGGGCGGTCCTCGATACGGCGCACGGGCGGGGCCGGGGACCAGTCGATCGGGGGCGCGGTCACGGCGTCGACGAGGACCGGCCGTTCGGGGCCGCGGGCCGCGAGGAAGTCGGTGATCTGGCCGTCCATCAGGTCCGCTCGGGTGATGGGGCTGAGGGCGGAGGTCCAGCGCTCGTCGGTGCGTACGGTCTGACGCGAGCCGTCGGCGAGTTCCAGGTGCAACTCCAGGCGGGCGGCGAGGAGTTCGCCCCACCCGGCGGGTTTGCGGAACGCTCCGACCTGGCCGCGGTACCAGCCGTCGGACAGCACGATCTCGACCGCGTTGACGCCGGGGAGGAGGGACGAGGTGACGTCGGCTGCCTGGGCGTACAGGGTGCGGTCGTACGACGTCGAGCCCGGGGCGAGTTCGACGGTGCCCGCGCGTTCGCCGTTGAGGAAGACCTCGTACACGCCCAGGGCCGTGGAGTACAGGCGGGCGCGGACGACCTCGGCCGCGGTGAAGGTGGTGCGCAGGATGTGCGCGGGGCGGGTACCGAAGGGCAGGCGCGCGTTGTCCGGGTCGCCGGCCGGTGTGATCCAGTGTGCCGTCCAGTCCTCGTCGAGCAGGCCGGCCTCGAAGGCGTGCCAGGCGCTCCACGGCGAGATCATCGCCTCGCCGCGGGAGCGGACGCGCCAGCGGACGCGCTCGCCGCTGCTCAGGGGCGGGGCCGACCAGTCGACGTACCGGTGGTCGTGGACGGGGGTCGTCAGCGGCGGCCGGTCCTCGACGTGGATCTCCAGTTCGTGGGCGGCGTGGGCCGGTATCCCGGTGGGGGGCTTCCACGACAGGCGGGGGCTGCTGCCGGAGACAGGGAATTGGTCGCCGCCGAAGTCAATGGCGAGGTCGTACGGAGCAGGCGTGGCCATCGGTGCCGTCGCCTCCCTTTCCGTGGGGTGGCCGGTCGGTTCAGGAGGTGGCGTCGCTCGGGGCCGACAGTGCCCGGGTCGACTCACGGACCACCAGGCGGGTGGCCAGCTCGACGTGATGGGAGTCGATGTCCTCGGCGGCGGCCAGGCGCAGGGCGGTGCGCAGGGCCACGGTCCCCATCTCCGGGACGGGACCGTGGATGGTGGTCAGTGGGGGTGAGATCACCTGGGCCAGCGGGGTGTTGTCGAATCCGACGACGCTGATGTCGTCGGGGACGCGCAGACCACGCAGCCGGGCGGCTTCGATGACCCCGGCGGCCAGTTCGTCGGAGGCGGCGAACACCGCGGTGGGCGTCGGCTCCACTGCCACCAGCCGTCCGCCGTGCTCGACCCCCTCGGCGGCGTGGAACGTACCGGCGTGGCGGACCAGTTCGCCCAGCACGGGCACGCCGGCCGCCTCCATCGCACTGCGGAATCCGTGCAGCCGGGCCTGGTTGGACCAGGCGTGCTCGGTGCCGCCGAGAAAGGCGATGCGACGGTGGCCGAGGGAGAGCAGATGCGCGGCGGCCGCGTTGCCGCCGGCGAAGTTGGTCGCGCCGACGCTGACGATCGAGCCGTCGGGCAGCGACTCCGGGTCGAGCAGCACCACCGGCAGCCGGACCCGGTTGAGGGCATCGAGGACCGGGCCCGAGAGGGTGTTCGCCGTCACCGTGATGACCGCGCGCCGGCCGGCGGCGACCAGGCCACGGGCCCAGGCGGCGGGGTCGGCCGCCGGGTCGCGCTCACCGCGCCTGCTGACCACCACGGCGACGCCCTCACGGGCCGCGGCGTCGACCACGCTCTGGATGAGCTCGGTGTGGTAGATGCTCAGCCGCTCGAAGCCGAAGAACAGCTCCACGGTGGGGTGGGCGCGCAGGTCGTCACGGTTGCCGCCGTAGTTGTACTGACGCATCAGGTCCAGCACCAGGTCGCGGGTCTGCTGCGCCACGTCGGGGCGCCCGTTGATGACCTTGGACACGGTGGCCACCGAGACACCGGCGTACTCGGCGATCTGCGCCAGTGTGACGCGGCTGGAAGCGGATGCCATGACTCCCCCTTTGACGAGCGTGCCGGTCAGACTACTTCCTCACGCGGAGCACCGTAGCACCGAAACTTTTTTCGGTCACCTATCGGTCCGATGCTCTGCGATCTCCTGCTGAAACAAGCCGTGTTCAAAGGGTTGACGACGATCTCCACCGTATCTAGCGTGCACCGTCAGTAAATCGGACGGAAATCCTTTCGATCAATTACGCCGTGAAGTTTCGGCACCCTGAACCATGGAGGAGGCTCGCGATGAGGCGAGACCACACCGCGCAGACGGCTTCGCCGGCCGCCGCCCCGTTCCTGTCCCGCCGCGGTTTCCTCGGCGCAGTCGGCGGCGGACTGGCCGCCACCACGCTGGCCGCCTGCGGCTCGGGCGGGAGCAGCTCGTCGGGCGGCGGCTCCGAGGTCGTCTTCATGAACCAGTCCCGGGGCCAGGCCGCGACGCTGAAGGCGCTGGCCAAGCAGTACACCCAGCAGACCGGCGTGAAGATCAGGATCGACGACGTCGGTCCGACCGACTTCCTGACCAAACTCCAGTCGAGCTCGCAGTCCCGCGACATGCCGGACATGTACTCGGTGGTGGACGGCCACTCCATGGCCCCCTACTACAAGGCCGGCTGGGCCATGGACCTCACGGACCAGATGAAGGGCGGCTGGGGCGACACCTTCCGGCCCGCCACGCTCAAGACCACGACGTTCGGGGCGGACAACCCGCAGCATGTGAAGCCGGGCATCTACAGCGCCCACTGGGAGACCCCGGCCCTCGGCATCTTCGTCAACGCCGCTCTGTACAAGGCGGCAGGGCTCGATCCGGACCAGGCGCCCGCCTCCATGAGCGAGTTCATCGACCAGCTGCGCAAGATCAAGAAGTCCGGGAAGGGCCCCTTCTGGTTCGCGACGAGCCTGTCCAACCAGGTGATCCAGTCCTACGCGTCCAACTACATGTCCGACGAGGAGCTGAACGCCACCTTCGTGGGCAAGAACAGCTGGAAGAGCGCGGGCTGGCGCAAGACCCTGCAGCTCATCGCCGATCTGCGGGACGCCGGCGTGATCGCCACCGGCTCACTGCCCAGCGGCACCACCGACAACCCCACTGTGGAGAAGGCCTTCTTCAACACCCAGGGCGTCGCGGCCATCTTCGACGGCACCTCGGCCGTCGGCGTGGCGCGTGCGACGGCCCCGGACTTCACCGACTTCCGTTCCTTCCCCCTGCCCAAGGCCGATGACGGCACCCAGGCCCCACGTCTGGTCGGCGGCGCCGCCAAGGGCGCGGCCGTCAACCCCCGCAGCAAGAAGGCGGCCGAGGCGCTGAAGTTCCTGAAGTGGCTGACCGCCGCCAAGCAGCAGCAGGCCTGGGCCAAGGGGGTTCCGCTGATCCCCTCCGCGCGCGCCGTGTCGGACAAGGACGTCCCCGAGCAGCTGGCGGGCATCGCGGCGAAGATCTCCGACATCCAGCTCGTCCAGAACCAGATCCTGGAACAGGTCAACACCGCCCTGCAGAAGGGCACTCAGGCGCTCATCCTCAAGGAGCGCACGGTCGACCAGGTCCTCGGCGACCTCGACGCGGCGCAGAAGAGCGCGTAATGCGGCGCCGCAGTCGCGTTCTGGCGGCCTGGCTCTTCCTCGCGCCGGCGCTTGCCGTGATCGCCCTGTTCACGGTGGTCCCGTTCGTACAGGGCATCCAGCTGAGCTTCCAGTCCTGGGACGGGGTAAGCCTGGACACCCCCTACGTCGGGCTCGACAACTACCGTTACGTGCTGCACGACACCCAGTTCTGGGGCTCGATGAAGAACGCCGTCCTCTACGGCGTGGTCGGCCTGGTCGTCGCCAACGCGGTGTCGATGGTCATGGCCCTGGCCGTGCACCGCGCCCGCCGCGGGTCCGCGTTCTTCCGCACCGTCTACTACCTGCCCGGGGTGTTCTCCACGGTCGTGGTGGGTGTGATGTTCTCCTGGTTCCTCGACCCGAACATCGGGGTCGTCAACCAGACGCTGAAGACCGTCGGCCTCGACGGTCTTCAGCACAACTGGCTGGGCGACCCCACGACCGCTGTGATCGCCGTCGCCGCCGTGTTCGTCTGGTACCACTGGGGCTTCGGCTTCATCCTCTTCCTCGCCGGCCGGCAGGACGTGCCCAAGGAGCTGTACGAGGCCTCGTCACTGGACGGAGCCCGGGGCTGGGCCCAGTTCCGTTATGTCACCTGGCCCGGCATGTCCCACGTCACCGGCATCGTCAGCGTGCTGACCCTGCTCAGCGGTCTGCAGATCTTCGGCACGGTCCAGGTGCTGACCAACGGTGGCCCCGCGGGCCATACCGAGGTCCCCACCCTGCACATCTACCAACAGGCCTTCCAGTACAGCGAGTACGGCCGCGCGGCCGCGATGTCCGTCATCTTCGGGCTGTGCCTGATCGCCCTGGCCTGCCTCCAGCTGTGGGTCTCCCGCAGGCTCGGCGGCAGCACCGACTCCCGGACGGAGAAGGGACGTTGACCGTGAACACGCTTCTCGACCCGGCACAGAAGTCCAGTACCTCGTCGGTGTCGCAGCCGGTCCCCGGCCCACGACGCCCCGCCGGCCGGCTGCCGCGCATGGCTCTGTACGCGCTGCTAGTCGCGGGCGCGCTCGAGGCTCTGGTGCCGGTGCTGTGGGTGCTGAGCGGATCCCTGCAGAGCGCCAAGCAGCTGTACAAGGGGACCAACCCGATCCCCCACCCCTTCGAATGGGGCAATTTCGCCACCGCCTGGAACGAGGGCGGGTTCAGCCAGTACCTGCCCAACAGCCTCCTCTACACGGCGGCCGCGGTCCTCGGGATCCTGGTCATCGCGAGCCTGGCCGGGTACGCCCTCGCGCGCATCGACTTCCCTGGCCGAGGTGCGGTCGTGGCCGCCCTTCTCGTCATCATGATCATCCCGATGCCGGCCTCGTTCATCGCCCAGTACAAGCTGCTGATCACACTCGGGCTCGCCAACACCCGGATCGGCTACATCCTCGTACTCATCGCCGGCGGGCTGCCCATCTCCATCCTGATCATGCGCGGCTTCTTCGCCAGCCAGCCCAGGGAGCTGGAGGAGGCCGCCGCGATCGACGGTGCCTCCCTGCTCGGCACGTTCTGGCGGATCATCCTCCCGCTGGCCAAGCCGGGGCTTGTCGCGGTGGCCGTCATCCAGGCCATGGGGGTCTGGAACGAGTACCTCATGGGTCTGGTGCTGTTCAACGACAGCTCGCTGATGCCGGTGCAGCGAGGGCTCACCAACTTCGTCTCCGCGGACTCCCCGCAACAGCAGATCCTGCTCGCCGCCTCACTCATCGCGGTGCTGCCGATCGTCATCTTCTACGCCGTCGCGCAGCGGCACATCATCAGCGGGCTGTCGGCGGGAGCACTCAAGTGACCAGGCAACGACCAGAAAGGAAGCTGCAATGATCACACGAGTTCGCCGCAAGCGTGCCACCCTCGCGAGAGCCGCCGCGGCCACGGCGGCGCTGCTGCTCGCCGCCACTCTCTCCAGCACCCAGGTCCAGGCCGCCGACGCGTCGCCCGCCACCGGTCGACCGCAGGTCGCCATCAAGGAACTGCCCGTGCCGCCGACCGTCCCGGCGGACGGGGTGTGCACCCATCCCACGGGCTGTGTCTCGGCCGACTGGGGCGGCATCGGAACACCCGGCCCCGCGAGGGACCCGAAGTACGTGTTCCTGGGCATCACCTACGCCGGAGCACCGCAGTCGGGCCCCGCGAGCGTCTACACCGGCAATCAGGTCCTGGTGGTCCACACCGACGGTGGAACGTTCCCGAACGGCGAGGCATGGAAATGCATCACCTGCGGGGTGTCGTACGGACCGGACATCGACACCAGCCAGCTCACCTACCCGCCCGCGAACGAACTGCCCGACCACAGACGTGTCCTGGTGAGCAACGGCATCCTCGAATGCGGCCCAGAGGGAGCCGCCTACGCGGTCACCGACCCCCGCTGCACCCCCGCCAACACCCGTATCACGCCCATCTACTGGAACGGCAAGCCGCTGTACGCCCGCGACGCCTCCGGCATCAACAACGGCCGTGAATGGCGGCTCAGCCCCGACGGGGTCCACCTGGTCTGGGACGTCCTCGACTTCAGGGCCCTCACGGAGATCGCGTACGTCGGCCGGCTCGCCTACGACCGGCACGACCGGCGCTACGAACTGACCAAGGTCTCGGTCCTGGCGAACCCCTCACCCGCCTATCAGCCGCTGACCGTCGAGGACGGCAACCGACTGCGGCTCAACCAGGCCGGCATGATCGGCGAACCGCGCGGCTTCACCAGCGACGGACGGGCGGTGCTCGGCATCCAGAGCCTCCGTTCCGACAGCATGGACGCCTGGGCCACCGACCTGGCCACGGGCCAGTCCCGGCCGCTGACCCGGCAGGCCCAGTACACGGACCCCATGGCGATGTCCCCCGACGGCAGGTGGCTGCTCGCCGAGGAGGTGAGGGGTTCCGGACGCCTCGACTTCATCGCCGGGATGCCCGGAGTGCCTCCGCTCACCGCCCAGTTGTCCACCGCGCCGTACGTCTCAGGGATCCGCAACAACGGCAACCGCCGGTACTTCTCCCCCTGGCTCGTCGACCCCAAAACCGGTGACGGCTTCCAGATCAACGCCGGTTCCGACCCGAACTGGAATGCCGCCGCCGATCCCGCGTGGCTCGCCGACAGCACCGCCGTCGTCTACACCGAGAACCTGGCCTGCGGCGCGAATCCGACACCGCACCGCTGCGCGGACTCGACGGAACCAGGAGGCCGCAACAGCCGGCTGATGATCGCCCGCTTTCCCGGCCTCAAGCCCAGCACGCCGGTGTCTCCCGCTCCGGTCTCCGACGACACCTGGGGCGTGGCGTACACGCCGGGCCAGAACCCGCCGAAGACCTCACCAGTGCCGACCGGGACGTACACCCTGCGCGGCCAGGACCGCGGTTCGGCCACCGTACGGATCACCAACGACAGCGCCGGTGACCAGACACTCAGCATCGCCGTCGCCTACGACAACTACAGCGACGACGGTACGAACGTCATCAATGGCACCGAAAAGGTGGAGCGTGTCTCCAACACCGCGCTCGGCTGCACCCCGGGTACCGCCTCGGCCCTCGCCTGCGTCACCTGGACCGAGGACCTGACGCTGACCGGCCGGCACACCGGCACCAAGCGCACCGGCCCCGGCGGCTTCACGCTCGGGCCGTCCGTGATGCTCAGCAACGACTTCCAGGCCGTCGGCACACTCACCACCACCCTCGACGGAACCACGTACAGCCAGCCGGCCAACGGCAGCTGATCCGGGGGCGGCGGATCCTCCCCTCCGCCGCCCCTCCTCCCACTCTGCCTCCAGGAGGCCCCCTTCATGGCGGACCTGCCCGCTCACGTCCTCTTCGGCGCCGCGTACTACCACGAGTACCGGCCCCCCTACGGCACCGACCGGGCCGACGAACAACTCAACGCCGATCTCGATCTCATGGCCGAGGCCCGCTTCACCGTCATCCGGGTCGGCGAGTCCGTGTGGTCGACATGGGAGCCGGAGAACGACGTCTTCGACCTCGACTGGCTCCAACCGGTCCTCGACGGCGCCCACGAACGCGGCATCTCCGTCATCCTGGGCACCCCCACCTACGCGATCCCGCCCTGGCTGGCCCGCCAGTACCCCGAGATCGCGGGCGAACGGCGCACCGGCGAACGCATCCCCTGGGGCGCCCGCCAGGAGGTCGACTACACCCATCCCGCCTTCCTCTTCCACGCCGAGCGCGTTGTCCGCCGCATCCTCGCCCGCTACGCCCGGCACCCGGCAGTGATCGGCTTCCAGGTCGACAACGAGCCCGGCCTGGAGCTCTTCCACAACCACGCTGTCTTCCAGCGCTTCACCGACCACCTCCGGCACCGGTACGGCGACGTGGAGACCCTCAACCGCGAGTGGGGCCTGGTCTACTGGTCGCATCGGCTGAGCACCTGGGCCGACCTGTGGCTCCCGGACGGCAACACCCAGCCGCAGTACGACGTCGCCTGGCGGGAGTTCCAGGCCCGCCAGACCACCGAGTTCGTCGCCTGGCAGGCGGGAATCGTCCGCGAGTTCGCGGCCCCCGGGCAGTTCGTGACGACCTGCGTCTCCTACCCCCGCCCGGGAGTCGAGGACCACGAGCTGAACGAGACCCTCGACATCGCCGCGGGCAACCCCTACTACGGCATGCAGGACGCGCTGTCGTACGGCGAACGCGCCTGGTCCGTCTCCCAGATCGGGGACTGGATGTACGCCTCCCGCCAAGCGCCGTTCCTGGTCACCGAGACCAACGCCGGCACCATCGGCCCGCCCTGGGACAACCGCCCCGCCTACGACGGCCAGTGGCGTCAGGCCGCCTGGGCACTGGTGGCCCGCGGAGCGCGGATGATCGAGTACTGGCACTGGCACACGCTGCACTTCGGGACCGAGACGTATGTGGGCGGAATCCTGCCGCACAGTGGCGGACCAGGCCGCGTCTACGACGAACTGGCCCGCCTGGGAGCGGAGTTCGAGACCGCGGGCGCCCTGGTCGCCGGACTGGAGCCGGACGCGGACCTCACCCTGGTCTACTCGACGCCGAGCAAATGGCTGATGCAGAAGTACCCGCCGCTGGCCGACCCCGACGGCGGCCCCGATGCCAACGCCTACCACGGGATCTTCGACCCCTTCTACCGCGGCGCCTTCGCATCCGGCCGCCAGGTCCGTATCGTGCACGCCCGCCAGCTGCACGACCCCAGCGGCGAACGCCCCGGCCCGAGCCCCGAGGAAGCGGCACGCCGCCATCCCGTCCTCGTCGTCCCGGCGCTGTACCTGGCCACCGACTCCACCCTGGACTGGCTCGCCGCCTACGCGCACGCCGGCGGACACCTCGTACTCGGGCCGCGCACCGGTTACGCCGACCACGAGGCCAGAGCCCGGCACGAACCGGCTCCGGGCCGGCTCGTCGAGGCCGCCGGGGCAAGCTACGAGGAGTTCAGCAACCTGACGGCCGACATCCCGCTGCGCGCCACGCCCGGCAGCCCGCTGCACCTACCCGAACAGGCCACGGCCACGCGCTGGATCGAGGGCCTGACCACCCGGAACGCGCAGGTCCTGGCCGCATACGACCACCCGCACTTCGGCCGCTGGGCCGCGGTCACCACACGCCCGCACGGCGCGGGCCGCGTCACCTGCGTCGGCACCGTTCCGGGCGACGATCTCGCCCGTGCGCTGGCCACCTGGCTCGCGCCGACCCCGCGCAGCGGCTGGCACGACCTCCCGCCGTCGGTCACCGCCGCCACGGGCACCTCCCCCAACGCGCGCCGGGTCCACGTCGTCCACAACTGGGACTGGGACCCCGTACACGTGACCGCGCCGACCACGCTGACAGACGTGTTGGACGGCACCGTCGTACCCGCCGGCGCCCACCTGCGTCTGGGGCCCTGGGACGTACGCGTCTTCGTGGCCGTCGACAAGCCGGCCGGCACCTGAGGGCCGTACCAACGCCTACCCGCATCACCGCCCGTCACCCTTCACGAAGGAACCGCCTGCCTTGGCCACGACGCCACCCTCTGCCCCCTCCCGATCCGCCACTCCCCCGAACCCGCTGCTCAAGGTCTCCGGCACCCGGCTGGAGACATACGACGGCACGCCCGTCCGGCTCCGGGGCGCCGGCCTCGGCGGCTGGATGAACATGGAGAACTTCATCACCGGCTTCCCGGGCAACGAGGCCGCGATGCGCTCCGCGGTACGGGAGGTGCTCGGCGAGCGCCGCTATGACCTGTTCTTCGACCGGTTCCTGACGGCCTTCTTCGACGAGGCCGACGCCGCGCTGCTCGCCGCCAAGGGCCTCAACTGCCTGCGCCTGCCGGTCAACTACCGCCATCTCGAGGACGACGCCCGCCCGTTCGAGATCCGCGAGGGGGGCTTCACCCAGCTCGACCGGGTGGTGGACCTGTGCGCGCGGTACGGCATCTACACCATCATCGACCTGCACTCCCTGCCCGGCGGCCAGAACCACCAGTGGCACTCCGACAACCCGACGCACCTGCCGTTCTTCTGGGACCACCCGCACTTCCAGGACCGGGTGGTGCGCCTGTGGGAGGTCATCGCCGACCGTTACAAGGACCATCCGTGGGTGGCGGGCTACAACCCGGTCAACGAGCCCGCCGACGACTCGGGACAGGTGCTGCCCGCCTTCTACGACCGCCTCGCCGCGGCGATCCGCGCGGTCGACCCTCACCACATCCTCTTCCTCGACGGCAACCACTACTCCACCGACTTCGACGTCTTCGACGCCCCCATCGACAACGCCGTCTACACCTGCCACGACTACGCGCGCGCAGGCTTCGCCCGCAGCGGCGGATACCCCGGTCAGACGGACGGCACCTGGATCGACAAGGAACAGGTCGAGGAAGCCTTCCTGCGCCGCACCGCGTACATGCGCAAGACCAACACCCCTGTCTGGGTGGGCGAGTTCGGACCCGTCTACGCCGGCGACCCGGCACGCGACGAACAGCGCGCCCAACTCCTGGCCGACCAGCTGGACATCTACCGGCGGCACGAGGCGAGCTGGACCATCTGGACGTACAAGGACGGCGGCCTGCAAGGACTCGTCCACACCGCGCCGCACAGCGCCTACCAACGGCACTTCAGCGGATTCATGGCGAAGAAGCACCGCCTGGGCGCGGAGGCGTGGAGCTCCCCCGAGGGCGCGATCCGCGAACTGGCCAAGCCGCTCGAACACCTCATCGCCGACGAGTTCCCGGGCTTCACCGGCCGGCCCTTCAGCACCCGCCAGTGGATGGACGTCCTCCTGCGGCACATCCTGCTGGGCCAGCCTCTGGTCCAGGAGTACGCCGAACTCTTCCGCGGACTCGGCGACGACGACGTCATCGCCCTGGCCGACTCCTTCGCGCTTCAGCAGTGCGTACGGCGCGACTGGCTGCTGGACGCCCTCGCCGGCGGATGACGTACGACCAGCCCCTGCCGTCCGCGGGGCCGACCTCGCCATCCTCCGTCACCGACCCCGGAGACCGAACAGTGCATTCCTCCCAACGTGTCCTCTGCAATCCCCTCGACCTCGCTTACCGCTACCAGGACATACGCACCTCCGACAGCCGGTCCGTCCACCGGGAGGCGGCGGATCCGTCCGTCGTGCTGTACCGAGGCCGCTTCTACATGTTCGTGTCGATGTCGGCGGGTTTCTGGCACTCGGCGGATCTGCTGCGGTGGGAGTACCGCGCGACATCCAAGCTGCCCGCCCTGGACTACGCACCGGATGTCCGGGAGGTCGACGGAGCCCTGTACATCAGCGCGTCCAGGAAAAGGGACAACTGCCCCTTCTTTCGCAGCGTGGATCCGTTGGCTGACGACTTCGCCGAGGTCACGCCGGGCACCTTCCCCTTCTGGGACCCGAACCTCTTCCAGGACGACGACGGCGCCGTCTACCTCTACTGGGGCTGCGACAACAACACACCCCTCTACGGGGCGCGCCTCTCGGACACCTTCGAGCGGATCGGTGAACCGGTGCCGATGATCCGGGCCGATGTCCCCCATCACGGTTGGGAACAGGTCGGCGAGGACCATGTCACCACACCGACGCGCCCCGGCCAGGAGCAACTCCTCGCCAGACTCGAAGGCAAGCCCTACATAGAGGGCGCTTGGATGACCAAGCACCAGGACACCTATTATCTGCAGTACGCGGCGCCCGCCACGCAACTCAACACCTACGCCGACGGCTACTACACGGCCCCGTCCCCGCTGGGCCCGTTCGAGTACTCGCTCGACAGCCCGTTCTCCTCGAAACCCGGCGGCTTCATCACCGGGGCGGGCCACGGAAGCACCTTCCAGGACCGGCATGGAAACTGGTGGCACGCGTCGACCATGCGCATCTCGGTGAACGACGACTTCGAGCGGCGCGTCGGGATCTTCCCGGCAGGGTTCGACCAGGACGGCGTCCTCTTCTGCAACCAGAACTACGCCGACTACCCCTTCGTCGTCCCGGACGTGCCGTTCGACCCATGGACGCCCCCGCCCTGGATGCTGCTCTCCTACAAGGCGCAGGCCACCGCCTCGTCCGCCGCCCCCGGCCACAGCCCGGCATCCGCTGTCGACGAGGACATCCGCACCTGGTGGGCAGCCGGGAGCCGCGAACCCGGCGCGTCCCTCACCATCGACCTCGGCGTGACCAAGACGGTGCACGCCGTGCAGGTCAATCTGGCGGATCACGAACTGGGAGCCGTCGCCCCGCAGGTCCCCGAAGGAGCGGACTGGAACCCTCACATCTGGCGCGGCATCTTTCCCCGTCATCAGCCGGCGGAGACCCTGGTGGAGGTCTCCCAGGACGGGCAGCGATGGACCGTCGTGCGCGACAGCCGGCAGACGGACGTGGATGCCCCGCACGCATTCATCGTGCTCGACGCACCCCTGCGCGCCCGCTACATCCGGGTCACCGGCGGCCGTATGCCGTTCGACGGCGTTCTCGCGGTCAGCGGAGTACGCGTCTTCGGGACGGGTGACGTCGCGCCCCCGCGCTCGGTCCGTGCCCGGGCCCACCGTGTCGACGGCCGCACCGCCAGGATCGAATGGGACGCCACCAGCGGGGCCACCGGCTACAACATCCGTTACGGCCGCCATCCCCAGAAGCTGTACCACAGCTGGCTGGTGTACGAGCGGACCTCGCTCGACCTGCGCTCGCTCAATGCGGACGCGGAGTACTGGGTGGCGGTGGACGCGTTCGGCGAGGGCGGCATCGCCCCCGGTGAGCCGGTGCAAGTGAACCAGCCGGACGTCAGCTGAGCGGGCCGGTCTCGCTCTCGGCGGATGAACGGACTGGGGCAGCGGCCGTCACCGCCTGCTGGTCGGCCGACAGCTCTTTCTCCCACAGTGGATGGTGGCGCCTGGCCCATGAGCGTGGAACGAAGCCGGTGCGCAGCCCGGTGCGTGCCTCGGGATAGCGGGATGCCATCCAGATGTGTCCGCCGACCAGGGCACCGATGAGCAGGGCCAGCCAGTCATGGACGAAGGTCGCTCCCGTGCGCAGGAACAGCGGGGTCAGACGCGGAAACCACATGATGAGGCCGGTACCGATCATCACCAACGCGGCTCCGGAGATCACGGCCGCGTACAGCTTCTGACCCGCGTTGAACTTTCCCGACGGGTGCGAGCGGCCGCGCAGCGTCGCCCGTATCCAGCCTCGGTCGTGGGGACCGAACCGGTTGAGGCGGACGAGGTCGGCGCGGAAGGCTTGCGAGGCCAGCCCGGCCAGCAGCGGGACGGGCATGGTGACGCCCGCCCACTCGTGCACGGTCACCAGCAGGCTGCGCCGGCCGATCAGCTCTGCCAGTGCGGGCAGGTAGAGGAAGGCGGCGGTGACCAGGGCGGTGCCCATCAACGCGGCCGTGGTGCGGTGGATCCAGCGTTCGGCGGCGGTGAAGCGCCGTATCAGCTCGGGCGGTTCAGCCGGTTGAGTCATCGTCGCGTCCGTTCGACTTCCCGACCCACGCGTCGATGTCATAGCCGCGCGGCTCCCAGTAGCCGGGTATGACGCGGTCGGTGACCGTGATCTCGGAGAGCCACTTCGCCGACTTGTAGAAGTACATCGGCGCCGCGTACAGCCGCACGGGACCGCCGTGCGCGGCGGTGACCGGCGTGTCCTGCATCTCGTAGGCGACGAGCATGTCGGGGCGTCCTGCCTGGTCCAGGGTGAGGCTTTCGGTGTACACACCGTCGAAGCAGCTGAAGTGCACCGCCTTGGCACCCGGTTTCACCCCGGCTGTCTCCAACAGGTGCGAAAGCCGGACCCCGGCGAAAGGCGTCTGCGGGACCCGCCAGCCGGTGACGCACTGAACGTCCCGGATCAGACGGGTGCGCGGCATGGCTTTCAACTGCTCCAGTGTGTACGTCGCCGGACGGTCCACGAGGCCGTTCACCGTGAGCCGGTAGTCGGCGGGAGAGCGATGCGGGATGCTGTCGGCGACGGAGTAGAAGCGGAAACCCCCGCCGCCCGGCAGCAGTCCGGTCAGACCTGTGGGGTCCTTGCTGCTCACGGTGGCGAGCAGGCCGTCCGTCGCGTCTTGCAGGCGCGCGCCGGCGGGCACCGCGACGGCGCCGAGCCCGAGGATGCCGAGGATGACCCGTCGCCCGACCGGCCTGCCCTCGCCGTCCGCGTTCTCGGTCAAGCCCTCTCTCCCGCCCGCAGCTTCCTGACTCCGCCGACGAGCAGGATCGCGCCGATGACGGCCACGAACAGCCCGATCACCAGCCACTGGGCCTGCCCCGACATACCGCTGCCCCCGATCACGTTCGAGCCCTGCAGGCTCCACACCACCCCGGAGAGGAGCAGCAGGGCTCCGACGACCAGCCGAATCCAGATCTTCATTCCGTGCTCCCAAGAAGGTCGAGGCGCTGCGTGCCTCTTCGAGGTTCCGCTCCGTGGCCTCGGAAAGCGAAGGCGTTGATCATCTACTCCGAGGTCACGGTACGCCGAGAGAGGGAGACTGCCCATAAGTGCAACTCTCAACTTCATGCGTCAAACTCTCTCAGGTGCCCATAGGCTGCCTTCATGGATGTGCTCAGCGACGTGATCACGGCCATGCGCATCGGCCGCGCGCGTTCTCTGCGCGTCGAGCACCACGGCCCGTTCGCCGGGCGCCTGCCCACCACCGTCCCCGGAGCGGGTTTCCACGTCGTACTCCAGGGGACATGCTGGCTGGTCCCGCGGCACGGCGCACCGGTCCCGCTCGAGTCCGGAGATGTGGCTTTCCTGCGTCACGGATCCGAATTCGGGATCGCCGACCATCCCTCCACACCCATGGCCGACGCACCCATACCCACACTGGTCGGCGCTTCGATCAGGCACGAACACACCCGCACCGCTCTGGCGGGTAACTCGCGGCACGCCCAGGCGACGCCCACCGTCATGCTCTGCGGCGCGTATCTGCTGGACGAGTCCCGGCCCCACCCGCTGCTCCAGGAGCTTCCGGAACTCATCCACCTTCCCGCTCGCCAAGGACAGCGAGCGGAGTTGCGTTCCGCCATCGAACTGCTCAACGGCGAGTTGAAACAACCCCGCGAAGGCTCCGACGCCATCGTGCGCGCACTGCTGGACATGCTTCTGCTCTACATCTTGCGCACCTGGCACGACGCGGAGTCGAGCCACCACAAATCCGCCGGCTGGGCAGCGGCACTGCGCGACCCCGCCACGGCGTCCGCGCTTCAGGCCATCCACGCCGATCCGTCCCGGCAGTGGACCGTCGGGGAACTGGCCGCTCACGCCGGAGTGTCACGGCCCGCCCTCGCCCGGCGATTCACCGCTCTGCTCGGCCGGCCGCCGTTGAGCTATCTGACCTGGTGGCGGATGACCATCGCCGCCAGGCTGCTCCGTGAGTCCGACGCCCCGCTCGCCACCGTGGCCAACAGCGTCGGCTACACCTCGGAGTTCGCGTTCGCCAACGCCTTCAAGAGAGCACACGGTACGGCCCCGGGCCGGTATCGACGTCAGCCCTGATCCGGCCTGGGCGGCCCGCTCAGACCACGCGGCCACTGGCCTGGCTGTGCGACTGACCGACGCTCGGTGGGCGCGGGTCAAGCGGACCGTAATCTTCAGGCGCCTCGGCACGGGCGAGACGGCCGGATGCCGACGACACAACTCCCTGGAGGGATGAGGCCGACAACATCATCGCTCCGTGCCGACTACGCCAGGCCCCGGTGGCGTCGCCGGTCGGCGTCGGCGACGAGTGCGCGATGGCCGGCACCCTGCTCGCCGAGGTCAAAGAACCGTCCTGCGACGTTGCGGTTCGATGCGCTGACGGCCGGAGGCGGCCAAGGCTGCCGTCTCCGGACAGGCAAGGCCAGGGGACCGAGGCTGGGTAGGTGCGGCGGAGACGACGCGTCGCCGCTCGCCTGAACAGCGACTTCGCTCGGCGATTACGGGACTGACCACACAACGACCCGGTGCGGCAAAACGGGATTTTGCTACAAGTTCCGAAATTTCGCGGTGACGGACGCGCGATGCCATGGCAACGCACCCCTCCTACTGTCACTGCCACGCCGCAACGGCACCAGAACATCGATCACGTCCCCCGGACCGAAATCGCTACTTCCCCCGAAATTCCACTGTGCTCAGCGCCCATGAGACAGGAGCCCCAGAGTGTCCCACCCCTCCAGACGCGGTGTCCTCCAGCTGACCGCCGGCACAGCTCTCCTCGGCAGCCTCGCCCTCGCAGGCTGCGGTCGCGGCAGTGAAAACACCGCGGCCACCGCCTCCGCCAAGCCCGTCGACGACTCCCCGGCCAAGGGAACCGTCAACGTCTGGGCCGCCCAGGGCGATGCCGACGTGCTGGACAAGGTCATCAAGCCCTTCAAGGCCGCGAACCCCAAGCTCACGGTGAAGTTCACGCTGATCCCGAACGCCGAGTACTACACCAAGCTCCAGTCGGCGATCGCGGCGGGCAAGGGGCCCGATGTCGCCCAGTTCTTCCCCGAGGCGCAGGCGCAGTTCCTCGATCCGTCCATTCTGCGCCCCGTCCCGGACGGTCTCGTCGACCCGTCCACCTTCTTCCGCAGTCTGTGGGACGCCGGTGTGGTGAAGAACGTCGCCTACACGGTGCCCTGGTACGCCTACACGTACGCGCTCGTCTATCGCGCCGACCTCGCCAGGAAGGCGGGCGTCAAGGCGCCGACGACATGGGACGACATGGTGCCGTTCTTCAAGGCGCTGCAGCGCGCCGGAGCCGGGCACGGGCTCGGGGCGGACATCGGCTGGGACATCTTCAACGGCCAGGACGTCGCGATGTACGCCTGGCAGGCGGGCGGCTCGCTGCTCTCGGCCGACGGCAAGTGGACGCTCGACACGCCGGCGATGGTCGACGCGATCAAGTACAACGCGTCGTTCTTCACCTCGGGCATCGCCGACACCAGCGGTCCCACCTTCCTCGACGCGCAGCCGTACTTCGTGTCGGGCAAGACCGCCTGCATGAT
This sequence comes from Streptomyces sp. NPDC002144, assembly GCF_053593695.1. NCBI lineage: Bacteria > Bacillati > Actinomycetota > Actinomycetes > Kitasatosporales > Streptomycetaceae > Streptomyces > Streptomyces sp. NPDC002144. Next base: position 91,654 of record NZ_JBSFDB010000025.1, read on the forward strand.
CACCGGCCCATGGGTCGTCGGCCAGCTCGACGCGGTCGCCAAGAAGACCGGCTGGACGGCCTCCGACGTGGCCACCGCACCCCTGCCGGCCGGATCGTCGGGGAGCGTCTCCTTCTCCGCCGGAGGCAGTTGGGGCGTGCTCGCCGACAGCGGCAACGCGGACGCGGCCTGGAAGTTCATTCGGTACCTCTCCAAGCCGAGCACCCAGGTCGCGCAGTACAAGGCGTACAGCTCGCTGCCGGCCGTCGCCTCCGCCTGGGCCAACCCCGCCATCGCGGGCCAGCCGCTGCTGGACGCCTTCCTCTCGCAGCTGAAGAACACCCGGGCGTTCCCGCAGGTGAGCACGTGGCAGCAGGTCGCCACCCGGCTGGGCAAGGAGATGGAGGCCGTCGCCAAGGGCAAGGGGACCGCCGCGAAGGCAGCCGCCAACGTGCAGGCGTACGCCGAGAGTCTCGGCACGGGCAAGGGGTGATCTCCGGATGACCGCCATCATCGGGCCGGCGACGCCGCGCGGTGCGCGCCGGCCCCGGGGCGCCCGGCGAACCGCCGTCGCCTGGCTCTTCCTCGCACCGTTCGCCCTGGTGTTCCTGCTCTACACGGCGATACCCACGATCGCCGCGCTCGGGTTCAGCCTCACCGATCTGCACGGCAGTGACCTGCGGCATCCGCTCGCCGTCAACGTCACCGGAATCCAGAACTACCTCCGGCTGCTGGAGGACCCGACCTTCCTGCGGGACATCCTCAACACTGTCCTGTTCGTGGCCGTCGGTGTGCCGTTGACGATGGGGTTCGGGTTCGTGCTCGCCCTCGTGCTCAACTCCGGCATCCGGCGGCTGCGCGGCGCCTTCCGTACCGTCTTCTTCGCACCGGTCGTCACGAACGTGGTGGCCGTCGCCATGATCTGGCAGTACGCCTTCAACGCCGACGGCACCGTCAACAAGGTGCTCGGTGCCATCGGTTTCGGCGGGCCGAACTGGCTGGACGACACGCACCTGGCCATGCCCGTGGTCATCGCCCTCGGCGTCTGGCGCAACTTCGGCATCGCGATGGTGCTGTTCCTCGCCGGTCTGCAGGCTGTGCCGCAGGACGTGTACGAGGCCGCCTCTCTCGACGGAGCCGGCCGGTGGCGTCAACTCAGGCACATCACCCTGCCGTTGCTGATGCCGACCACGCTGATGGTGTCGGTGCTGCTGACCGTCTTCTACCTCCAGGTGTTCGACGAGCCGTATCTGCTCACGGGCGGCGGCCCGCTGGGCTCCACCGAGTCGATGGCGCTGTACACCTACCACGAGTTCGGCGTCGGCGAGTTCGGCGTGTCCTCGGCGGCGTCCTTCGTGATGCTCCTGCTCGTGACGCTGGTGAGCATCGTCCAGTTCCGAATGCTGAGGCCTCGCGCATGACCACCATCGCCGCACTGCGGAATGCCGAGATCACAGGCGAACGAACGCACGTCCGCCGCCGGTCCGTCGCCCGTCCCCTGCTGTACGGCGCGCTCGTGCTGTGCGCGTTGCTCACGATGCTGCCGTTCGTCTGGGTGCTCAGCGGCTCGCTGCGCAGCCTCGACGAGATCCGCTCCGACCCCGGCGCCTGGCTTCCGCACCACGTCACCCTCGACAACTTCGTACGACTGTTCAGGACCGAGGGCTTCGGCCGGTTCCTGGTCAACAGCGTCGTGGTCGCGGTCATCGTCGTCGCCGGCAACATCGTGGCGGCGTCGGCCGCGGGGTACGCGCTCGCCAAACTGGACTTCGCGGGCAAGCGGATCGCGTTCGGCGCGGTCATGGCGGCGATGATGGTGCCGTTCACCACGGTGTTCGTCACCCAGTTCGTGATCACCGTCGACCTGGGGCTGGCCGACACCCTCACCGGTATCGCCCTGCCCGGTGCGGCGCTGCCCCTGTCCGTGTTCATCATGCGGCAGTACGCCCTGTCGGTCCCCGACGAACTGCTGGAAGCGGCCCGGATCGACGGTGCGGGCGAGTTCCGGATCTTCTTCAGGATCTTCCTGCCCCTTGCGGGCCCCGCTGTCGCGACGATCACGATCATGTCGTTCCTCTTCTCGTGGAACAACTTCATCTGGCCGCTCATCGTCGCGCAGAGCACTTCCAGCTACACGCTGCCGGTGGGCCTCGCCGCCACCAGCCAGGCCGCCGCGCACGTCACCGACTACGGCCTGATGCTCGCCGGCGCGATCGTCGTGATGCTGCCGGTCCTCGTCCTCTTCCTGTTCCTGCAGCGCTACTTCGTGCAGGGCATCTCCGGAACGGGAATGCGGTGACGGCGGTGGACATGGTGGACGTGGTGGAGGCTCCCGCGGGTACGGTCATCGGCCGCCGCACCGGCCGCGTTCGGCGTTTCCTCGGCATCCCGTTCGCCGAAGCACCCGTCGGTGCACGGAGGTTCGCGGCACCGGTGCCACGCGGCCGGTTCACGCAGCCGTTCGACGCGTCCCGGCACGGTGCCACTTCGCAGCGCGTACCACTGTTCACCACGACCACCATTCCGGAACCGTCGGTGCCGGGCGACGATGTACTGAACCTGAGTGTGGTCGCCCCCGCGAGCGGTGTGTCCCGCCCGGTGCTGGTGTGGATCCACGGCGGCGGCTTCCTCGCGGGCAGCCCGGCCAGTCCGTGGTACGACGGCCGCGCCTTCGCCCGCGACGGAATCGTCACGGTGACGCCCGGCTACCGGCTCGGCGTCGACGGGTTCGCCCCGCTGGACGGCGTACCCCCGAACCTCGGGCTGCGCGACCTGCTGCTCGCGCTCGACTGGGTGCGGGAGAACATCGCGGCTTTCGGCGGTGATCCGGGCCGGGTCACCGTGGCCGGCCAGTCGGCGGGCGGCGGGGCGGTGCTCGCGCTGCTCTCCTCACCCCTCGGCAGTGGTCGCTTCCACCGAGCGGTCAGTGTGTCCGGCGGCTTCTTCGAGGTGGACGCGGACGCCGCGCGCTCCTTCGCCGGGCGGCTCGGTGACCGGCTCGGCGTGCCGCCGACGCGCGACGGCTTCGGCGGCCTCACGGTGGAAAGCGTTCAGCAGGGCGTCAGCCTGCTGCGGAGCGAACGTGGCGACGACGGCCCGCTCGTACTCGGTCCGGTCGTCGGCGACGACATCCTTCCGGTCCCCCTTGCCGAGGGACTGGCCGTGCACGGACACGGCGTACCGCTGCTGCTCGGCGCGACGGGCGACGAGTTCGACGGCGGCGCCCCCGGCATCCGCAACGCCGCCGCCCGCGCGGCGGGCACCCGTGTGACGGACACCCTGTTCCGCGCCGCCTGTCCGCGGGCGGCGACCTCGCGTCGCGACGCCACCGCCGGCACCTGGCTGTACTCCTTCGAGTGGCCCTCCCCCGTACTCGGCGGAGCCGTGCACTGCGCCGACATCCCGTTCTTCTTCGACGTACTCGACGCGCCGGGTACCACCGCAGCCCTCGGGACGCAGCCACCCTCGGAACTCGCCACGTCCATGCACGCCGACCTCGCCGCTTTCGTCCACGGCCGGTCACCGGCCTGGGCGCCGGCGACAGGGAGGCTCGGGGATCCCGCTCGCGAGTACGGCAGGCCCGGGGCGACACCGGTGGCCGACACCACGGGTGTGTTCGATCCTGTGGTGGCTTCGGGGTCCGTCAGGTCGGAGGCGTGTTGATGCCCGGGATGAACCAGAGCGCCGTCCGGCGGGTCAACACCTCGGTGATCCTTCGTGCGCTGGCGGTGTCGGCCGGGGCCATGACGCTGGCCGAGCTGTCCGAGCGGGTGGGTCTGTCCCGCCGCACCATCGAGCTCATCCTGGACTCCCTCGTCGACGCGGGCTGGGTCAGCGAGCTCGACCGGGTGCCGGTCAGCGGCTGCGCCGGGCGCCCCGCCCGCCGGTACGTCCTGCGGGCCGACCACGCGCTGCTGGCGGCTGTGCGCGTCAACACCTTTGGTGCCTCCGCGGTCGTCGCCGACGTACGCGGCCGCATCGTCGGCCGGGCGCACGGACCGCTGCGGGTCTACCAGGATCCGCAGGCCACGCTCGACGACGCGGCGGCGCTGGTGCTGGAGGCGCTCGACGACGCGGGCGGCTCGGCCGACCGGCTGCGGGCCGGCGCGATCGCGAGCGGTGGCGCGATCGACGACGACGGCGTCGTACGCCGTCTGGTGCACACCACGCGATGGGAAGGCGTACACCTGCCCGAGGAACTCGAGCGGCGCATCGGCGTGCCGTGGTTCGCGGACAACGACACCAATCTCGGTGCCCTCGCGGAGCGTTGGCGGGGTACGGCGGGTGACCACGACAACGTCGTCTGGGCGATGCTCGGGAACCGGACCGGTCTGGGCATCCTCATACGCGGGGACGTACACCGTGGTTTCGAGGGCGCCGCGGGCGAGATCGCCGAGGCGGTGTCGCTGCCGGCCGGCTCGGTCGAGGACCGTCCCGTGGCGTGGCTGACCTCTCCTGATCCGGTCCGGCGGCGTGTCGCGCTCGGCCGCTTCGAGGCGGCTCGGGCCGGCGATACGGCGGCGCTCGCGGAGGTCGACGAGTTCGTGGAGAACATCGCGTCGATCCTCACCACCCTGTCGTGGACGGTCGCGCCGTCCCTCATCGTGCTCGGCGGCGGGCTGGAGGACGCGGCCGACGTGCTGCTGCCCCGCGTGCGCGAGGCGATGCACAGCGCGCGTACCCCCGCCGTGGAACTGCGCGCCACCGTCCTGGGCTCCGACGGCCCGCTCATCGGCGCCGTCAAGTTCGTGCTCGACCACATGGACACCGAGTTGTTCGGCCCGCCCGTCCCGAGCGCGTGATCGCGCGTCCCACCCGCACTTTCCCCTCACACACGTTCCACCAGAACAGGAGCCCGACCATGACCGGCACCAGCAGGACCGGCGTTCTCATCGTGGGCAGCGGCATCATGGGATCCGTCGTGGCCCGGCTGCTGCGGGACACCGATCCGACGCTGGACATCACCATGGTCGACGGCGGCCGGCCGATCGGTTCGGCCCCCGGTCTGCACCTGCACGACCTCGATGACCCGGCCCTGTGGTCGCGCTACAACGAACGGGTCGCCGTCGGCATCCAGGGCCTGTACACGGGCGCCGAGGTGGTGCGCGACGTCGCGGACAGCCTCACCGGCCTGGCACCCGGCATGTTCCACGCGCTCGCCTTCGGCGAGGACGCCGAGGCGATGCCGGCCGCCGCGCTCGCGTGGAACGCGGGCGGCATGGGAGTGCACTGGACCGCCGCGACGCCCTGGCCCGCCGGCCACGAGGTGTTCGACTTCGGCGACCCGGACCGCTGGGCGACGGACCTGGGCACCGCGCACCGTCTGCTCGCGGTCACGCCCGCCGCCATCGGCCCGACCCCGGTCGGGCAGCGGGTACTGGACGTGCTGCGCCGACGCTACGACGGCGTCGGGACGGACGACCGGCGGCCCCAGCCGATGCCGATGGCGGTCAGCGCGACACTGGTCGGACCCATGCCGCGCACGGCTCCGGGCACGGTCTTCCCCGCGATCGCGGCGGGCGGGGACCCGGCCTTCACCCTCCTGACCGGCACTCTCGCCACGTCCGTCGTCATCGAGGGCGGCCGGGCCGCCGGCGCCCGGCTGCGTCGCGTGTCCGACGGCGCCGAGTCCGAACTCCTCGCGGAGGCCGTGGTGGTGTGCGCCGACGCGCTGCGCACCCCGCAACTGCTGTTCGCGTCCGGCATACGGCCCGCGGCACTGGGGCGTCACCTCAACGAGCACGCGTTCATCAGTGCGCGGGTGCTGCTCGACCTCGACCGGTTCGGCATCCCTCTCGACGCCCTGCCCCTGCCGCGTGACGGCGAGTTCGCCACGGACTCGCTCTGGCTGCCGCACAACGGACCGGCGCAGCCGTTCCACGGGCAGATCATGAACCGCACGTACGTGGACGAGGCCGGCCGCCCCCTGGCGCACTCGGTGGGCCTGTCGCTGTATGCCCCCGTCGAGTCCCGTCCCGAGAACCGGCTCCTCTTCTCGGAGTCGGACACCGACCTCACCGGAATGCCACGGTTCACCGTCGAGTTCGGCTACTCCGACGCCGACCGCGAGCTGATCAGCCGGGCCTTGGAGCAAGCCCGGTCCCTCGCCTCGGAGTTCGGCACGCTCGATCCCGAGACCGAACTGGCCCTGCTCCCACCCGGCTCGTCACTGCACCAGACCGGCACCGTGCGGGCAGGCAGCGCCGACGACGGAACCAGCGTGTGCGATCCCGACGGCCGGGTGTGGGGCTTCGACAACCTGTATCTCGCCGGAAACGGCGTGATACCCACCGCGATGGCCGCCAACGTGACACTGGCCGGCGCGGTGACCGCCGTACGGGCCGCGCGCGCCGTTGCCGAACGCATCACCGCGTCCGCCATCAATTGAGAGGGCTTTGGAACCGTGATCGACATCCCGAAGGAATACCGCGTGGCGCTGCCCGCGTGGATCGATGACGAACTCGCCGACGTACCGGACGTCATCCCTGACCGTGAGGACCGGATGCGCCTCGTGCACCGCCTCGCCGACCGCAACTGGCGTGAGGGCAACGGCGGTCCGTTCGCGGCACTCGTCGCCGAGCAGGGCAGCGGCCGGATCATCTCGGTCGGCGTGAACGTCGTACTCGCCTCCGGTGTCTCCAGCGCGCACGCCGAGGTCCTCGCGCTGGGCCTCGCCCAGAAGGCGACCGGTGGCTGGGACCTCGGGGGCGAGGGCCTGCCGGCGCACGAGCTGGTCGTCAACTGGCGTCCCTGCGTGCTCTGTTACGGCGCGACGATGTGGTCCGGGGTGCGGGGTCTCGTGGTCGCGGGCGAGGGGCCGGACCTGGAGGAGATCACGACCTTCGACGAGGGCCCACTCGGCGCGGACTGGGCCGAACAGTTCGAGGCACGCGGCATCACGATCGTACGGGATGTACTGCGGGACGAGGCACTCGCCGTGTTCCGCGGCTACCGGGACGCCGTCGACGCCCACGGCGTCACCGTCTACAACGCCCGCGCAGGCGCCGTATGACCCTCCTGGATCCGCCGGCACCGCCCACACCCCGCTTCGCGACCGACGTCATCACCTTCTACCACCCGGACTTCTGGGGACTGGACTCCGCCGACGCCCTGCGCCGCTGGGCCCACGACCACCCCCGGCTCTTCTGGGCACGAGTGATGGACGCACTCGCCCAAGCCGGGGTGAGCGGCCTGGAGCTGACCTTCGCGCCCGGCGACATCGACCCGGCTCTGCGCGCCTTCGGCGGCGCGGATGCCTTCCGCCGTGAGCTGGCGGCACACGGCCTGTTCGTGGTGAGCGCGTTCGTCGCCGGCAGCGATGCCCCCGACTGGCTGCAGGGCGGCAACCTGCCCGCGATCGTCGCCGACGCCGAGCGACGCGCCGCCTTCCTCGCCGAGGCGGGGGCGGAACTGCTCGTCACCGGACTGCCGATGCGGCGGACGTTCGGGACGCGGCCGCCGTTCTTCGTGGACGCCGCGTACATGAACCGGATGGCCGACATCGCCCACGCGGTCGGCGAGGCCGTCTCCCGGTACGGCGTGAAGCTCGCCTTCCACACGGAGTCCAACAGCACCCTCTGGTACGAAAGGGACATCGACCTGTTCATGGCCCTGACAGATCCGCGCTACGTGTGGCTGTGCCCCGACTCATGCCACATCGCGCTCGGTGGCGGCGACCCCGTCGCCGTCGCGCGCCGTCACTCCCAGCGCGTCGCGCTCGCGCACTGGAAGGACGCCGTCAAGCCGATCGACGTCGAACTCACCATCGACGAGACGGTCTTCGCCCAGCAGCAGCCCTACATGACCGCACTGGGCACCGGCATCGTGGACTGGAAGGCATGGGCCGACGCGATGTCCCGTACTCCCGGCGCCGACATCGTCCTCGTCGAACTGGACGAGGCGGCCGATCCCGTTGCCGCTCTGCGGGCGGGAAGGGCCGTTGTGGAGAGGGTCCGGGCACTGCCGGGGGTGCGGATGCGGTGATCGCGGTGGGACGGATCACGGACCGGCTCCGGTGCCGCACCCGGCGCCGGAGCCGGTTCTCACCGTCAGCCGAGTCCGTCGGCGCCGACCTGGACGGCGGACTCGTCCAGTAGCGCGCTGCTCACCGGCTGCGGCCGCCCGTCGAGGTCGAGGACCGGGGTCGCCTCCTTGTACCAGGACTCGATCACCGCGTTGCCCCAGAAGTCGCGGCGGCGGTCGTCGTGGACGTTCCAGCGGTACGTCTCGTGGTCGGGGTCGCCGGTGTAGTAGTCGGAGGTGTAGATCTCCACCCGGTGGCCGTCCGGGTCGCGCAGATAGACGTAGAAGGCGTTGGAGACACCGTGCCGGCCGGGCCCGCGCTCGATGTACTTCTCCTCGTGCAGCGCGCCGAAGATGTCGGCGGTGCGCAGCACCTGGTGGGACTCGTGCGTGGCCACACCGAGGTGGTGCAGCCGAGGGCCCGCGCCACCGGTGAAGGCGACGTCGTGGACGGTCTGTTTGCGGTACATCCAGGCCGCGTACAGCTCGTGCTCGTCGCCCTCGATGGTCTCGGAGCAGCCGAAGCCGAGGGACTTGTAGTGGGCGTAGGCGGCGGGAATGTCGGGGGTGCAGATGTTGAAGTGGTCGAGGCGGGCGATCTGGGCGCCGCGGTGGAGGTCGTAACGCTGGATGAGGCGCTCACCGCGCTCGATCTCGTGGAAGAACTCGACCGGGAAGCCCAGCGGGTCGATGACGCGTACGGCGTCGCCGACGCCGACCGTGCCCCCGCCCTTCTTCAACCGCTTGACGGGGCGGCCGAGTTCGGTGAAGAACTTCTCCGCCTTGTCGACGTCGTCCGGAGTGCGGACTCGGTAGGAGATGTGGTCGAGCGCGGCGATCTCACCCTTGCGCAGCACGAGCGAGTGATGGGTGAGTTCGTCGGTCCCGCGCAGGTAGAGGGAGTCGGCGTCCTCGTACTGGATGTGGAAGCCGAGCATGTCCACCCAGAACCAGCGGGCCTTGGCGAGATCCGTGACGGCCAGCTGGGCGTAGGCCGAGCGGACCACGTCCGGTGCGGGTACGGCGGTCATCGGGCGGCTCCGAACCGAGGGGTGTGGACGTCACCGAGCGCGACGTGGACGATCTTGGACTCGGTGTAGAAGTCGATGCTGTGGGCGCCTCCCTCGCGGCCGACGCCCGAGGCCTTGACGCCGCCGAAGGGGGTGCGCAGGTCACGGACGTTGTGGGAGTTGATCCAGAGCATGCCGGACTCGACGGCGTGGGCGATGCGGTGGCCGCGCTTGAGGTTCGAGGTCCAGATGTAGGCGGCCAGGCCGAACCGGGTGGCGTTGGCCAGCTCGACGGCCTCGGCCTCGTCGTCGAAGGGGGCGACGGCGACCACCGGACCGAAGATCTCCTCCTGGAAGATGCGGGCGTCACGGGAGACGTCCGCGAAGACGGTCGGCTGAAGGTAGTTGCCCTCGGTCAGGTGGTCCGGGCGGGCGCCGCCCGCCACCAGCCGGGCCTCCTTCTTGCCGATCTCGACGTAGTTCAGGACGCGCTCGTAGTGCTCGGTGTGGACCAGCGCGCCGACCTCGGTGGCCGGGTCGGACGGCAGGCCGACCTTGACCCGCTCGGCTCGTTCGGCGAGGCGGCGGGTGAACTCCTCGTAGAGCGGGCGCTCGACGAGCACCCGGGAACCCGCCGTGCAGCGCTCGCCGTTGAGCGAGAACACGCCGAAGACCACGGAGTCCAGGGCCGCCTCGATGTCGGCGTCGGCGAAGACGACGACCGGGGACTTGCCGCCCAGCTCCATCGACGTGGTCTTCAGGTGCTCGGCGGAGGACCGGATGATGTGCTTTCCGGTGTCGGTCGAGCCCGTGAAGGAGATCAGCGGCACGTCCGGGTGGTCGACGAGGGCCTGCCCGGCCTCCTCGCCGATGCCGTGGACGATGTTGACGACTCCGGCCGGCACCCCCGCCTCGGCGAGGATCTCCGGCCAGAGCGACGCCGACAGAGGCGTCCACTCGGCGGGCTTGAGGACGAGCGTGCAGCCCGAGGCGAGGGCCGGCGCGAGCTTCCAGCTCTCCAGCATGAACGGGGTGTTCCACGGCGTGATCAGGCCGGCGACCCCGACCGGGGTGCGCACCACGTAGCTGAACTGCTCGTCCCCCTGCCGGAAGGCCTCCTCGCCGAGTGCGACGATCACGTCCGCGAAGTAGCGGAAGTTCTCGGCGGCGCGCCGGGCCTGACCCTTGGCCTGGGTGATCGGCAGACCCGAGTCGTACGACTCGAAGTGCGCGAGGCGGTCGTGGCGCGCCTCGACGGCGTCGGCGATCCGGTAGAGGACGCCGGCGCGCTCGCGGTTGGAGATCGACGACCAGCCGGGGAAGGCGGCCCGCGCCGCCTCGACGGCCCGCTGGACGTCGGCCTGTGCACCGCGCGCGGCCTGTGCGTAGGCGGAGTTGGACACGGGGTCGGTGACGTCGAAGGTGCGGCCGTCCACCGCGTCGACGAGTTCGCCGCCGATCCAGTGCCGGATGATCGAGGGCAGGCCCTCGGGGGTGGTGCTCACTTGCCGGCTCCGATCTGCTGGGTTCCGAGCTGCTGCGTAAGGTCCCCGCCCTCGGCGAGGAGGGCGCGGATGCGGGCGAGGCCCTGGTCGGTGGGGGTGACGAGCGGCGGCCTCACGTGCGCCGACGCGATCCGGCCCTGCTGGGCGAGGACCCACTTGGCCGGTGCCGGGTTGGTCTCCACGAACAGCAGGTCGACCAGCGGGTGCAGGCGGTAGTGCAGGTCCCGGGCGGCCTCGAAGTCGCCGGCCTCCCACAGCTCGTACATGCGCGCCACCGCGTTCGGCGCAAGGTTGGCGACGGCCGACACGAACCCGGCACCGCCGAGAGCCAGCAGAGGCAGGCACAGCAGCTCGATGCCGGACCACACGAGCAGCGAGCGGCCGCAGGCGTGCAGCACGCGGGAGAAGTGCTCGAAGTCCTTGGTGGTCTCCTTGACCCCGACGAAGTTGTCGAAGTCGGTGAACAGCCGCTTCACCGTCTCGGGGGCGATGTCGACCGCGGTGCGGGAGGGCACGTTGTACGCGACGATCGGCAGGTCGGGGAACTCCCGGGCCACCCTCGCGTACCACTGGTACAGCGCCTCCTGGGTGGGACGCGCGTAGTAAGGGGTGATCACTAGTGCCGCGTCGGCGCCCAAGTCCTGGGCAGCGGCCGTCAGTTCGAGGGTCTCGTTCAGCTTGTGCGAGCCGGTGCCGGGCAGGAAGGGCACCCGGTCGCCGATCTCCGCTACGGCCGTGCGCATGGCGGCGATCCGCTCGGCGACAGTCTGCGCGCTGGGCTCGCCGGTGGAACCGCCGAGCGAGATGCCATGCGAACCGGACTCCAGCTGGAAGCGGATCAGGGCGCTCAGGCTGTCGTGGTCGACGTCGCCCTCGTCGGTGAAGGGGGTGACGACCGGGGCGATGGATCCGCGGATGGCGGAGGGGTCACTGCGGAACTTCATGCGGGTTCTCCTTGCGAAGCGGGCGAGGTCTGCGAGGGGTCGTGGCCGCGGCGCCACCGCTCGAACGGTTCGCGCCAGTCGGGACCGAGGGGATACAGCCCGTCGACGCTGTGCCCGGCGCGCACCTGCTCGGTGATGAAGCGCTCCCGCAGCTCCTGCTCCCGGCAGTCGGCGATCAGCTCCTCGGCCAGCTCGGGTGGTACGACCACGACGCCGTCCGCGTCGCCGACGATCAGGTCGCCGGGCTGGACCAAGGCGCCGCCGCAGGCGATGGGCACGCCCGTGTCCCAGGGGACGTGGCGGCGGCCCAGGACGGAGGGGTGCTCGCCACCGTGGTAGACGGGCAGGCCCAGTTCGGTGACCGCGGCACTGTCGCGCAGGCCGCCGTCGGTGACGACCCCGGCCGCGCCTCGCACCTGGGCGCGCAGCGCGAGGATGTCGCCGAGAGTCCCGGCGGAAGTGTCGCGGCGGGCGTCCATGACGAGCACGTGGCCCGGCCGCAGCTCCTCGATCGCCCGCTTCTGGGCGTTCATGCCGTTGCCGAACCTCTTGAAGAGGTCCTCGCGCAGCGGCAGGTAGCGCAGGGTGTGGGCGACGCCGACCATGGTCCGGTCCGGCAGGGTGGGGCGGACGCCGTCGATGGACATGTGCGGCAGGCCGCGGGAACGGAGTTGCGCGCTGAGGGTGGCGACGGCGACCGAGCGCAGCCCGTCCTCGATCCGCCTGTCCAGCAGGGGTGCGGGCGTGTACGCCGTCCCGTACGCGGCCTCCCGCTCCGCCGGATCGGCCTTGGGCATCGCACCGTACGGCTCCAGGGCGGGCCCGGCGGCGACAGGACTGCGCAGGCGGCCGGTGGACAGGCCGCTGCCGGACACTTCCACCTCGACCAGATCACCGGGCACCACTACGGAGGCGCCGGCCGGCGTACCGGTGAGGATGACGTCCCCCGGTTCCAGGGTCACCTGCCGCGACAGGTCCGCGATCAGTTCGCCGAACGGGAACAGCAGGGCGTCGGTGGTGTCGTCCTGGACCAGTTCGCCGTTGACCCACGTCCGCAACCGGAGCGCGGCCGGGTCGAGTTCGCGCGCGTCCAGCAGGCGCGGCCCGATCGGCGTGAAGCCGTCGCCGCCCTTGGAGCGGAGGTTGGAGCCGCGGTCGGCGTAGCGCAGGTCGTACACGCCCGCGTCGTTGGCGGCGGTCACCCAGCGCACGTACTGCCATCCGTCCTCGGGCCGCACCCGCTGTGCGCGCGAGCCGATGACGAGGGCGATCTCGCCCTCGAATCCGAGGAGTTCGCATCCCTCGGGGCGGACGAGTGCGTCCTTCGTGCCCGCGAGCGACGAGGGCGGCTTGAGGAAGTAGGACGGGTGGGCGGGGATCCGGCCGCGCTCCTTGGCGCGGCTCGGGTAGTTGAGATGCAGGGCGATGATCTTCGACGGAGGGTTTCCGAGCGGGTGCGTCATGTCGTCCGTCCGGGATCAGGCGCGGTCGAGGAAGGCCTGGACCCTGGCCTTGTACGGCTCGCGGTCGTAGCTCTTCACGTAGGCGCCGGCCATCCGCACGGGGTCGCCGAAGAAGTAGTACTCGTACAGCGCCTGGCGGCTGGAGAAGGCGGAGATGCAGGTGTCCCACACCAGACGGAACAGCTTCACGCGCTCGGGGCCGGTCAGGGTGGCCGACTGCAGGTACGCCTCGATGTCGGCGGCTGCGGGTCCCTCGATGTCGAGTTCGGTCGGGGTGGCCATCAGGCCGGAGGCGCCGAGCTTGCGCAGGATCTGCGGGAAGCGCTGGTACAGCTTGGGGTAGAGGTTGCGGGCCGCGTTGAGCGGGGCGAAGGCCGGGGTGAGCACGCCGTACTCGTTGACCTCGGCGTCGGCCTCGGCGGCGCGCAGAAAAGCCCGCAGCGTCTCCAGCGTGGCGATGATCTCGGCGATGTCCTCCTGGACGTGCTGGAACTGCTCGATACCGATGGCCTCGGTGAGCAGGGTGACCAGGCCGAGGATGTACTCGGTCTTGGCGGTGGTGCGGGTGACGACCTGATGGGTCATGTGCACCACGGACGACGTCTGCGAGTAGAAGCCGTTGCACAGTTCGGCGTCGCCGAGGGCGAAGCAGCGCTCGTACGGCACGTGCACGTTGTCGAAGACGACCACGCAGTCCGACTCCTCGAAACGGGAGCCGAGGGGGTGGTCGTGGCGGGGACGGTCGTAGTCGAGCGGTTCGCGGGCGATGTAGCGCAGGCCGGGGGTGTCGTTGGGGATGGCGAAGGCGTAGGAGTACGGCTTGTCCTCGGGGGTGCCGCGCAGCACGGTCGAGGGGAAGACGAGCATCTCGTCGGCGAACGGGGCGATGGTGGCCAGCATGCGGGCGCCGTGGATCACTACGCCGTTGTCGTCCTCCTTCACGATCCGCGCGGCCAGCTTGCCGCCGGCCTGCTGGGTACCGGCGACGGAACGGTTGACCTGCGGCGGGATCAGCGTGTGGGTGCACAGGAGGTCCTCTTCGCGGACCTTCTCGTAGTAGCGGCGGATGTTCTCGCCGAATGCGGGGTTGGCCTGGGCGAACCAGTCGGCGGCCGAGGCGAGGGCCATGAGGGAGCTGTTCATGTAGTCGCCGGTGCGGCCGAGCATGCCGTTGCTGTGGTCGGCCCACACCTTGTACGCCTTGCGGCGCTTGACCAGGTCCTCCGGGGTCTTCGGGGTGAGGAAGGAGGTGCCGACCGGCTCGCCGGACGTGGGTGAGGTGTAGGTGAGGACGTCCTTGTGCTCGTCCGAGTGCTGGAGGTCGAACAGTTCGGCGTAGGTGCGGACGACGTTGCGGAAGCCGGGGTGGTCCTGGATGCCGCCGGTGAGGGTCTCGCCCTGGATGTGGACGGTGGGGCGGGAGGCGGCGAGGCGCTCCAGGTATTCCTTGCCGGTGCGTGCGGCCATGGTGGTTCTCCTGGGGAGGTGATCAGCGGGGTGGCGTTTCAGATGAGGTGTTCGATGCCGTCGGTGGACTCGGCCGCGGTGCCGAAGCGGCTCCAGGCGTAGGTGAGGGCGTCGCCGTCACGGTGGCCGAGGTCGGTGACGCGGCCGACGACGAGGGTGTGGTCCCCTCCGTCGTAGGCACGCCATGGCTCGCACTCCACCCATGCCAGGGGGTTGGCGAGGCGGGGTACCCGGGCCGCGGTCGCCCAGCGCGGCTCGGCGGCGCCCTGCACCCCGGCGAACAGCCGGGCCAGCGGCTCCTGCTCGGCACCGAGGATGTTGACGCAGAAGGAGCTGTCGATCAGCTGGTCGTGGCAGCGGGCGCGTCGGGCGACGCTGACGAGCACCAGTGCGGGATCGGCGGAGACGGACGTGAAGGAGTTCATGGTCGCGCCCCGGGGACCGTCCTCGCCCGCGTACGTCACGACGGTGACGCCGGTGGCGAACCGGGACATGCAGGCGCGCAGGGCGCCGGGGCTGGGCGGGGCGAGGGCTTGGGACATCGGGAGGACTCCTTGAGTGGATCGCCGGCTGTGTCCTTCGCGAGGCGGGGGAGGGCCGGCGCCGGTCCCGCAGGCCGGTGGGCGAAGCGGTAGAGATGCTGCTCGAAGCATGTAATCAAAGCTTTGATTATTTGGACGGTACCTGGGCCGCTCGCTGTTGGGAAGCCCCGGAGCGGGAGAATTCAGTGACCGCGGGCGATCCACTCCTGAAGATGCGGAGCCTCGGCCCCGATGGTCGTGGTCCTTGCCCCCCGGGCCGCCGGCGATGAGCGTGTCGCCGGTGGGAGCCAGCAGCCGAGGATGACGAAATCACCCAGGGTGACCTCGGTGACACCCTCGCCGACCGCTTCGACGACTCCCGCCGCCTCGTGACCGAGCAGAAAGAGGAAGTCGTCGCCGATGGCGCCCTCCCGGTAGTGCAGGTCGGTGTGGCACACCCCGCAGGCCAGCACCCGCACCAGGGCCTCGCCCGGCCCCGGGTCGGGTACCAGGATGGTCTCCACCGACACGGGTGCACCCTTGCCGCGGGCGACAACAGCCCTCACCTCCTGGGACATGTCTGTTCTTCCTCTCGTAAGACGGGTGAGCGTTGCGGCTAACGCGATGCCCAGGTGGTGCGGAGATCCCGCCGCAGACGCCCGAACTCCCTGGGGCTGTCGACGGCGAGCACGCCGGCGATCTCGCCGTCACGTCGGTACACGGCCGTGAAGCTGTCGTCGTACGAGCCCGAGACGAGTTCGAGCCGGTCGTCGGCGCCGGGCCGGCCGGCGATCTGGACGTGGACGCCGTACTGGTCCGACCAGACGTAGGGCAGCGGGTCGTGGGCCGGCTGTGTCATCGGGTCCTCGCCGCGCAACTCCGCCAGCAGCGACCGGGCGGCGATGACCGGCATGTCCCGCGCGTTCGTCCAGTGCTCGATGCGCAGCCGACCGGCACGGCAGCGGTACGCGGCCACATCGCCCGCCGCGACCACCCCCGGCACGGTGGTCCGGCACCACTCGTCCGTGAGAACGCCGTTGTCGCAGTCGACACCGGAGCCCGCCAGCCACTCGGTGTTGGGCACCGCTCCCACTCCGACGACCACCACGTCCGCGGGCAGGAAACGGCCGTCGGACAACGCCACCGCCCGCACCCCGTGCTCGCCGAGGAGGCCGGTGACACCCACTCCGGTCACCAGGGTGACGCCGTGGTCCGTGTGCAGGCGGGCCAGGACGCCGGCGGCCTCGGGGCCCAGTTGCCGCAGCAGCGGCCTCTGTTCGTACTCGACGATGGTCACCTCGTGGCCGAGGGAACGCGCCACGGAGGCGACCTCGGCACCGATGAACCCGCCTCCCACCACGACCACCCGGCCCGGCTGGGACAGGTCCTTGCGCAGTCGGTGTGCGTCGTCCAGGGTGCGGAGGGTGTGCACCCCGTCGAGCGGCGGCATTCCGGGGAGTGTGCGAGCGCGGGCGCCCGTCGCGATGGCCACGCCGTCCACGCGCAGGCTTCGCCCGTCGGCGAGGGTGAGGGACCGTGAGGACGGATCGAGGGCGGTGGCGCGGGTACCGAGCAGCCACTCGGCGTCGAGCACGGCCAGCAGGTCGTCGTCCGTCAGCGCGATGTCCTGGGCTTCGTACGTGCCCAGCAGCACCTGCTTGGACAGCGGAGGCCGGTCGTAGGGCTGCGAGGTCTCCTCGCCGACCAGGACGAGACGCCCGTCGTGGCCTTCGGCGCGCAGGGCCTCGGCGGCCCGGACACCGGCCAGTCCGGTGCCGACGACGGCGATCGTGGTCATCGCGCGGTCTCCGCGGCCGGCGCCACCGAGGACGCGTCGACGCACACCATGCCGTCGACGACCTGGACGGCGTGCGTACGGATGGGCCGCCGCGCCGGCGGACAGTCGGGCTTGCCGGTCCGCAGGTCGAACCGTGACTCGTGCAGCGGGCACTCGATCTCATGGCCGTCCAGCCAGCCGTCGGAGAGCGAGGCGGTCTCGTGGGAGCAGGTGTCGTCGACGCAGAAGACGCGTTCGCCGACCTTGACGAGCGCCAGGGGAACCGGCACGTCGGGCCTGGCAATGCGGGTGACCACACCGGGGGTGAGGTCCGCGAGCGGACAGAGCTGGATCACTGTGCCGCCCCCTTCACGCCCTGGGCGTCATGACGCATGAGGACCGATTCCGGCCCGCGGAACATCCAGCCGACCAGGTTCGGAGTGCCGGTGACGCGCAGCCCGGCGAGCGATGCGAACAGCGCGGGCACCGCGGTACGGAGCTGCTCCCGCGCCAGATAGGTGCCCAGGCAGTAGTGGGCGCCCAGCGAGAAGGCGAGGTGGTCCGAGAGTTCGGGGCGGTCGATGTCGAAGGCGTCCGGGGCGGCGAACTTGCGGTCGTCCCGGTTGGCCGACGCGGCGAGCGCGAGCAGCTTGTCCCCGGCCCGTAGCGTCACGTCCCCCACCGTGTGGTCGACGGCGAGCTGCCGCGGGAAGGCCCCGACGGGGGTGAGCCAGCGCATCGTCTCCTCGATGGCCGCGTCGAGGGCCTCGGAGTCGGCCAGCACGCGGTCGCGCAGCTGGGGCTGTTCGCACAGCTGCCAGACCAGCGTGGCGAGCGCGTGCCAGGGCTCGTTGAAGCCGCCGGAGATCATCAAACGCACCTGAGTGGCGATCTCCTCGACGGTCAGCGGCTCGGCGAGTTCGGCGTGCACCATCGCGGAGATCACGGTGTGATCCGGTGCGGCCGTCACGCGGGCCACGGCCTCGCGGACCAGCTCCCCCACCTCGGATCTGGCGCGTCCGGCACGCTCCCAGACCGCCGGGTCGTCGTCGTGGTTGGCCAGACCCGCGATGAAGGCACGCGACCACTGGACCACCTGCTCGGTGTTCACGTCGGGCAGCCCGGCGGTCCGCATCAGCGCCTGAGCGGCGAAGGGCGCCGCGAAGTCCGACACGAGGTCGAACTCCGGCGTGGAAGTGAGCCCTTCGGCGAGTTCCGTGGCGTGCGCGGTGAGCCCCGCCGACCACTGCCGGCGCACGTTGCGGCGCTTGAGCGGGCCGTCCACCGCGGAGCGCAGCCTGCGGTGGGCGTCGCCGTCGGTACGGATCATGACCAGGCCCATGGTGCGTTCGGCGAGGGAGTTCTCCTGGTGCGCGCCGAAGATCTCGGGGTGCTCGTCGACGAAGACGACGTCTTCGTAGCGGCTGACGAGCCACATGCCGAGCCCGGCCGACCAGGCCCAGGGCTCCTGGTCCCTGAGCTCGCGGTAGACGGGGTACGGGTCGGCGTAGAGGTCTTTGCTGGTGAGATTTCTTGCGATGGGCATAGCGGCTCCTCACGGTGTCGGCCGCATCGGGAAGGGGATGTCGGCCGCATCGGGCTGCAACGACTGTGCGGTACGCCACGTGAGCACGGAATACTCTGGAATCCAGCAATACACCGGCAATAACCACAGGATTCCTGAGGTACGAGCTCATGACGCTCTCCCTGCGCCAGCTCCGGTTCTTCGTGGCGGCGGCCGAGGCCGGAACCATCGCGGGCGCCGCCGCACGCGAGCACATCTCCCAGTCCACGATCGCCCTGGCCGTCAGCGAGCTGGAGCGCACCCTCGGCGTCCAGCTCTTCCTGCGCCGCCAGGCCAAGGGGCTGACCATCACCCAGGCCGGCCTGGCCGTGCTCGCGGACGCGCGCCCGCTGCTCGCCCACGCGGACGAACTCGTCTCCAGTGCACGCAACCTGGGCGGGGGGCTCTCCGGCAACCTGACCGTCGGCTGCTACACGACCCTGGCCCCGTTCCTGATGCCCGGCGTCCTGGAGGGTTTCGCCGCCGAACATCCGACGGTGCGACTGAGCTTCGTGGAGGGCACCCAGGTGGAACTGCAGGAGAAACTCCTCGACGGCAGCTGCGAAATTGCCTTGCTGTACGACCTCGACCTGCAGCAGGGCATCCAGCAGGAGACGCTGTACATCACCCGCCCGCACGTGCTGCTGGCCCGCACTCACCCCCTGGCCGGGCAGGCACCGGTGAGCCTGCACGACCTCGCGGACGAACCGATGATCATGCTCGACAACCCGCCGAGCCGGCGGTACTTCACGGAACTGCTCGCCTCGCTCGGCATCCGGCCCGTGATCCGGCACACGACGAGCAGCTTCGAAACGGTGCGCTCACTGGTGGCGCGGGGCCTCGGCTACTCACTTCTGATCCAGCGGCCCACCTCCGGCGTCAGCCACGAGGGCGTACCGCTGGCCGAATGCGAGATCCGGGAGGAGGTCGCCGACATGCCCGTACTTCTGGCCTGGCCCGCCCGCGCCAAGCTGACCCGGCGAGCCAAGGCGTTCGCCGACTTCTGCCACCGCACCCTCGCGGCCGGACCCGCACGGCCGGCGATCGAGGACCGCGATCTTCTGTAACACCGCCTGTCCGCCAGTGGCATACCGGGAATGTCGACAACGCCGACTTCCGAAGCTTTCGGTACTGGCCGTTTCGTTTCGTTACTGCTTTCCGGAAAGGCACCGGCTCACGACCGCCGCCGTGCGGGCGGGCCGAAGGCCCTGTCGGCCCCCGTCCTACACTCCTGGTGTGAACCACGAGCACCCGGACAACGAGGACCTGCATTTCTGGTCGTTCATCGATCACGCGGTCCACCGCGCGAGCCGTGAGCTGCCCGGCGTCGATCCGCTGGCGATGCGATTGGTGCTCAGCCTCACCCGGGCCGCGAACATGCTGGTCTACGACCTGGAATCCACCGTCCACCGTCCCCGTGGGTGGTCGTGGCCCGGCTTCCGCGTGCTGTTCGCGATCTGGCTGACGGGCCCCGTGGAGGCGAAGAAGGTCGCCGAGCTCTCCGGTATGAGCCGCGCGGCCGTGTCGGCGTTGGTGAACACGCTGGAGCGGGACGGCCTCGTCAGCAGGACACGCTCGCCGCACGACGGCCGCGCGGTCGACCTCAACCTCACCGAGAGCGGTCTGCAGGCCATCACCGCGGCTTTCCAGGCGCACAACGAACGCGAACAGGAGTGGGCGGGCTCGCTCAGCACGGACGAACAGAATACGCTCGTCACACTGCTGGAGAAGCTCACCGCCCACTCCCTGCGGTTCGAGGTCAGGCAACGGACGTGACTGTGGCTACCTGACCAGGTTCCGCTGTGAGCCGAGTCCGGTGATCTCGCTCTCCATCACGTCGCCCGCGCGCAGGAACCGGCCGTAGTGCGAGCCGTTCCCCTGGGGGGAGCCGGTGATGACCATGTCGCCCGGCCGCAGCGTCACCCGGTGCGAGATGTACGAGACGAGGGCCGCCACACCGAAGATCATGTCGTTGGTGTTGCCCTTCTGCATGACCTTGCCGTTGAGCCGGAGCGTGATGTCCAGGTCCTGCGGGTCGGGCACGAAGCGCGCCGGCACGAGGTACGGGCCCGTGGGATAGAACGTGGGCTGGTTCTTCGCCCGCATCCAGTCGGTGCCCATCATCGGAATGTCCGGTCGCGCCACCAGGCTGCGCGTCGTCAGGTCGTTGCAGATGGTGTATCCGGCGACGTGGGCCAGTGACTCGTCGTGGCTCACCTCGCGGGCCTCGCGTCCGATGATCACGCCGAGTTCGAGTTCCCAGTCGTGGTTCTCGCCGAGGGAGGGCAGGACGACGTCGTCGTGCGGGCCGCTGATCGCGGACGGGACGCCCACCCAGACGTAGGGCTCGCCGTGCGCGGCGCGCTCGTCGATCTCCCGGGCGGCCTGCTCGCGCAGTTCCTCCTCGGAGGCGTCCGCGTTCCCGAGGCGGTGCGCCACGGTGATCTGGATGACGTGCTCACGGTAGTTGGCCCCGGCGGCGAGGATCTGGCCCGGCGGCTGGACCGGGGCGAGCACCGTGAGTTCGCCGACCGGCCGCCCGTCACCCTCGGGTGCGTCGGCCAGGGACTGGAGCGCTTCCAGCGACGTGTCCCAGTCGGCCAGCAGGTCCGAGGTGGTCGTGGCCGCGGGCAGGACGGTCCGGGTGTCGTACACCGTGTCGGCCACGACGATGCCGGGGAACGGACCGGACTGTCCGTCGGTGAACGTGCCCAGGGAGAAGGGGGTCTGGCTCATGGCTACCTCATGCTTTCCGGCGGGTGTGGGCGAACTCCGCGTATTCCTGGAGCAGTGCGCTGTCGTCCACAGCGCCCAGGTCCACGACGTCGCTCAGGGAGGCTCCCTGCAGCAGGCGCTTGACCGGCACCTCTATCTTCTTTCCGGTGCGGGTGTGCGGGATCCCGCGCATGGGCACGACCTCGTCCGGCACGTGCCGCGGTGACAGCTCCTCGCGGAGCGCGTCGTTGATGCGCCGTGTCACCGCTTCGGCGTCGGTGTCCTCCTGCAGGGCGACGAACAGCGGCATGTAGTAGGCGTCCTCGCCCAGTTCGGCACCGACCACGAGGGCTTCGCGGACCTCGGGCAGCGCCTCGACGACCCGGTAGATGTCCGCCGGTCCCATGCGCACGCCCTGCCGGTTCAGCGTGGAGTCCGAGCGGCCGTGGATGACGCTGCTGCCGTCGGGCTCGAACTCGATGAAGTCACCGTGCCGCCAGGCTCCGGCGTACACGGAGAAGTAGCTCTCGTGGTAGCGCCGGCCGTCCGGGTCGTTCCAGAAGGACAGGGGCATCGAGGGCATCGGCTGCGTGATCACCAGTTCGCCCCGCCTGCCGACGACGGGCTTGCCGTCCTCGTCCCACGCCGCGACGCAGACGCCCAGGGCGGGTGCCTGGATGCGTCCCACGCGGACGGGCAGTGTGGGGGCCCCGCCGACGAAGATCGAGCACACGTCGGTGCCGCCGCTCATGGACGTCAGCCACACGTCGCCGAGCCGGTCGTAGACCCAGCGGAATCCGTCGGTGGACAGCGGTGATCCGGTCACCTGCAAGGTCCGCAGCGCCCCGGCCTCGGGGGCGAGACCGGCCTTGAGACAGGCGTGCAGGTAGCCGGCGCTGACGCCGAGTGTGTCGACTCCCTGTTCAGCGGCGACGCGGAAGACGCGGCCCAGGTCGGGGCGGACCGGGTTGCCGTCCAGCAGAACGATCGTGGCGCCGACCGCGAGTCCGGAGACCAGCATGTTCCACACCACCCAGCTGGTGCTGGCGACGGTCAGGTAGCGGTCGCCTGCCCGCAGGTCCGCGTGCAGCCGCAGAACCTTCAGGTGTTCCAGCAGGACACCGCCGTGGCCGTGCACGATGCCCTTGGGCGCCCCGGTGGTACCGGAGGAGAACAGCACCCACAGCGGGTGGTCGAAGGGCAGGTCGTCGAACTCCGGCTCGCCTCCCCCGGCGGTGACCGTGCCCCAGAGCGACACGGGGCGGTCCGCCGTGGGCAGGCTACCGGGATGGAGGTGATCGACCCAGAGCACATGCTCCGCCGACGGCAGCCGGTCGATCACGGTGAGCATCTCGTCGGTGCGCTCGTGCGTCCGTCCGCCGTAGTGGTAGCCGTCCGTGAGCAGAAGGACCTTGGGCTCCAGCTGGGCGAACCGGGAGAGCACCCCGTCCGCGCCGAACTCCGGGGAGCACACCGACCAGACGGCCCCCACCGCGGCACAGGCGAGCAGCCCCACGACTACCTCCGCACGGTTGGGCAGGACGGCGGCCACTCGGTCACCGCGGGCCACGCCCATCCGGCGCAGCGCGGCGGAGAGGGCGGCGACCTGGCCGCGCAGGCCGGCTCGGGAGAGCTGGTGGGACGTGCCGTCGTCGTCCACGACGACGAGCGCCTCTTCCGGGCAGCGGCGCAGCACGTGCTCGGCGTAGTTCACGGTACGGCCGGGAAACCAGGTGCCTCCGGGCATCTCCTGCGGAGCCACCGGGCCAGCCGCGGTACCACCGAGTCGTACGTCCTCGAACTCGGCGACGGACTCCCAGAACCGGCCGAGGTCCTCCGTCGACCAGCGCCACAGATCGAGGTAGTCGGCACCGCCGCCGTAGTCCTTCAACGTACGGCGGTAGCGAGCCAGTTCACTGCCCTCCTGCCGCGCGGGGCTCGGCGTCCACAGGATGTCGTGCGCGGTGCTCATGAGATGGCGGTGTCGACGGGCAGGGCGCCGAGGAGGACGAAGGCCACCCGGCAGGTCGTGTCACTGCGGTTGGACCAGGAGTGGCTCGTGCCCCGCTGGATGATCACGTCACCGGCCCGGGCGAGGACTTCCCCCTCGTCCAGCAGCAGCCATATCTCGCCCTCCAGGACAAGGGCGTAGTCCAGGCTGTCCGTGCGGTGGAACCAGAAGTGGCGGTCGCCGTCGCTGTGGTCCGCGGCGTCGCGGGCGTGCTCGCCGTCGATGTCGCCGAAGAGGGAGTCGGCGGCGGCGTCCGTGTACGCGCTGTCGGGCGGGAAGCTCGCGATCCGGAAGACCGTTCCGCCGAGCTTGGGGTACATCGGCACCTGGACGTCGGCGGAGGCCGCGTCCTGGTTGCCGTCGTTGCTGACATCGCCCGGTTCGGTCTGCCAAGGGACGGTCGCGCCGAACCCCTCGACCGTGTCGGAGACGAAGACGTTGGGGGCCGGGCCGTCGTTGACGACCGTCGAGCGGCCGTCGGCGGTGTGGCCGGTGACGATGCGCCGTACCGGCTTCACGGTGTGCGGGTTGGTCATCTGTTTTGATCCCGTGGTCAGTTGGCCGGCGTACCGAAGGGGTACGGGCGGGGCTCGGGCCACCAGGGGGCCTGGTCGGGTTCGGCGCTCAGGCGGTTGCGCAGGACGCCGACGCCTTCGAGTTCGAGTTCGAGGACGTCTCCGGGCGACAGACGCCGGTCGATCTCCAGTCCGGAGCCGTAGGGCAGGGTGCCGGAGCCGATGAGGTCGCCGGGCTGGAGCCGGTCGTTGATGGAAACGTAGGCCAGGAGTTCTTCCGGGGTGTAGATCATTCCCTCGGCGCTCGTCTCGCTCCAGACCTCGCCGTTGACGCGGACCACGCCCTTGAGCCCTTCGACGGAGGGCAGCTCGTCGACGGTCGTGATCCACGGGCCGATGCCGTACGCGTAGTCCTTGCACTTCTGCGGGCCCATGCCCATGCCCATCTCGGACCCCTGGAGGTCGCGGGCGCTGAAGTCGTTGAAGATCGTGACGCCGAACAGGTGGGCGCGGGCGCCGTCGGGGGTCAGGTTGCGGCCCGCGGCTCCGACGATGAGGCCCATCTCCAGCTCGTAGTCGACGAACTCGGAGTAGCCCGGGTAGGGGATCTCCTCGTCGTGGCCGTACACCACTCCGGTGGATCCCTTGAAGTAGCCGGGTGTTTTGAACAGCTGCGGGTTGGGCAGTCCGCCACCCACCTTCTCGGCGAAACCCTTCATGTGTGCCGGGAAGGTCAGGCCGTCCCGGATGACCGGCGGGTCGACGGCCGCCGCCCAGGACAGCCCCTCGATCGGCAGCGAGGCGTCGTCGGAGGCCCGCTCCACGGCCCAGTGGGCGGCGTCGAGGAACGCCGGCCCGGCGGCGATGGCGGCGGCCATGCTCGACGGGAAGAGCGCGGCGGCCAGTCGGCGGGCAGCGTCCGGTGTGGCACCCTCGGCCTGCCTGGCCAGGGCGTAGGCCCTGGCCAGGTCGACGACCCGGTCCTCGTCGGGCCGCACGGCCACGAGCCTGATCTGGTCGCCGTCCGGGGAAGGTGCGGAAATCCGACCCAGCTTCATGTTTCCATCTCCCATGTCTAATCGAAACGTTTCGTATCGTATGGCGGGTGAGTTGCCTTGTCGATCCCCCTCTTCATTGGGAGATGGGGTCGCCCGTGGGGTAATTTGGCTCCGTGGCTGTACGAAGCGAATCGAGTCGTCGAGCGATCCTCGACGCGACCATGGATCTCCTTGTCCGCGACGGCAGGCGCGCCATCACGGTGCAGAAGCTGACCGTGGAGGCGATCGCCAAGCGGGCCAAGGTCAGCAAGGCGACGATCTACCGCTGGTGGCCGAACAAGGCCGCGGTCGTCATCGACGCCTTCATGGAGAACCACCTGGCGCACACCCGCATCCCCGAAGGGGTGCCGGTGCGCGACGCCCTCCTGACGCACCTCAAGTCGCTGATCTCCCGGTACGCCGGCCCGCAGGGCAAGCTGGTCGCCCAGATCATCGCCGAGGGGCAGTACGACCCCGAGGTGATGGCCAGCTTCCGCGCCCGGTTCTGGCAGGAGCGCTCCGCGGCCGTGGAGAAGCTGATGCGCAGAGGAATCGACGAAGGCGTCTTCCGGGCGGACCTCGATCCCGGTTCGGCAGCCCAGTTGTTCTACGCCCCGGTCTACTTCCACCTTCTCTTCGGGATCAGCCCTCTCGACGACGCGCTCGCCGAACAGCTCGTGGATCTGGGAATCCGCGGCCTGCAAGCGCGTCCGCCGACGGGCGGAGAGGCCTGAGCCTCTCCCCTGGGGCGTCTCGCACGCCTCGGGCCTGAAGGTCACACCGGCGGTGCGACGAACAGCCCACGGTCCGGGTCGTTGAACATCTCCCGCGACACGAATTCGTTCATCGGGTTGGACGTCCCCCACACGTCCGAGGTCTCCGGGTCCTCCGTGCTGTACAGGTGGGGGTGCCAGGTGTCCTCGTCGAGGGTCTCCAGCTCCGTCGTGTACTCCATGGTGTTGCCGTTGGGGTCGTGGAAGTACGTGAAGGTGTTGTCCCCGGCGCGGTGCCGGCCCGGCCCCCAGACCTTGTACACCCCGTCGCGCATCAGACGGCCACTGCCGCGCATGTACTCCTCCAGGCCGCGCATCTCGAAGGACGCGTGGTGCAGCGAGACATGGGGACAGCGGGCGATCGCGATGCTGTGGTGCTGGGGGTTGCAGCGCAGGAACCACATGATCCCGCCGAGCTGCGGGTGCACGTTGGTGTCCGAGAGGCGGAAGTCCAGGTACTTCTCGTAGAAGGCCATCATGCGCTCGGGTTCCGGGGAGTTGAGGACCACGTGCGAGAGCCGCACCGGGATGTCCTCACGTTCCTCGATCTTGCGGTGGGTGCGGGTGGCCACCTCGGTGGAGACCTCGATGGTGCGCCCCTCCACGTCGAAGAACCGGAAGCCGTAGCCGCCGCCGGGCGTCTGGAGCGTGTCCGGCTCACTCACCAGCTTCACGCCGTCGGTGGCGAGGCGGGTCACCAGGCCGTCCACCGTGGCGCGGTCGGGGGCGCCGAAGGAGACCAGGTCGAGGCGCTTGTCCTGGGAGCGGCGGACCCGCACGACGTACTGCTCGGGCGAGCCCTCGGCGGCGAAGTACGTGACATCGCCGTCGGAACCGACCTTGGTCAGCCCCCACTGCTGCTCGTAGAAGGCGACCTGCTTGTCGTAGTCCTGAACGGCGATGTCTACGTGCCGCAGGTGCGTGATGGGTTGGTCGTGCATGGTGAACTCCTGTGGGTGAGACAGTGCGGGTGCGCCCGCTGGTCAGTGCTGGGCGGTGGTCGCTTGCCGCGGCGTGCTCGTCTCGGCCCGGGGTTCCGGGGTGCCCGTGAGGGGCAGGAGCCGGAGCAGCGCTTCGAGCTGTTCGGGGGTGTGCGCCGTACCGAGCACATAGCGGTCGGGGCGGACCACGACGGCGGGCGCCTCGATCGACGCAAGCAGTTGGCCGACCTGCTGGGGGGAGGTCAGTACGGCGACCTCGAGGTCGTCCTCCAGCGCCTTGCTCACGGCGGCGGGCAGCCCGGCCAGCAGTTCCGGCGTGGCCGCGAGCAGGAACCGGCGCCCCACGAGGTCGTCGAGCCGTGTCCCGTCGGACAGCATGGGCTGCATCGACAGATGTCCGGCGTGCGGGTCGGCGGGGCCCGTGTGCAGACCCGGGCCGAGCGGGGGTGCCGACGGGTAGGCGTCCGCCGGGTTGGCGCGGATGTGCGCGTCCCGCCGGGCGGCCATCTCGGGGTCGGTGGTCTGGACGAGTCCGGCCATGGTCGCCGCCTGCTGTACCCAGTACCTGGCGTGGTCCCGGCGTTCGGACTCGTAGGTGTCGAGCAGGGACTCGGGGGCCCTGCCGCGGGAGACGAGCCGGATCTTCCACACGAGGTTGGCCACGTCCCGAAGACCGGCGCACAGTCCCTGGCCGAAGAGCGGAGGTGCCAGGTGGGCGGCGTCACCGGCGAGGAACACGTTGCCGGCCCGCCAGGCGGTGGCCAGTCGCGCGCGGAAGGTGTAGACGGCGACGCGGTCGGGCTCGAAGTTCAGCGGCGTGAGAACACCCCGGCTCAGCCTGGCAATGCCCTCCGGTGTCGCGATCTCCTCCCGGTCGTCCTCGGGGAGGACCTTGAACTCCATGCGCACCCGGTCACCGGGGAGGTTGATCCAGAGCGCGGGGCGGGTGTGCCGGCCGAGGAAGACCATGTCCCCCTCGATGCCCGGCGTCCCGCGCAGGTGTCCGTCGACGACGAGCCAGGGGTCGTCGGTGCCGAGGTTCTCGCCGGGAATCCCGAGCGTGCGCCGGACGGTCGAGGTGGCACCGTCACAGGCGATCACCCATCGCGCGGTGATCACCTCTGTCGCGCCGTCCGGTGTACTGACGGTACAGCGGACCGAGCCGTCGTCCTGCTGGATGTCCAGCAGCGTGGTGCCGAGGCGGAGTTCCACACCGGCGAGCCGGGCGACTTCGGCACGCAGCAGCGTGTCGACCTCGGGCTGGTGGAAGAGGACCTCCGAGTGCCATCCCTGGGGCCCTATCTGCCCTGTGGCAGGGGCCACCAAGGTTTCGCCGGCCTCGTTCTCCATGCGGTAGACGCACATCGGTTTGATCCGGGCGGAGAGTTCCTCCGCCAGGCCCATGGCCTGGAAGGAACGAACGGTCTCACCGTCGAAATGCACGGCCCGCGCCTGCTGCCACAGCTCGGGCTCGCGTTCGATCCCCACGGCCCGTACACCGGCATGCCCGAGCAGGGTGAGGGCCATCACCCCGACAGGTCCACCACCGACAACGATGACTTCGCAGTCCTGTGACACTTGAACTCCATTAGCGGCTCTGATGCTTGGATATACCTTTTGCTCTCCGCGCGCCCGCGCGTCCACCGGACGGCCCGCGCGCGCTCGGCGTCCGCGGCTTAGCCGCCCGGCGCGTGCCCCGGCGCGGCTGGTCCGTCCACCGCGTCGGTGTCCGCGCCCGTTCGAAGGGGCCGGTCGTCCTTTTGACCGGCACTGTCCGGCGAACCCGTCCGGACCGGACTGCCCGCCGCGGACGGCTTCCCGCCCCCGGCGGCGATCTGCGCCCCCCGCCCGCTGAACTCGGCGATGACGTCGTCGCCGCGCCGCACCGTGACCTCACAGATCACCGTGCGGCCCTGCCGGGAGCGGGTCATGGCTTCGGCGACCAGGTCGTCACCGAGGTGGCCCGGGCGCCGGAAGACGATGTCCGCGCCGGCCGTGACGACCGGGGGGCCGAAGCTGTTGACAGCACAGGCGAAGGTGGTGTCGGCCAACGCGAACACGAGTCCGCCGTGCACGATCGCGTGCCCGTTGACCATGTCCGGCCGGACCCGCATCCGTGCGCGGGCCCGCCCTGCGACGGCCGACTCGACCTGGATTCCGAGGAGCTCGGACGTGCGGTCCTCGTCGAGCATCCTGCGCACGCTCGCAGCCACCTGGCCGTCCACGCCCCGCCCCGAGTGATCGCGATGGCCGTCGGCGGTGACGAGGTCGGCCGTCACGGACGTAGCTCCAGACCGAGCGGGCGGCCATCGTACAAGTCTTCGACACCGGGCGCCCGGCCGGGCATCATGCCGAGTTTGTCGCGCATCGTCAGGATGCACTCCAGGCCGACGCGAGCGGGGGCCAGCGACACGGGGCGGGCGCGCAGCGCGGCCCGCGCCGAGGCCGGTCCGTACCCACCTCTGGTCAGCACGTCCAGGATCTCTTCGTCGGGGGTGGTGTACAGCCAGTCGCGCGACGCCTCCAGGGCCGTGAGGTAGCGCGAGAGCTTGTCCCGTCCCGCCTGCCGCGTCGCGGGACCGGCCACGACACCCTGCCCGGGGAAGTCCGGCACCTCGTCCTCGACCGCGAGCAGCGACACCAACCCCTCCTGCAGTGCC
This sequence comes from Streptomyces sp. NPDC002144, assembly GCF_053593695.1. NCBI lineage: Bacteria > Bacillati > Actinomycetota > Actinomycetes > Kitasatosporales > Streptomycetaceae > Streptomyces > Streptomyces sp. NPDC002144. Next base: position 120,558 of record NZ_JBSFDB010000025.1, read on the forward strand.
AGCTCGTCCAACGGCGGCCCCAGCCATGCCGCGTCGATCGCGCCTGAACACAGGGCCTCGAAGCGCTCGCGCACTCCGCCCACCGGCTCGAACTCGTATGCGCCGGGCGGGAGGCCGTGGTGGCCGAGGAGATGACGCAGCACGACGGCGAAGCCGTTGTCCGGCGCATCGACGCCGAGGGTTGCTCCACGCAGGTCCTCCAGCCTCCTCACCGAGGCTTGTGCGACCAGCCGGAGGGGTGTCGTCGACTCGACCTGGGCGACGACCCGGAGGTCGCCTCCGCCGGAATTCCAGACGATCAGGTTGTCGATGGCCGTGACGGCCGCATCGACGTCGTCGGTCAGCAGCCGGTCACGCTGGTCGGTCGACGACTCGATCAGCACGGTCTCGACCTCAAGGCCGGCCCGGGCGAAGTGGCCCAGCTCGTCGGCGACGACACACACGGGGGGCGGAACGAACACCGCCTGTCGAAACCGCGCCGTCATTGAGCGCTCCTCTCTGCGCGAGGTGCCATCACACTAGGTCAATCGAAACGGAACGTCTAGGATCGATGTACGTAATATTTTCCTGGGTCCGCCCCAGGGGGACCCGACCGCGCCACGCCCGACTTCACCGGTAATGACCTGGCGAAACAAGCTCCACCGAGCCGCGCCGCGCCTTTGGGTGCATTCGAGTCGCCGAGCCCGGTCAGCCCGGTGCGCACACGCCATTTGCGAAACGATCCGTTTAGCATCCTGCTTACCGGAGGAACGCGCTCGAGTCGCGCGACTCCGCGAGCCGTCGACCATCCCGAGAGGTGCATGACATGCCCGAAGCCGTCGTAGTAGCTGCCGCCCGCACGCCTGTCGGGCGCGCTTTCAAGGGGTCCCTCAAGGATGTCCGCCCCGACGACCTCGCGGCGACAGCGATCCGCGCGGCCCTCGACCAGCTGCCCGAACTGGACCCGACACGGATCGACGACCTCCACCTGGGCTGCGCCGAGCCGAGCGGCGAGCACGGCGCCAACATCGCCCGCCGGGTGTCCGTGCAGCTGGGACTGGACGCGGTGCCCGGCACCACGGTCAACCGCTTCTGCTCGTCCTCCTTGCAGACCGCCCGGATGGCCTTCCACGCCATCAAGGCGGGAGAAGGCCACGTCTTCGTCAGCGCAGGTGTCGAATGCGTCTCCCGCTACCAGCACTTCGGCCCCACCGGGGCCGATGCCGACGACGTCCTGAACCCGGCATTCGAGCAGGCCAGGCAGCGCACCTCGGAGGACGCGCGCACCAACCGGCCGTGGACCGATCCCCGCTCCGACGGCCTGCTGCCCGACGTCTACATAGGCATGGGACAGACCGCGGAGAACGTCGCGGGCCTGTTCAAGATCAGCCGCGAGGAACAGGACCGCTACGCCCTGCGCAGCCAGCAGCTGTACGCCCAGGCCGCCGAGGCGGGGTTCCACGCCCGGGAGATCACCCCTGTCCGGCTGCCCGACGACACGGTGATCGCGACCGACGACAGCCCACGCCCCGGCACCACTTACGAGGCCCTGGCAGGTCTCCGGCCGGCCTTCCGGCCTGACGGCACGGTCACTGCCGGGAACTCCTGCCCCTTGAACGACGGGGCCGCCGCCGTGGTCATCATGAGCGACGTCAGGGCGCGGGAACTCGGCATCACCCCCCTGGCCAGGATCCTGGCCACCGGCGTTTCGGGCCTCTCCCCCGAGATCATGGGCCTGGGACCGGTCGAGGCCACCCGACGCGCCCTCGCACACGCCGGCCTGTCGGTCGGAGACGTCGACCTGTTCGAGATGAACGAGGCCTTCGCCGTTCAGGTCCTCGCCTCCCAGCGGGAGCTCCGCATCCCGCTGGAGAGGCTCAACGTGCACGGCGGGGCGATCGCACTGGGCCATCCGTTCGGCAGTACGGGTGCGCGCATCATGACCACTTTGATCAACGGACTGCGCACGCGCGACGCGCAGCTGGGTGTGGAGACCATGTGCGTCGGCGGAGGGCAGGGCATGGCCATGGTGCTGGAACGTCTCAGCTGATCGCGCGCCGCATGGTGTCCGGTCAGCGACCATATAGTTGACCCCAGGGGCCCACTCAGAGCGAGCGCGCAGTGGAGAACATCGCAGGACCGGGACAGAGTCGTCCGCCGGTGCACCTCATCGACGGAGGGAGCGAGCCTGAGCTGCGACTGGCTCTCCGTCAGGCCGTCGTGGCCATCGAGGGGCTCGGCGGGATGGTGCATCTGGCCGGGAGCGGCGAACCACAGCTGCGGTTGGCCTCCGCCCTCGACGTTCCCCTGGATGTCCTGGAGGAATGGCGGACCGCGGACCGGGCCGGAGGGACCGCCCCGGCATCGGCGCTGCGCGACGGCACGGCCGTGTGGCTGCCCTCGACCGATCCACGGGCCGGCTTCCTCCCTCTCGGCACCGGGATGGTCGCCGTCCCCCTGACGGCGTCGGAGCGACGGGTCGGTACGCTCTCCGTGATCACGACGGCGCCCGATCCGCCTTCCCGCGCGGAGCAGGACTTCCTTCGTGCGATCGCCCGAGGCGTCTCTGCGTGGTGGCGGCGCGGGGTGCTACCAGGGCACGACGGCCGGCGCACTGCCCCGTCCGTGCTTCAGCAGGTGGCCCCCGCGGCCGGCGTCGGTGTCTGGGACTGGGACGTCCGCTCCGGCGAGGTAACGGGGGACGAGGCCCTGCTGGTGTTGCTCGACATCGACCCCAAAACCTTCGACGGCAGGATGGGGAGTTGGGCGGCCGCCATCCACCCTGACGACCTGCCCCAGGTGATGGCCGACATCGCGGGAGCATTCGTCACCCGCCGCTCATACACAGCGGAGTTCCGGCTACGGCGCCGTGACGACGAGGTGCGCTGGGTACAGATGCACGGTTGGGTCGCCGGTGACGACCACGAGCTGACGCACGTCGGTGGCACTGTCTGGGACAACACGGAGCTGAGGAACCGCGCCGAGTCGGCCGCCCGTACCCTGCGGCACATGGCCGACGGGTTCGTGACGGCGGACCCGGACTGGACCATCACCTCGGTCAACACCCAGGCCGAGCGTCTGTTCGAGCCTGCCCGAACGTTGCTGGGGCGGCCGCTGTGGGAGCAGTCCGCCATGCGCTCGACAGGACTGGAAACCCGTTGCCGGCGGGCCATGGCGCAGGGGGCTCCTGCCGAGTTCGACGTCCAGTGGCCCACCGACCAGCGCTGGTACCGCATCCGCCTCACGCCGTCACCGCACGGTCCGGTACTCCACTTCGCGGACATCACCGACAGGCACCTGTCGGACGCGGAACGTACGGACACAGGACAGATCGCCGCTGAGCGCGCCGCCCAGCTGGGGCGGCTCACGACGGCTCTCGCGCGCGCTGTCACGGTGCGGGATGTCGTGGATGCCATCGCCGCCGAGCTGCGGCCGCTCTTCGGCGCTGTCGGACTCATGGTCCAGTTCCTCGAAGGTGATCTCCTGCGGCTGGCGGAGACCGTCGGATATCCGCCGGAATTCGTCGACCGCGTCCGCGGCGCCCGCGCGTCCTTCCCGGCGCCCAACCGCGAAGCCCTACAGCGCCGGACCCCGGTGTACCTGACGTCACGGCAGGACTTCGTGCGCCGCTATCCCGACGCCGCCGACCATGCGTTCCGGGGCGAGAAGCACGCTTGGGTATTTCTCCCCCTGATCGCATCCGGGCGCCCGATCGGCTGCTGCGTGATCTCCTTCGCCGAGTCGCGCCGTTTCACCGAGGAGGAGCAGACGCTGCTCACCGCGGTCAGCGGTCTGATGGCCCAGGCCCTGGAACGAGCCCGGCTCTACGACGACGAGCACCGCCGCGCCACGGAACTGCAACGCGGACTTCTCCCCCGGGAACTGCCGGTCCTGCCCACCGCGACCACAGCGGCCCGTTACCTGCCGACCGGCTCGGGCGTGGGCGGCGACTGGTACGACGTCATCGCGCTCTCCGCGGACCGGGTCGCCTTCATCATCGGCGACGTCATGGGCCACGGCCTTCCCGAAGCCGCCACCATGGGACGCCTGCGCACCGCCGTGCACACCCTCACCAGCCTCGAACTGTCCCCCGACGAACTGCTCGCCCAGCTCAACGACCTGGTCAGCGACCTCGGCGACGACTTCTACGCCACCTGCCTGTACGTCCTGTACGACCCGGTCACCCGCGTCTGCACCATGGCCCGCACCGGGCATGCTCCGCCCGCACTGCTGCTGCCCGACGGACGTGTCCGTTTCCCCGACCTGCCTGCGAATCCACCACTCGGCGCGGCGACCCCACCCGTCGAAACCGGTCATGTCGACGTGCCGGACGGAACCGTCCTGGTCCTGTACACCGACGGCCTGGTGGAATCAGCGAGCCGGGACATCGACGGCGGCATGAAGCAACTGGCCGCCGTACTCGCTGCCTCACACCATGCCGGCCCCTCAGCCATGGCCGGTTCCGTGGACCAGCTCTGCGACATGCTCGTCAGCACCCTGTGGCCGGGGCAGGCGGCGAGCAGTGACGACGCCGCCGTACTCGTCGCCCAGACGGGCGGTCTTCCCTCCGGGGCCGCGGTCTCCTGGGAGCTTCCCGAGGGCCCGGTCGCAGCGGGTGAGGCCCGTGAGCACGTACGGCGGCAGCTCGACACCTGGCACCTTGACGACCTCGTCATGACCACCGAGCTGATCGCCAGCGAACTGGTCGGCAATGGCATACGACACGCCCGGGGCCCCCTCGGGCTACGGCTGCAAAGGGGCCGTGTCCTTACCTGCGAAGTATCGGATCACAGCCTCACCACACCCCGGGTCCGCCGCGCCCTCGACACCGACGAGGGCGGCCGCGGACTTCAACTCGTCGCGGCGCTCTCCCAACGGTGGGGCACCCGATACACCGTCGACGGCAAATGCATCTGGACGGAGCAGGCGCTTCCCCCGGATCACGATGCGGCGCGGCACCTCCCGACGTCGGAGTCAATGCGGTAGGTCCGTCCATGACCGGAACACGGCCGCCTGTCCGCGGACGAGGCCGTCGGCATCCACAAGGTTCCACATGGTGACGTCCTCTATCCAGAACCGTCGGCCGGACTGGGCGATCCTCAGGCCTCGGTAGCCGGACGCATACCCGTGTTCCGCCACCGATCGCACGAACTCCGCTCTGTCCCCCTGTCCTTCCGCGGGGGCGGAAAGCCGGGACGGGAGCCGCACGAACTCCTCCCAGGAGTACTCGAAGCACTGCTGGGCGGTTCTGTTCGCGTAAAGGAAGACCGGGTCCGCGCTCGTGTCGTGTGCGAGCAGTCCGAACGGCGCGTCCTCGTAGAACCAGCGAGCCTGATCGCCGAGAGGTGCTGCCGGACTCAGCGAGGAGCCGGTCAGCCGCCGGTAACTGGACAGAAGGAGCTGGGTGAATGCCTCATCGCGGCCGTGCGTGACCCGGGACGCGCCGGGAGTGGGGTCAGCGCCGTCGTCGAAGAGCGTGGTCATTCGAGGTGGGCCTCTCGTCCGTCCCCGGGAAGGGAGTGGATCATGTGCGTGCGCCGCGACCAAGTATGCGTTCGCATTCATGTGCCACGTCCCCCGGGTCCAGCTCACGAGCCCCGCCGCTCGCGCCGCGGCATCTCCTTCAGCCGCTCCTAGTAATCGACGACAGCCGGTGTCGAGTCGGCGGGCCGGGAACAGACCGTCCTGCCGGAGCGGTTGCATCGACAGAGAAGGCGGCACGGTACCAAGGTGAACCACTGAAACCGCAGGACCGTGCGCCCCGCCAAGATCCTGGCACCGGCATCACGGCACGCCCGCCGCGCTGCTTGGACCACGACGTCGCTCTGCAGGAGGACTGTTTCATGACGGACCGGCCTTTGACGCTCATGGCCGTGCACGCCCACCCCGATGACGAGGCCACCGGAACCGGAGGAGTCCTGGCGCGATACGCGGCGGAAGGCATTCGCACGGTGCTCGTGACCTGTACCGACGGCGCATGCGGTGACGGACCGGGAGGCGTCAAGCCGGGTGATCCCGGGCACGATCCGGCGGCCGTCGCCGCGATGCGCCGCCAGGAACTCGAGGCGAGCTGCGACATTCTTAAGATCAGCGATCTGGAGATGCTCGGCTATGCCGACTCCGGGATGATGGGCTGGCCGACCAACGACGCCCCCCACTCCTTCTGGCAGACCCCCGTCCCGGAAGCCGCCGGCCGGCTCGCCCAACTCATGCGGCACTACCGGCCCGATGTGGTCGTCACCTACGACGAGAACGGCTTCTACGGCCACCCCGACCACATCCAGGCCCATCGCATCACCATGGCGGCGTTGAAGCTGACCGAGCTGACTCCGAAGGTGTACTGGACCACGATGCCCCACTCGGCGATGCAGCGGTTCGGCGAGCTCATGCGCGAGTCCGGTCAGGACGTGCCGGAGCCGGACCCCGCCGAGTCCGCCGCCACGGCCCAGATCGGGCTTCCCGACGACGAGATCACCACGTGGGTGGACACCACCGCGTTCAGCGGCCAGAAGTTCGACGCGCTGGCCGCGCACGCCAGCCAGGGCGAGAACATCTTCTTCCTCAAGATGGGCCGGGAGAGGTTCGGCGAACTGATGGGTACGGAGACCTTCCTGCGCGTCGAGGACCCGACCGGCACGGCCGTACCCGAGAACGACCTCTTCGCCGGACTGCGCTGACCTCACCGGTCCGACCGGCCCGGTGAGCCCATCGACTGGACCACACGGGCCGGTCGAGTCGAACACCGGGCACACATCCCGGGGCCCGGGCGCCTGGGAGTTACAGGCACAGACGCACCCGAGGCGGCCCGGCGCACGGCCGTCAGGGCGCGTAACCTCCCGTACGGTGCGTCTGGTTATGTGCCTGGTACTGGGACGGATAGGGGGCGGCGGGGTCGTAGGCCCCGGTCCCGGCGACCGCCCGGATCGGTGCTTCGTCTCCGACCATCAAGTCGGGGTCGAACATGACGATCACGGCCGCCACCAGGAGGACCACGAGCGGGCCGGCGAGCATCGCCAGGAGGAACGAGATCAGGTTGGTGGACGACTGTGACGCATCATTGGCCCCGGTGATGTGAACGGAGACCGCGGTCATCCCCGTGTAGTGCATTCCGGTGACGGCCACTCCCATGACCAGACTGGCGCCCAGGCTGGACCAGAACGTGTGGATGGAAACGGCCGCCCACAGAGCCGCCGTGGCCGCCGCGATCGCGATCACGACGGACAACGCCACCGTCGTCGTGTCGTAGTGCAGGGTCCCGTCCGTGTGGACAGCGTCCATTCCCAGGTAGTGCATGACCGCGACACCGAGTCCGGTGATCGTCCCCGCGACGCCCAGGTTCACGGGTGAGCCGCCGCGGTAGCCGACGAGGAACACCCCGACCGCGACCACCGCGATGGCGACGGCGAGGCTGAGCACGGTCTTCGGTGTGTCGTAACTGAGCGCGGCGCCCTGGACGCTGAATCCGATCATGCCGATGAAGTGCATCGTCCAGATGCCCGAACCGATCGAAATGGCCCCGAGTGCCAGCCAGCCGGCTCTTCGCTGCGGGCGGCGCAGCGAACGCGTCGTGCATCGCAGCCCCAGTGCCGCGCCCAGGCAGGCCATGAGATAGGCGGCCACGGGAGTCACGGCGCCGTAATGGAAGTTGGAGACGGTGGCGTTCACGACAGTTCCTTCCTGCGGGACGGCACGCCGCCCAGCAGGCATGACGTCGACTACGACGTTGCACGGCGAGGACGGTCACAGCCAGGCCCGGCGGACAGGAACGGAGCGCACGGGGCCCCGCGACGCGTGCGGGGCATGGGGGAACCGGATCGATCAGATCAAGCCACCTGGCCGAGTTGTGCATGATTCAACCACGTCGCGCACACAGAACCTACACATTCGGTGAAACGGTTCTTCCAGGTTCTCGGCTGCCGAGCAGGGCCGTGGCGACATGTGGCGTGAGGTCATGCCCTGACGCGTCCGTGGGTATCAGCGTGTCCGCTCCCGCGGCGGGGCTGATCTACACCGAACCCATGTCCTCGGCCCTGGCGGTCGCGTCGGCTTCGGTGGCGCCCCCCGCGGCGGCGCTCAGGGTGCGGGCCCCGGTCTCCACCGCGGGGGCCAGGAAAGCGGCGCACGCGACACACGCCATGACGACGAGCATGGCGGGGCGCAGGCCGAAGTGACCTCCGAGGAAACCCAGTCCGGGCGGACCGACGAGAAAGGCGACGTAGCCGATGACGGCGACGAGACTGACCCTCGCCGTCTGGTTCGGGCCTGACTCCCCGGCGGCGGACAGGGCCAGAGGGAAGCCGAGCGAGGCGCCCAGTCCCCACAGCAGCACGGCCGCTCCGGCCAGGACGGCATTGTCGGAGACAATGACGATGAGCAGGCCGAGCGCACCGGAGAAGGCACTGGCACGGACGACGGCGGTGCGGCCGAAACGGTCGAGGAAGAAGGTGCCGCCGAAGCGGCCCAGCGTCATCGCGGCGGCGAAACCCGCGTACACGAGGGAGCCCGCCGTGGCGTCCATGCCGTGTCCGTCGACCATCAGCAGCGGCAGCCAGTCGTTGGCGGACCCCTCGGCCAATGCCATGGCCAGCACGATCGCACCGATGAGCAGAAGCCGCCCGTCCTTCCACACCGCCGGGAGATGTTTGTCGGCGTCGGCTTCGTGCGGCTCTTCGGGGGCGGCGCGGCCGGTGCCTTCCGGGATGGCGCGTGCCGCGTAGAGGAGGAGTCCGGCAGCGAGGAGGACGATCGCCGCCAGGTGCCAGTGCACCGGTACGCCTGCTCCTGTCGCGGCCATGCCTGCTCCGGCGCCCAGCACGGTGCCCAGGCTGAAGCAGCCGTGCAGCGCGGGCAGGGTGGTCCGGCTGCCGAGCCGCTCCACGTCCGTGCCGTCGACGTTCACCGCCACGTCACCGACGCCCATCCCGGCGCCGAAGGCGCACAGTCCCGCGGCCACAACCGGCACGGAAGCAGAGACGCTCCCCCAAGAGATCACCGCCATCCCCGCGACGAGGAGCCAGGTCCCCCAGACGATGACGGGCCGCGTCCCGAGTCTGGACACCAGGCGTCCCGAGCAGGAGATGCCCGCCATCGAGCCGAGCGACAGGCCGAACAGCACCAGGCCCATGCCTTCGGTGGAGAGGTCCAGCCGATCGCGGATCGCGGGTGTGCGTGTCACCCAGGAGGACATGGCGATCCCGGTCAGCAGGAAGAGCAGGAACAGCGCGTGACGCCTCCGACGCACGGCCTGGTCCATGAGGGCACTTCTCCGTCCGAGGTGGGGCGGCTCCCGGCCGGGGTCTCGTCATCCCGCCCGGGCCGGGATATATGTACATGCCATTCCACCACGCCAGAGAGCGCTTTCAACAGTCGTAGCCTTGGCGTGCACATCCCGGCCGGGTCGTGCAAGGCCCGCACCGACCGCCCGGTCACGTTCGACTGGGCCTCTGACACGGGAAGGTCGCGCACTCGTCCGCCCAGGGGCCCGAGCAGGACGGCGCCATTGGGCCCCTTGCACAGCGCGTCCCACCCTAGGAGTATCGAAACGGAGCGTCTAGGATGTGAATCGCTTCGATCCGCGTCGCAGTAATGACATCCTTGCCAGGGCTTTCGGCAAGGAGAGGGCGAAAGACAAGCCGTCATTGGGGGTCTTATTCATACGAGACGGATCGTTTAGGATCGAGGCACTGAGAGGTAGGCGACGATGCCTGCCACAACGGAAGGACCGGCGCGCATGACTCTCCTGCTCGACGACGCGACCGTTCAGTCGGCGTTCGACTGGAACCTCGCCATCGTGGCTCTGCGCGAGGCGTACGCGGCCGCCGACGACGACGCCCGCTTCCCGACCCGGGTCATCGCCCGAGGCGGGGGCAATTGGGTCCGGACCCTGAGCGGCGTGCCGGGCGACAGCGGCCTGATGGGCACGAAGACGATCGCAGGCGCCATGGGTCCCCGGCAGTTCTCGTACCTGATCTCGCTCTTCGACCAGTCGTCCGCCGAACTGGTCGCCCTCCTCGACGGCAACTCGATCACGGGCTACCGGACCGCGGCCACCTCGGCGCTCGCGGCCGGGGCGCTCGCCCTGCCGGGCCCCTTGGACGTCTCCGTCATCGGATCCGGTTTCGAGGCCAAGAAGCACGTACGCGCCCTGGCCGCCGTGCGGGACCTCAAGTCCGTGCACGTCTACAGCCCCAGGGCCGAGAGCCGCGCCCGCTTCGCCGACGAACTCGCCGATCTCGGCACGGCGGTCGTCCCCGCCGAGTCCCCGCAGGCCGCGATCGCCGGCACCTCCTTGGTGATCTGCGCCGCACGCTCCTACGACGAGACCCCGATCCTGCTCGGCGCATGGCTGGAGCCGGGCATGACCGTGGTCTCCATCGGATCGACGGTGCGCGAACAGCGCGAGGTCGACACCGAGGTGATCAGGCGCGCTGACGTCGTCATCGCCGACGTCGTCGAGGAGGTACTCCACGACACCGGTGACCTGATCGCCGCGCGTCAGGCGGGCATCGACGTCAGCGGCAGGACCAGTTCCCTGGCCTCCCTCGTCGGCGGCACTGGCCCCGGACGCACCAGCGACCGGCAGATCGTTCTGTACAAGTCCGTCGGCTCGGCGATCCAGGACCTCGCGGTCGCCGCGATGTGCGCCCGCCGCGCCCAGGAAGCCGGACTCGGCGTCCAACTCCCCATCCGCATCCAGCCGGTTCAGAAGTGAGCGACGAGAGACGAGACATGACCACGATCACCGACGCCCGCGGCCTCGACGACCCGGCGCTGCTCCGTACGGCCGCGTATGCCGGCGGACAGTGGATCGACCAGGGCGACTCCGGTCGCTTCGGCGTGCACAACCCAGCGACCGGCGAGAAGCTCGCCGAACTTCCCTCGCTGAGCCGTGCACAGGTCACCGAGGCGATCGACGCCGCGAACCGGGCACTCCCGGCCTGGCGGGCCCTGTCCGGAAAGCAGCGCGCCCAGATCCTGCGCCGCTGGTTCGACCTCGTCACCGAGCACACGGAGGACCTCGCCCGGCTCATCACCCTCGAAGAGGGCAAGCCGCTCGCGGAGGCCCGGGGCGAGATGGCCTACGCGGCCTCGTTCATCGAGTGGTTCGCGGAGGAGGCGAAGCGGATCCGCGGGGACATCTTCCCCGCACCCGACCCCTCGCGCCGGGTCCTTGTCCTCAAGGAGCCCGTCGGCGTCTGCGCCGCGATCACGCCGTGGAACTTCCCCGCGGCGATGATCACCCGCAAGGCGGCGCCCGCCCTCGCCGCCGGCTGCACGATGGTCGTCAAACCCGCCGAGCAGACGCCGCTCACCGCCCTGGCGCTCGCCGAACTGGCCGAGCGAGCCGGGATCCCGGCGGGCGTGTTCAACGTCGTGACCGGCAACGCCCGCGAGATCGGCCCCGAGCTGACGGGCAACCCGATCGTGCGCAAGGTGACCTTCACCGGATCGACCGAGGTGGGCCGCCTGCTGATCGCCCAGTCCGCCGAGACCGTGAAGAAGGTCTCCATGGAACTCGGCGGCAACGCCCCGGTCCTGGTCTTCGACGACGCCGATCTCGACGTCGCCGTCTCCGGCGTGCTCGCCGCCAAGTACCGCAACACCGGTCAGGCCTGCATCAGCGCCAACCGGGTGTACGTACAGTCCGGCGTCTACGACCGTTTCGCCGAGGAACTGGCCAAGCGCGTGCGCGAGTTGCCCGTGGGCGACGGTTTTGAACCCGGTGTCCTGCAGGGTCCCCTCATCGACCAGGCGGCCGTCGCCAAGGTCGAGGAGCACGTGGCCGACGCGACGGGCCGCGGTGCCCGGGTCCTCTGCGGCGGGTCGCGGCACGAGCGGGGCGGGCTCTATTTCCAGCCGACGGTCCTGGCCGACGTCGTCCCCGGCATGGTGATCACTCGCGAGGAGACCTTCGGTCCCGTCACACCCTTGATCCGGTTCACCGACGAGACCGACGCCGTGACCATGGCCAACGACACCGAGTTCGGACTCGCCGCCTACCTCTACAGCCGGGACGCCGAGCGCATCTGGCGCGTCGCGGCCGCGATCGAGGCCGGGATGATCGGTATCAACTCGGGACTCATCTCCAACGAGGTGGCACCCTTCGGCGGCATCAAGCAGTCGGGCATCGGCCGTGAGGGCTCCGTCTACGGCATCGACGAGTACATGGAGATGAAGTACCTGTCCTGGGAAGGCGCCGGCCCGATGTGAGCCGCCCCTCCCCCACCCTCGTAGGCGACCCATGATCCGAAAGGAAGCAGCACCATGCCCGCATACGGCCGCGCGGAAGCCCGCGCCTGGGCGCGCGAGAAGCTCGTCGGCGCCGTCAACTGCACCATTCCGTCCTTCACGAACGACCTCCTCGGCATCAACGAGCAGGCCGTCCGGCACGACATCCGGCTGGCCAAGGAACACGGGTTCATCGGCACGCTCGGCGTCTCGGAGATCAGCATCACCCTGCCGGAGTACCTGGACTTCCTTCGCATCTCCAAGGACGAGGCCGGAGACGACTTCTATGTCGTCCACCATGCGAGCTGGAACAACCTCGAGCAGAACCTGGAGGCGGTGCGCGGCGCCGAGGAGGCAGGCGCCGACCTCGTGCTGCTGGCGTACCCGCCGAACTTCTACCCCGAGTCCGAACAGGAGGTCTACGACTACACCAAGGCCGTCTGCGAGGCCACCAGCCTCGGCATCATCCTGTTCCCGATGACGATCTGGAACTTCTCCGCCCGGATCCACCCTTCCGACATCCCGACCCGGCTCATCCGTCGCCTCATCGACGACATCCCCAACCTGGCGGTGATCAAGACCGAGGGCGGATTCCCGAACATCCAGAGCGCCGTCGAGTGCAACCGGCTCTTCGGCGACGAGGTCGTCATCTCCGTACCGATCGAGGCCGACCTGATCCCCCTTTCGCAGGTCATGCCCATCCAGCTGTCGGCCACCAGTGACCACGAGTACTACGGCCCGGTGATTCCCCGAGTGATGGAACTGCTGCGGGAAGGCAAGTACGACGACGCCACGCAGATCTTCTGGCAGCTGCACCCGGCGCGGAAGACCAAGGCCGCCCTCTTCCAGGGCCTGCACGGCGGGTCCGTGCTCAACCGGATGGCCTGGAAGTTCCAGGGCTGGCTCCAGGGCTACAACGGCGGCCCCCTGCGGCAGCCCACGATGCGCCTGCAGGACGGCCAGATGGCAGCGCTGCGCAAGGGCCTGGTCGACTCCGGCCTCGAACCGAGCATGGATCCGTTCCGGGAGTTCTTCATCGGCAGGAACCCCGCCTGACACACACCCGGCCCAGACATGCCGCTGCCGGCGCTGTCCACCATGGGCAGCGCCGGCAGCGGCGAGGACGAGGCTCGTGCGATCAGGCTGCGGGCGTCATTCGTCGACGCCCGAGCCGTCGTTCAGCGGCCGGTGACCTCGATGCAGGTGGAGCCGCCGACCTGGCGGGGATGTCCGGGAATATCAAACGAGGGGGAATTCAGGCGAGCCCGATTTGCCGCATGAGGGTGAGCTGGTCGTAGATGATGAATTCCTCGTCCATCACGCCACGCTTGTTCCAGATGCCGACGGTGACCATGTTGAGGGAGTATTTCTTGCCGGTGGGCGGGATGAAGCCGCCGCTACCGTCGGGCATGGGTCTGGTGAACGTGCCGGTGGTGACTCCGGTGACGGCGGTGAAGTTGTCCTTGGCCACGCGGACGGGGTGCAGCTTGGTACGGGCGTCGGGGGCGAAGATGAAGTTGAACTTCATGTCCTCGATATGCCTGGCCAGGCCGTCGGTGTAGTGACCGTCGGGCCAGTGCGCACGGACGTTCTCCGCGTGGCTTTCACGCACCCGGTCCCACTGCTGGCCGGAGTAGACGACGAAGTCCAGCTCGTCGAAGGTCTCCAGATTGCGCCGCTCCTGGTGGGTCAGATGCTTGGGGTAGCCCAGGGACCCGCCGGTCTCGGCGGGGTCGCCCAGCAGTGCGGGCATGACCGACGCGAACGCTGATTCGCCCCCGCCTTCCACCGCGGTGATGGCGAGCGCGCCCAATGCGGCAGCGCCCCCGCCCCGGAGCACAGCACGACGATTGATCATCTCGTCCTCCTTGAAATAACGAAGCCCTCGAACGCGCCGCCGTTCGCGCAGCACAAATGGCGTCACATCACGCCACATCGGGGAAGAGGTTCGAACTTGAACTACACGGGGACGCTAGCAGGAAGTTCCAACTCGAACAAGAGTGGTAGTTTTGATTCGTGGAAGAATCCAAGTGGCTCGACCAGCGTGAGCAGCAGGCGTGGCTCACGTTCATCACCGCCAGCACGCTGCTGAACCGGGTGCTCGATCAGCAGTTGCGCACCGATGCCGGGCTCTCCCACGTGCAGTACGGCATCCTGTCCCACCTCGCCGGCTCACCCGACGGGTCGATGCGGATGCTGGCGCTCGCCGAAACACTGGCGGTCACCAAAAGCGGCCTGACCTACCAGATCGCGCAGTTGGAGAAGGATGGCCTGGTCAGTCGCAGGGCCTGTGCCACTGATGACCGCGGAGTGATCGCCACGATCACTCCGCGCGGCATCGAGTTGGTGGACCGTGCGGCACCCGGCCATGTCAGCCTGGTCCGCGAGCTGGTGATCGAGGCCCTCACCGAAGAGCAGCTGGACGTCCTGACGGAAGGCTTCGCCGACATCCGACGCCGGATCGTCGAGCGCAAGATCTAGCCCGCAGACGGGTTCGCCGCGGACTTCGACCCCCTGTGCGGTGGAGGGTGCTCAGACCCGGTCGTTGAGCCGGCGCTGTCGGCCGTACGCGGTGACGACCACCAGCAGCGCGAGACCGTAGAGGATGCGGTTGTCGCCCTCCCCGAAACCCTGGCCGGCGAGAATCGTCGTGAGCTCGGTCAGCACCAGCGCACCGAGCACGGTACGGGTGTAGCTGCCGCGAGCCGTGCCGATCATGGTGCCGCCGACCACGACCGCGGCGATGCCGGAGAAGAGATACGGATCGCCCGAGTTCGGTGTCGCGCCGCTCGCGAAGCCGGCGACGAGCATGCCGACCACGCCCGCGAACGCGCCGGCGAAGGCGAAGACGAGGACCCGGACCCGGCCCACGTCGATCATCATGAGTGCCGCCGCACGGGGGTTGGCGCCAGTGGCGTAGAGCTGCCGACCGACGCGCGTGCGCGCCAGCACGATGCCCAGGACGAGCGAGACCACCACCCACATCACGACCACCGGGGGCACCTGCAGCCCGAAGGTCGAGCCGGCGACGGACGTCCACTGCGACAGGACGGCGGGCGGTGGGTCGACGATCTTGCCGCCGGTGACGATGAGGATCCCGCTGACCAGGATCGAGTACATGCCCAGGGTCACGACGAGCGGTTGGACGGCGAAGCGTTGGCACACCCAGCCGCTCGCCGCACCCGCGAGACCGGTCAGAGCGACGACCACCGCGGCGGTCGCGGCCAGCGACCAGTGATGCTTTCCGGCAAGCTGGGCGGCCGCGACCGCGCCGACGGAGACGTAGCCGGCCACCGCGAGGTCCAGGCCGCCGACGAGCACGACGAGGGTCTGGCCGACCGACGCCAGGCCCAGCAGGCTCGCCAGGACCAGCATCGACATGACCGCCGAATGCTCGGTGAATCCGGGCACTCCCACCGCGCCCCAGCCGAACACCGCGAGGACGGCCACGAGTTGGAACACCGGAACCCGCTGCTGGGTCGCGGTGAACGCGCGCCACAGCGCCCGGGCCCCGCCTGGTGCGTCCGGCGCCTCCCGCCGCTCGGGCGCGAGGGTGTTCGGCGCACTGCTGGTGCTGCTCATGCGGACACCTCCTTCTTGCCGCGGGCGAGCGTCGCGCCGAGGATCACTCCGAGGACGAGCAGCACGCCGTACGCCAGCTGCACGTAGTTGGACGAAGCGCCCGTCGCGGAGAGCAGTTCCTGCAGCAGGAAGATCCCGCAGGCGCCCAGGAACGAGCCCAGCACTCCCCCGCTGCCGCCAGCGAGCGAGGTGCCGCCCAGCGAGACCGCGGCGAGCGCGACGAGGGCGTAGGTCGTGCCGAGCGACGAGTCGGAGGACTGGATGAGCGCCGTCAGCGCGACACCGCCGATCGCGGCGAACAGGCCTGCGACGGCGTAGGCGCCGATGCGTACGGCGGTGACGTTGACACCCGCCGAGAACGACGCGGCGTCGTCTCCGCCGACGGCGTAGAGGTTGCGGATGAAGGCGGTTCGGCGCAGGGCGAGCCACAGCACCGCCGGAGCGGCCATCGTCAGCAGCGCGCCCGGGAACCAGCCTCCGATCAGGTCGGCGAGGCCGGTCGTCCAGTTCCGCCGGAGGTCCGTCGGCGTGGCGGCGATCTTCAGTGCGATCCCCGTGAGGATGAACAGCGAGCCGAGTGTCGTGATGACCGGATCGAGCCTGACCACGGCCACCAGCACACCGTTGACGGCGCCGGCGACGAGGCCGAGGAGCAGGAGCAGCGGGATCGCCACGAACGGCCCGCCGAGCCCGTGCGGCATGAGTACGGAGACCAGGAGGCAGTTGATGACGGTCGCCAGCGGGCCGACGGAGAGGTCGACCCCGCCGCCGCCGAGCACGGGTGGTGTCGACGCCATGCCGAGGATCGCGAACGGCGCGAGCGTGCCGAGCAGTGCCGGCCACTGGGCGGGGTCGAGGAACGAGGGCCGGACCACGGCGTTCGCGATCACGAGGACCGCGACGAGCACGAGTACGAAGGCGTACGGGCGGGAGCGGAGCAGAGAGAGGTGTCTAGTCATCGGTACGGTCCTTGTGGCCGAAGTAGGCGCCGACGAGCGCCGACCTGCTGAGCGAGGAGCGGGGGATCTCGGCGACCACGGCCGACTCGCGGAAGACGATGACCCGGTCCATGAGTTCGAGCAGTTCGTCGACCTCGCTGGAGAGCATCACGACGGCGACCCCGTCGGCGCACAGCCCCCGCAGCACGGCGTAGAGGTCGCGCTTGGCCTTGAGGTCCACACCGCGGGTCGGATCATTGAGCAGCAGCACCGCCGGCTCGGAGGCCAGCCACCGTGCGATGACGACCTTCTGCTGGTTGCCGCCGCTCAGGGTGGAGATCGAGTCGCCGTGCGAACGCATCGCCAGCCGCAGGCGCTCGGCGTGGCGGCGCAGGCGGGCGAGGGTGCGCGCGGGCCGGACCAGGCCGGCCCGGGTGTCCCGGCGCAGGGTGGGCAGGCCGAAGTTCTCCCGGATGGAGAGGTGTTCGAGCATCGCCTCCCCGCGCCGTTCGCGCGGGACGTAGACGACGCCGTGCTGGTAGGCGTCCTCCGGTCCGGTGACGCGGTGCCGCGACTCGTCAACGACCCGGCTGACCGTTCCGGACTGCGCCGGCACGCCGCGCAGCGCGTGGAGGAAGCGGTCCTGCCCCTGGCCTTCGAGTCCGACCAGCCCGACGAGTTCGCCCGCCCGTACCGACAGGTCCACGGGCGCGGCGGCCGGGGTGAGGCGGACCTGCTCGGCTTCGAGCACCACCGGACCGAATTCCCGGGTGCCTTCGGTCTCGGCGGCGGACTCACGCACCTCGCCGCCGGTCATGTCGCGGATGAGGGCCGGGACCGAAGACTGTGCCACCGGTGTCCGTTCGGTGACCGTCGCGCCGGAGCGGAAGACCGTGATGACGTCGGTGATCGTGAAGATCTCGTCCATCCGGTGCGAGATGAACAGCACGCTCGTGCCGGCGGCGGTGAGCTCGCGGACCACCTCGAACAGACGGTCGCGTGAGTCGAGGTCGAGGGCGGATGTGGACTCGTCGAGGATCAGGATGCGCGGATCGGTGACGAGTGCACGGGCGATGCAGCACAACTGGCGCTGTGAGAGCGAGAGTTCACCCGCGGGCCGGTCGAGGTCGATCGGCGTGTCGGCGAGGCGGCCCAGGACCTCCTCGGCGCGTCGGCGCCGCTCGGCCTTCGGTACGGTCTGACGGATCACTCCGTCCGTGCCGAGCCAGATGTTGTCGAGGACGGAGCGGCTCGCCACGGTGAGCACCTCCTGGAACACCGTGGCGATGCCGAGGTCCCGCGCGTGCCTGGGCGAGGTGATCCGGTCGATCGGCGTGCCGTCGACGGTGAGGGTGCCACCGTCCATGGTGTGCACCCCCGAGAGGATCTTGACGAGGGTGCTCTTGCCGCTGCCGTTCTCACCGATCACCGTGTGCACCTCGCCCGGCGCGAGACGCAGCGTGCCGGAGGTGAGCGCCCGGGTGGCGCCGAACGACTTCGTGACCCCGACCGCCTCGATCCGCATCGCCTCACCCGTTGTCGGTGTCCGCGCGGCCGTGGGCTCTTCGGCCTCGGCCGTGCGGGGTGTGCCTGCCGTCGTCATCGCGCGCTCTTGGTGAAGAAGTTCGCGATGTAGGAGTCCGACATGAAGTCGTCGGACGGACGCGCCGCCTCACCCGTGGTCGTGGTGGTCCAGCCCTTCTGGTAGATCCCGTCGAGGTCGCCGTTGGTGATGTAGTCCGGCTGCGTGATGATCTGGTTCGTCTTCGGCCCGTCGCCGGCGAGCATCATCAACGCCACCTTGCCGATGGCGGTGCCGATCGCCTTGTTGGGCGTCCCGGTGCCGAACTCCTGGTAGTTCGACGCGTTCTTGTGCGCGTAGGCGATCGTGCCCCGGGTCGAGCCGAGGTCGGAGAGCGGCGGCACCTGCTTGCCCAGCTGCTGGAAGGCGTTGATCACGCCGAGGCCCATGTTGCCGGACTGCAGGACGCCGTTCACGCCCGCCGGGTGCGTCGACAGGAACTGCAGTACTGCTGCCTTCGTCGTCGCGTTGACGTAGCCGCCCGTCACCTCACCTGCGACCTTGATGTCCGGGCAGAGCGCGAGGGCGGCCCGGAAGCCGGCCATGGCGTCCGCGTCCTGCTGGACGCCGGGGATGCCGTGCACGAGGAGGACGGATCCCTTGCCGCCCATCGACTGGACGACCTTGGCCGCCGTCGTCGCCGCCTGCAGCCAGTTGTTCAACCCGACGTTCACCGCTGCTGCCGTGGGTGTGGTGGTCCACCCCGAGACGACGGGGATGCCCGCCTTGGCGGCCGCGTCGATGACCTGGGCCGAGGGGCCCGGGGCGATGGGCTGCGCGATGATCAGGTCGGGTTTGTCGGCGATGAGCTGGTTCATCTGCTGCAGCTGGCCCGGCACGTCGGCCGGGGAGGTCGGTGCGAGCACCTTGGTGATGGTGACCTTCCCGCTCGCGGTGAGGGTCTTCTTGACCCCGTCGACCGTCTCTGCCTGGAAGGTGTTGATCGGCGGCGGCCAGGAGATCGCGACCTTGTAGGGGGCGGGGTGCGACGGCTTCCAGTTCTTCCAGGCCGAGGCCTCGATCGGCTGGGTGAAGCCGTTGTAGTTCGCCGCGACCGAACCTCCGAGTGAGGAGAGGACGCCAGAGCTGTCCTTGGGGGCCTTCCGCGGTACCGATCCGCACTTGCCGGGGGCGACAGTCTTGGGCGCCTTGGCGCTCGTGGTGCTCGTGGAGTTCGATCCTGCGCAGGCCGCGAGCGACGTCATCGCGGTGGCGAGCGCGGCGAGGGCGAGAACGCGGCGCTTGGCGCGTCCACTGGGTGTGACCATTGCTCTTTCCATTTCTTGTCGCTCAGACATCGGTCGGTGCGCGTCGCCTGGGCAGGGGGCTGAAGCAACCGGGGAACGGCGTCTGGTATCCAACTGATCGCCGCGAGCCATCTCTCGCGGACGTACGGAGTACGGCTTGCTGACTAGCCGAGGCGCTCCAGGACGAGGGCCATGCCCTGGCCGCCGCCGAGGCGGGCCCCGGTCATACCGAAGGGGTGGCCGAGGGCGATCGCTCCGCCGTGCACGTTGAGCCTCTCGAAGGGGATGCCGAGTTCTCGGGCGTAAGCGCGGACAGCGGCGACGACGGCCTCAGGCATGTGAGTGAGCCCTTTCGCGGCGGAGGGAGGGGATGCAATGGCGACCCGGGCATCCCGGGACGCCAAGTCGCCTTGGACCGCCGAGCGTGTGCTGGGGACAAGGACACAAGCAGGGACGGGACCGCTTGCTAAACGGTCCGTTTCGCGTCGACCATAGACCTCAAAGGGGCCGACCGGAAGACCTCGTACATCGCGTAGATGTAACGCTGGAGGAGGGTTCCGGATACACGACGACACCCTGCTCGTTACATCAGAAGAGAACTAGACGTTTCGTTTCGAACGTCCTACCGTGTGCCCACCTCTTCGGGAAGGAACACCCGGAAGAACGCCGAGCCCACCATCGCGACGGGCCACGAATCGCCGGCCTCGCGGCGGGGATCCAGCACTCGATCCCGCAAACCCATGGAGTTCGCCCGCGGGCGGGGCCACGGACATCGCTCATGAGCTGTGGCGGGTCGGCGAAGGCGCGGTTGGCCGGGTTCGATGGACCCGACGCAGGGCGCCCCAAGACCACCCCGGCCGCGGCGCAGGATGGGGCGGAGGTGCGGTGGTTCCTGGCGTTGTCGGCTATCACGCGCTCGATGCGGGTGAAGAACTCGGCCGCGCGGGTGAGGAAGGCCGTGCGGGTGGTGCCCTTTTCATCGGCCAGGATCTCGGCGGCCCGGCGGGAGCGGTCGTCGACGGCCGCGTGCACGCATTCGTAGCCGATGCAGCGGCCGCGGACGTCCTCGCGGCGGTCGTGGGCCCGCTGGCCGTCGCTATCGAGGATCCTTCCGAGCTTCTTGACGTCCACGTGGACCAGGCCGCCGGGCTGGTGCTACTCGCAGCGTGCGGTGCGGTGTGCACCGGGCGGACCACCCGCCCGGTCAGCGGGTCAAGGCCGCCAGGGGCGGCATGGGTGGCAGCGCAGATCCGGCTCACCGTTCAGGCAAAGACCTGGGTGGCCTCAGAGAGGTGCTCGGGTCCCGGCGCAGGCCCGGCGGGCCTCAAGGACGGAGTCGTGCGGTCGCCGCCATCCCTGAGCCTGGAGGCGGTTTACCCAGCGATGAGCATGCCCTGAGTCGCCAGGACCTCCGAGCTGAGTGAAGACGGCAATCTCCACCACGCCCGGAGGTCCACTCATGATCAACAATTGGCAGCAGGTGTGTCACCAACCTCCCGCCCGAATACAGCTAAACCACCGTCAGCACGATCTTGCCTTGGATGTGGCCCTGCGCAGCCCGCGTGTGTGCGCGGCCCGCCTCGGCCAGCGGGTAGGTGCTGTCCACCCCGACCTGCAGCTTGCCCTCGTCGAAGAGGCGTCCGATCTCGGCGAGTTGGGGGCCGTTGGAACGCACCTGAATGTTGGAGACGGTGATGCCCAGACGCGCCGTCACTTCCGGGTCGTACTCGGCGAAGAACACCGGAAGCATGGTGCCGCCGCGCTTGAGCACGGTCAGGAAGCGTGAGCTGTCCGGGCCACCGACGGTGTCGACGACCAGGTCGACGCCGCTGACCACGTCCGCGGCCCGCGTCGTGGTGTAGTCGATGAACTCATCGGCGCCGAGCTTGCGCAGGAACTGCTCGTGCCGGCCCGAGGCCACCGCGATGACATGTGCGCCATTCCACTTCGCCAGCTGTACGGCGAAATGGCCCACTCCACCGGCGGCCCCGTTGACCAGCACGGTCATCCCGGGCGTGATGGGCACCGGCTGGTGCACCTTGCCGGTGAAGGGAGACGGCACGTCGTGGCCGAGATCAACGAGGTACTGCCAGGCCGTCAGCACGGCCATCGGCGCCCCGGCCGCCTGTACGTGGTCGATGCCGGCCGGCTTGTGCGCCAGGTGCGAAGCCGGCGAGGCCACGTATTCGGCGTACGTCCGGCCGTCGAATCCGGGGAACCTCAGCATGCCGAAGACCTCGTCACCGACGGCGAACCCCGCCACGTCCGCAGCGACCGCCTCGACCACGCCCGACATGTCCGTTCCCGGGATCAGGGGGAATTCGAGCGCCGGCCTCATCTCGGCCGGCATGACCTTCATCCCCTCGCGCAGGTACCAGTCCGGTGGGTTGATGCCCACCGCGTGCACCCGGACGAGCACCTCGCCCGGCCCGATCTCGGGAACCGGCACCTCGTCGTACCGCAGAACTTCCGGCCCGCCCGCCTCATGGAACTGGATCGCCTTCATCGCGCCTGTCGCTTTCTCCGGGAAACGTTGCTCCTTCAGTCAAGGCTCGGGACGGCACGGACGTCCAAGACCGGTTCGGCAACCCGATCATTCCGAAACGGCATGACGCGTACCCTGGGACGAGTGAACGATCTCGGACAGGACCTGGAACTGCGCCTGGTGCGCTACTTCACCGTGGTCGCGGCACACCAGCACTTCGGCCGGGCCGCCGCCGAACTGCACGTTGCCCAACCGGCGCTGAGCCGCCAGATCCAACGGCTCGAGAAGCATCTCGGCACACGCCTGCTGGACCGCACCCCCCAGGGCACCCGGCTCACTCCGGCCGGCCAGACGTTCCTCCCCCGGGCCCAGGCCCTGCTGCACGCCGCCCGCGAGGCCGAGTTGGCCGTGCGTGAACAAACCCGGACCGACCGCATCACCATCGGCTACGTCGAAGACCTGGTGATCACTGCCGCCGTACGAGAACTGCGCCGCCGTCACCCGGACGCCGAGATCGCCACCCGGCATCTGAGTTGCCGCGAGGTGGGGGCACTGTCGGACAAGCGCGTCGACGCCCTGATCGCGCGGTCCCCGCTGCCGCTCGCCGACGACGACGTGGTCACCACCCCGCTGTATGAGGAGCCCCGGATGCTGGTGGTCCCGCGCGGCCATCCCTGGGCCGACCGCCCGTCGGTGACCGCGGAAGAACTGGCCGACGAAGAGGCGGCACCGTGCGCGTTCGAGACCTCGGGCTGGACTTCCTACCGGATCCTCGGGGCCGGCGTACGGCCGATCGAGAGCTACGAGGACAAGCTCGAACTCGTCGCGAGCGGCGAGGCGATCGCCGTGCTACCGGTCGGCGACCGGCGCAGCTCACTGCGTCCCGACCTCGTCACCGTCCCGGTCGAGGGCGCTCCCCCCAGCCAGGTCGTCCTGGCCAGCCGCAAGGGCGACCCGAATCCGATGATCCGGAATCTCCGGCTGGCTGCCGAGGCCGTCCTCACCGCCCCGGCCGCCTGACCGGACGAAGTCGGGCATGACCAGGGCGCCAGGTCCACCAAGGCGTCCGGGCAGAGTTCCGCCGGCTCGCCGCAGGCTCGCCACCGCTCGACAGGAACTGTCCGTGCCATGAGCAGACGGTGCAACGGGTTGCTGTTGCCATGGTCGGGCGCGTCAGGCCGGAGCAAACGATCGCCTCACTGGCGGCGAGCCGGGTCAGCCATTCCTGCTGATGGTTCCTCCGCACCCCACTTCCAGATCGAGTACATCGGCAGTGAGTCCTGCGCGGAGACGAAGTATCCCTGGGGCGGTGCTGAACGACAGGTCAAGTCGGGCGGCTTCCAGGCCGGTTCACCCTCGTGTCGCCAGCAGCCCCTCCACGACCAGGCCGGCCAGGGCCTCCGCCCTCGCGAGGCGGTCCGCCTGCTGCATGTGTTCCGGGCTGCCCAGGCGCCGGGCGAGGGGTTCCTGCACCAGCCCCGATACGGGAGCGATGATGGCGAAGAACACGATGTCCATCGGGACCCGTGCCATGCGCCCGGCCGCCATCAACCTCTCGATACTGGGCACGACGAGGGCCAGCTGCGGCTCGATGTACCGCTCGTAGAGGTAATCCAGCCGCTCGGTGTCTCGTGTCGACTCATCCGCTATCAGCATGGCGAGGTACGGCTCGTCGATGCTGACCCGGTAGAACTCCATGACGAACTGCCGAACCACGTCCTCATCGGCGCTCCCCGGAACTGGCTGCGCCATGCCCGCGAGCTGAGCGCCGAGCGCGGCGTCCACCACCGCACGCCAGTAGGCCGCCTTGGAACCGTAACGGTCGTTGATAAACGTGGGCCCGACCCCCAGACGACGTGCGAGCTCCCGCGCCGACGCCCGGTCGTACCCGAGGGTCGCGAAAGCCTCCAGGCCCCGTAGCAGCACGTCCCGTTCCCCGGGCACGGCGGTGGAATCCGCCCTGGGGCGGCCAGGGCGCCGGGCAGTACTCGGCTTGTCCACCAAACGTCCTCCTCAGACGGTTGCACGGGCGTCCGCCCGTCGGTCGAACCAGCGTAGCCATCGCGATCTTGGCGCCCGTTCCCTGCTTGACACCGAACGACCAAGAGATAATCCTACGGGTGTAGGATTTCTTCCGGAAGGCCGAACGTACGACACTTCCGAACCCAGCCCTCTGCACCCCACCGTCCGGGCGGAACACCCGCCACAGTCTCTACCCACCCATCAGTGCGTCACGGAAGAGTACGAAACAGTTTCGTACGCTACCTGGATGCAGCAGCGCAGGGAAGCCGAACAAGGAGTCATCATGCGCAAGACTGCCACCCTCGGTGCCGCCGGCATCGCCGCCGCGCTCATCGCCTCACTCACCCTCGCTTCGGGAGGAACGGCCACGGCGACGACCGCCGGCTCGGCCCCGGCGCACCCCACCGCCTCCCCGAAGGGGCTGTCCAAGACGAGCGTCCCGGTCCTCGTCGACCCCGCCGCGAATCTCACCTTCGACCCCGGCCAGCCCAACCAGTCCTGGTATGTGACCGCACACGTGACCGCCGGGGGCCACCGGTACGGCTTCCTGGTCCACTACCTGAACTCCAGCATCGGTAAGCAGGCAGGCGCCATCTCGAAGGTGTCCGTGGTCAACGAGGACACCGGCTGGTACACGCGGTCGGAGATCCCCCTCCCGTCCGGGAAGGGCCTGTCCGACAAGCGGGGCGTGGACATCCACACCGACAACATCACTTGGACCGGCGACGCCACGGAGATGAAGCTGCGCGCCAAGGTTCCCGAGGGAACCATCGACGTCACACTGCGCCCCCGCGGAAGCGTCCTCTACAACCTGGGCACGGGCTACTTCCCCATGTTCGGTGACGCGAAGTACGCCAACTACGAATACGCCCTGCCCACGGTGGACACCTCCGGCACCCTGACCCTCAACGGCCGCACGGACAAGCTCCGCGGGCAGTCCTGGCTGGACCGCCAGTGGGGCCCTCTGCCCGACCTCACCACCGGCACCGCGTCCTGGTCCTGGATGAACCTCAACCTGTCCAACGGCGACGAGGTCAGCGTCTGGAACCAGAAGTACGGCGACAGGACGAACAACTTCGCCACCATCGTGAAGCCCGACGGCACGCAGACCGTCGCGGAGGCGACCCTCACGCCGGACGAGTCCACCCGCTGGACCAGCCCGACCAGCGGCAGGAGCTACCCCACGCGCTGGAAGGTCAGCATCCCCGGCGAGCACGCCAAGTTGAACGTCACCGTCTACGCCAAGAACCAGGAACTGCTGGTGCCCGGACCCGGCTACGAAGGCAGCGCCGCCGTCACCGGCTCCTACGGCCACCGCCCGGTCACCGGCAACACCTACATCGAGATCGCCGGCGGCAAGTAACGCGATGCGTCGATGGCCTCGGCGCCGCCTCCCGGGGGGAGGGTGGCGCCGAGGCCATCGCCAGATGGCACGGCTGTGCGGGGAGCCTAAGGGAGCGTGATGCCGCATCGCTCCGCGAGTTCGTCGGCGCCAATGCCGTACGTCTCCCTGATCCGTACGCCCTCGGTGCCGACGTCGAAGACGCCGTGGTCGGTGTAGACGCGGCTGACGCAGCCGACGCCGGTGAGGGGGTAGGTGCATTGCGGTACGAGTTTGGTCTCGCCGGAGCGGGTGAAGAGGGTCATCATCACGTAGACGTCCTTGGCGCCGATGGCGAGGTCCATGGCGCCGCCGACGGCGGGGATGTCGTCGGGTTTGCCGGTGTGCCAGTTGGCGAGGTCGCCGTTGAAGGCGACCTGGTAGGCGCCGAGGACGCAGACGTCGAGGTGTCCGCCGCGCATCATGGCGAAGGAGTCGGCGTGGTGGAAGTAGGCCGCGCCCGGCAGTTCGGTGACCGGGACCTTGCCGGCGTTGGTGAGGTCGGGGTCGACCGCGTCGCCCTCGGCCTTGGGGCCCATGTTGAGCATGCCGTTCTCGGTGTGCAGCACCACCCCGGAGTCGGCGGGCAGATGATCGGCGATCTTGGTGGGCTGTCCGATGCCGAGGTTGACGAAGGAACCGGCCGGGATGTCGCGTGCGATGACGGCGGCCAGTTCGTCCATGGAGAGGCGGTGGTCGATGGTCGTGGTGGTCATCGTGCCCCCTGGACGGTGTAGTGACGGGCCGTCACCTGGACGATCCGGTCGACGTAGATGGACGGGGTGACGACGGCTTCGGGGTCGAGCGCGCCTGGCTCGACGACCTGTTCGACCTGGACGATGGTCGTCGTGGCCGCCGTGGCCATGACGGGTCCGAAGTTGCGAGCGGTCTTGCGGTAGACGAGGTTGCCCAGGGTGTCCGCGACATGTGCGCCGATCAGCGCGTAGTCGCCCTTGATCGGGTACTCCAGCAGGTACGTGCGGCCGTCGATCTCCCGTACTTCCTTGCCCTCGGCCAGGGGCGTGCCGACCGCGGTCGGGCAGTAGAAGGCGCCGATGCCGGCACCGGCCGCGCGCATCCGCTCGGCGAGGTTGCCCTGCGGGACGACCTCCAGTTCGATCTTCCCCGCTCGGTAGAGGTCGTCGAAGACCCAGGAGTCAGCCTGGCGCGGAAAGGAGCAGAGCACCTTGCGCACCCGGCCCGCGGCCAGCAGCGCGGCCAGGCCGACGTCGCCGTTGCCGGCGTTGTTGGACACGATGGTGAGGTCCTTGGCGCCCTGGCGGATGAGCGCGTCGATCAGGTCGAACGGCATGCCGGCCAGCCCGAAGCCGCCGACCAGGACGGTGGACCCGTCCTCGATCCCGGCGACCGCCGCGTCGGCGTTGTCGACCAGCTCCGCCCGGCTCACTGGGCCGCCTCCGTGGCAGCGCAGTTCTCCAGTACGACGGCCAGGCCCTGGCCGACTCCGATGCAGATCGCGGCGACGCCGTAGCGCTGCCGTGTCTCGCGCAGCACCTTGGCCAGCGTGGCGAGGATGCGGCCGCCCGAGGCGCCCAGCGGGTGGCCGATCGCGATGGCTCCGCCCTTCTGGTTGACGATGGCGGGGTCGATCTTCCACGCGTCCAGGCAGGCGAGCGACTGCACCGCGAAGGCCTCGTTCAGCTCGACCGCGCCCACCTGGTCCCAGCCGATCCCGGCGCGGGCCAGCGCACGGTTGGCGGCCTCGACCGGGGCGTAGCCGAAGGACTGCGGCTCCAGCGCCATCACACCACGCCCGGCGATACGGGCGACGGGGTCGGCGCCGATCGCGGCGGCGGCCTTCTCGCTGCCCAGCAGCACCGCGGACGCGCCGTCGTTGAGCGGGCTGGCGTTGCCCGCGGTGATGGTGCCGCCCTGCTCCGGTGTGCGGAAGACCGGCTTGAGGCCCGCGAGCACCTGCGGTGTGGATCCGGGCCGGATGCCCTCGTCGCGCGTGAGGTCGACGCCGTCGACCGGTGCCACCAGGTCGTCGTAGAAGCCCGACTCCCAAGCGGCGTGGGCGAGTTGGTGGGAGCGGGCGGCGAACTCGTCCTGGCGCTCCCGGGAGATCCCGAAGCGTTCGCGGAGTTGCTCGTTGGATTCGCCGAGGCTGACCGTCCACTCCTTCGGCATCCGCGGGTTGACCAGCCGCCAGCCGAGGGTGGTCGAGACAGCGGTGACGTCGCCCGCCGGGAACGGTTTCGCCGACTTGGGCAGCACCCAGGGTGCGCGCGTCATCGACTCCACGCCCCCGGTGAGCACCACCTCGGCATCGCCGGACTCGATGGTGCGGCTGGCGGTCATCGCCGCGTCGAGGCTCGACCCGCACAGCCGGTTGACCGTGGTGCCGGGCACGCTCACCGGAAGGCCGGCGAGCAGCGCGGCCATGCGTCCGACGTTGCGGTTCTCCTCCCCCGCGCCGTTGGCGTTGCCCCACACCACGTCGCCGATCGCGGCGGGGTCGAGACCGGGCACCCTGGCGAGCGTCGAGGTGATCGCGGCGGCGGCGAGGTCGTCCGGGCGGACGCCGGCCAGCGCGCCGTTGAAGCGGCCGAACGGCGTCCGGGTCGCGGCATAGATGAAAGCGCTCATGTCAGTGACGCTAGTCCCGGGCCGCGATATTCTGAAGTACGCATATCCAAGCCGATTGATATGAGTGAGATATGGATCTGCGTCATCTCCGGTACTTCGTGGCGGTGGCCGAGGAACGGCACTTCGGCCGTGCCGCCGAGCGTCTCCACATGGCGCAGCCCCCGCTGTCCCAGCAGATCCGGCAGCTGGAGGCCGAGCTCGGCGTGGAGCTGCTGCACCGCACCACGCGCCGCGTCGACCTGACCGAGGCCGGCCGGGCCTATCTCCAGCGGGCACGCGGCATCCTGGCCGATGTCGACGAGGCCGCCCAGCACGCGCGCCTCGTCGCCGCGGGCTCGGTCGGGCACCTCGCGATCGGCTGCGTGGGCTCGGCGACGTACAGCCTCCTGCCCGCGCTCTCGCGCCGGCTCACGGAGGAACTGCCCGGTGTCGACTTCTCCTTCCGCGGCGAGATGCTCGCACCCGACCAGGTCGAGGCGCTGCGCACCGGCGCGATCGACGTCGCGCTGCTGCGTCCGCCGGCGGCCGACCTCTCCCTCACCGTGCACACCCTGCGCAGGGACCGGCTGGTGGTGGCCGTACCGGTCGAGCACCCCCTCGCGCGCCGGAAACGCCTGCGCGTCACGGACCTCGCCGGCGCCGACCTGATCGTGCACTCCGCCGACCGCCGGTCCGTGATGTACGACGTCGTGCTGGGCCTCCTGCGGGACGCCGGTGTCGAGCCGCATCTGCGCCATGAGGTCGGTGAGACCTCGACGCTGGTCACGCTCGTGGCCGGTGGCCTCGGCGTCGCCGTCGTGCCGGAACCGGTGACCGCGCTGGCGCTCGACGGTGTCGCCTACGTGCCGCTGACCGGGGCCGACGCACGTGTGGAGCTGGCCGTCGCCCACCGTGCCGACCGCTCCGAGCCGCACCTGGTGCGCACCGTGGGAGTCATCCGGACGGCGGCCTGAGAAAGAGGGGCCCGGGGCGCCGGCGGATTTCCGGGCAGGAGCCCTACGCCACGATCTTCGCGACCGCGTCGCGCGCCTGGTTCGCGATCCGGTCGTCCGTGGTGTCGTCCGCGCCGCCCACCCCGATGGCGCCGATGACCTCCCCGTCGGCCGTCACGAGCGGCACGCCGCCGGCCACCGGCAGCAGGTTGGAGTCGACCAGGTGGGGAGGCGCCACCCGCATCTGAGGGGACGCGGCGAAGGCGGCGAATGTGGCCGTCGGGACACCGCTGACGGCGGAGGTGTAGGCCTTGCGTCGCGCGGTCTCCACCCCGAGAAGACCGACGCCGTCGTCACTGAGCAGGACCTTCGTGACGCCACTGCGGTTGACCACGACGGCGCACACCTTGTGCCCGCCGGCTCTTCCCGCTTCCAGAGCGGCAAGCGCGGCACCGTGGGCGATCTCGTAGCTGAGCGGCTCTCGCATGGAGCGGTTCCTTCCCTCGTCGACCGAGCGGTCGACCGGCCGTCACCCGTGGCTCGGGCCGGGTGCCGCCACCGGGTGCGAATGTGAAGATGGAATCACATTCGCATCGGGAGATCCACCCAGCGGATCACTTCGGCGGCGCACCGAGCAGGTACAGGCAGAGGGCGTCGCCCAGTTCGTCGGTGAGCTGGCGCCATGTCAGCGGCCGCTCGGACTCGAAGCGTTCGCCGTGCAGCACACGGTTCATGCACGCCGCGTACACCAGGCGGAAGGCGACATCGAGCCGCAACTCGGGCTCCGGCGCATCGATCATCGGCACGAGCGGCTCCAGGAACCGCCGGAAGACCTGGCCGGCGTCGATGCTGGCCGCGGATCCCGCCCGGGCCACCGCGGGATCCGTGGTGCTCGCGATGACGAAGACGCGCATCAGACGCGCGTGCGCCTCGAACGTCTCGGTGAGCCCGGCGACCGCCGAGGTGACCATCGTGGCCGCATCGCTGCGCAGCGGAGCGAACCGGCGGATGATGTCGGCGCGGAACTCCTCGATCATGGCGTGCTGGAGACCCGCGATCAGCCGGTCCTTGCCGCCGAAACGGCGGTACACACTGCCCACGGAGACGCCCGCCCGAGCGGCGACGGCCGCGATGGTGAGCGCTTCGGTGCCGCCCTCCTCGAGAAGGGCCGTGCCGGCTTCCAGGATCCGCTGCTGGGTCCGCCGACTGCGCGCCTGCTGTGGCTGCGGAAGATCGAGCGACGGTTCGGTAGTCACCCGCCCACCGTATACGGAGCCGACATCCACTTCGGCCACCGCACAACCTCCCCGTCAAGACCGCGGCAGAACTTCCTCTTGACGCCCGAGGAAGGAAAATGCGAATGTGAATCTACTTATCAGTTTGAGGGTCGCACACGACGGAGCCCTCGCAGGTCCCCCCACAACGCCCTGCACGGGCCACCGGCTGTGCCCCCGAGCCGCACGGGAGACAGCACGATGACCACCACCGCACCACAGACCGACACCGGCACCGGCTACGGCCGCCCGAAACCCTCCTACAACGCCCGCCTCCGCCAGGTCGGGCCCGGTACGCCCATGGGCGAGGCCCTGCGCCGCTACTGGCACCCCATCGCCAGCTCCGAGACGCTCGTCGCCGGCGCCCTGCCGCACAAGACCCGCGTCCTCGGCGAGGACCTCGTCGTCTTCCGCGACGGACACGGCAACCCCGGTGTCGTGATCGAGCGCTGCACCCACCGCGGCGCCAGCCTCTTCTACGGCCGCGTCGAGGACGACGGCATCCGCTGCTGCTACCACGGCTGGAAGTTCGACGTCCAGGGCCGCTGCGTCGAGCAGGCCTGCGAGCCGGCCCTCGGGCGCAGGCGCGACGCCGCCCGGCAGCCCTGGTACCCCGTCGCGGAGCGCTACGGCCTGGTCTTCGTCTACATGGGCCCGCCCGAACTCAAGCCCGAACTCCCCCGCTACGACGCCTTGGAGAACCCCGCCGAGGACGAGAGGTACTTCGCCAGCTGGCCGGTCCCGCACGCCGCGGTCACCGGCATGCCGGCCGACTTCAGCTGGCTCAACATCTACGAGAACTCCGCCGACCCCACCCACGTCACCTGGCTGCACTCCACCCACAGCGGCTACCAGATGCTGGGCACCGGCACCTTCGGCTACCCCGAGAACTTCTTCGACCCGGCCACCATCGCCGACCGCCTGACCTACGAACGCACCGACCACGGCGTGAAGTACACCCAGCGCTTCGAGGTCGAGGGCGAGGACGGCGAGGTCACCGAGTACGGCTTCGCCGTCGAGCAACACCTTCCCAATGTCTTCGGCCTGGCGGACTTCGTGAAGATGGCTCCCGACATACGGCCGGACCAGTTGCTGTGGGTCGTGCCCTCCGACGACACCAGCCACCGCCTCTTCTTCTCCATCCGCACCAACGACCCCGAGCGCATGGTCCGCTTCGTCATCGGCATCACCCAGAACGGCAAGCAGAACCACGAACTGACCGACGAGGAACGCCAGAGGTTCCCCGGCGACGCGGAGGCCCAGGGCTCGCAGGGCGCCATCACCCTGGACTCCGAGGAGACCCTGGCCACCGGAGACCGCGGCGTCGTCATGCTGCGCCGGATGCTTCTGACGATGGCCGACGACGTCGAGGCCGGGCGTGATCCCATCAACGTCATCCGCGACGCGTCGGAGGTCCACCACACCCAGTCCGGTCTGTTCACCCTCGGCAGGCGTCCCGCGAGCGAGAACGCCGACGCCTCCGCCACCGCTGTGAACTGAGCGGCGGCATGAGCGACGAGTGGCTCGACACCATCGTGGTCGCCCGGCACGACGCGACCGCCCGGATCGTGGTGCTCGACCTGGTCAGTCCCGCCGGCGCCGACCTCCCGGAGTTCGCCGCCGGCGCCCATGTCGACGTACTCGTGGACGGCGCCGCGAGGCTGGTCCGCCAGTACTCCCTGTGCGGCCCGCCGCACGACCGCACCCGCTACCGGCTGGCCGTGCTGGCCGAGACGGCGTCACGCGGCGGCTCCCTCGGGATGCACCGGCTCCGCGAGGGCGACCGGCTGCGGATCTCCCGTCCGCGCAACCGGTTCGGCGTGTCCGGCGAGGCAAGCCGCCATCTGCTGGTGGCCGGCGGCATCGGCGTCACCCCCCTGCTCGCCATGGCGCACGCGCTCGAAGCCGGCGGCGCGGACTACGAGTTGCACTACTGTGCGCGCAGCCGGGCGGAGTCGGCGTTCCTCGACGAGCTGGAGCACAACCACCGTGTCCGGCTGCACTTCGACGACGGTCCGGACGAGCAGCGGTTCACCGTCGCCGGCGACCTCGGCCCGCCCTCCCCCGACACGGCGATCTACGTCTGCGGGCCCGGAGGATTCATGGACTTCGTGATCTCCGCCGCCCAGGGAGCGGGATGGCCCGCCGAAGCGATCCACAAGGAGCGTTTCGCCCCCGCGCAGGACACCGGCTCGCCCGCCGGCGGCGGCGCGTTCACGGTGCGGCTCGCCAAGTCCGGCGGCGAATACGAGATCAAGGAGGGCGAGAGCGTCCTCGACGTCCTGCTCGCAAGCGGCGTCGACGCCCCGTACTCCTGCCAGCAGGGGATCTGCGGCGAGTGCATCGTGCGCGTCCTCGCCGGCGAACCCGACCACCGCGACGACATCCTGACCGACCGCGAACGCGCCGACGGCCTGTTCACGACGTGCTCCTCGCGAGCACACTCACCGATTCTGGAGCTTGATCTATGACGACGACGTCCGCCACAGCCGCCACAGTCGCCGCCACCGTACGGGCGATCGAAGAGGCGGAGGCCGCCTGGCTCGTGGCGCTCACCGAGGGCGAGGAGGCGATGACCGCCCTCATGCTCGACGACAGCCGGGCGGTCCACGGCCCGGTCGGAAAGATCGACGACGGCAGGACCTTCGCCCATTTCACCTGGACCCGCCGCCGCCACGTCTTCGCGAAGGCCGAGGAACTCAGCATCACGGTGCGCGGCAACACCGCGATCACCACGTGCCTGCAGGAGATGCACATCGTCTTCGACGAGAACCTTCCGCCGTTCCCGGTCCAGGAGGCGGTGACGCGCGTGTGGGAGGAGACCGCCGAGGGCTGGCGGCTCGCGCACATGCACCAGGCCAAGCGTCTGCCGCCGGTCTGACACCCCGGCCGCCGTCCGCCCTGGTCCCACGCCGCTGTTCGATGAACGGACAAGAGGGTTCAGGGCGGGACGCCGACCGCCGAGAGTTCGACATGCAGGTTCGAGCGGCGATGGCGCCGCTGTCGTGGAGATGGGGCAACACATGTCAGCCACTGAGATCGAGACACCCACGTCCGGCGCGGTCCGGACCAGCGACCTCCTCATCGCGGGCGAGCGCGTCGCGGCCCGGGACGGCCGCTACTTCGAGACGACCGAGGCGCTGACCGGCGAACCGATCGCCCGGGTCGCCGCGGCCTCCGTCGAGGATGTCGACCTCGCGGTGAACGCCGCGTCGGCCGCTCTCGACGAGTGGTCGGGGCTCCCGCCGGCCGCCCGGCGGGCGGTCCTGGAGCGAGCGGCCGTCCTGCTCGGCGAACGCACCGACGACATCGTCGCCACGATGAGCCGCGAGATGGGTGCCACGCTTCCGTGGTGCGGCTTCAACGTGCACGTGGCAAAGGGCATGCTCGTGGAGGCGGCGGCCCAGGCCTACGCGGCCGTCGGCGAGGTCATCCCCTCGGACGTGCCCGGCCTCACCGCCCTCGGTGTACGCCAGCCGGTCGGTGTCGTCGTCGGCATCGCACCCTGGAACGCCCCACTGATCCTCGGCGTACGCGCCATCGTGTGGCCGCTGGTGTGGGGCAACACCGTGGTGCTGAAGTCCTCCGAGCAGACCCCGCTCACCCAGGCCGCCATCGTCCAGGTGCTGCACGACGCCGGAGTACCCGCCGGAGCGGTCAACCTCATCAGCAACGCACCCGAGGACGGTCCGGCCGTCGTCGAGGCCCTGATCGCCCACCCGGCCGTCACCCGCGTGAACTTCACGGGCTCCAGCAGGGTCGGCCGCATCATCGGCGAACTCGGCGGCCGCCACCTGACCCGGGTGGTCCTCGAACTCGGCGGCAAGGCTCCCTTCCTGGTGCTTCCCGACGCCGATCTGGAGGAGGCCGCCGCGGCGGCGAGCTTCGGGGCCTTCATGAACCAGGGCGAGATCTGCATGTCGACGGAACGGGTCATCGTCAACAGGGCGTTGGCGGACGATTTGTCCGCCCGGCTGGCCGAGCGCGCCGCCAAGCTGGTCGTCGGGCCCCCGAGCGACCCCGGCTCCCAGATCGGCCCCCTGGTCCACACGGCCGCCCGGGACCACGTCATCGCGCTGATCGAGGACGCCCGGGACAAGGGCGCGCAGATCCTGACCGGGGGTACGGCCGACGGCCTGTTCGTGAAGCCCACCGTGGTGCGCGGTGTCACCTCGGACATGCGCATCTACCACGAGGAGTCCTTCGGCCCGGTCGTCTCGATCATCGAGGTGGACTCGACCGACGAGGCCGTCGCGGTCGCCAACGACACCGAATACGGCCTCTCCGCCGCCGTCTTCGGCAAGGACGCCGCCGCGGCGCTCGACGTGGCCCGCCGGATCAAGTCCGGTATCTGCCACATCAACGGTGCCACCGTGCACGACGAACCCCAGATGCCCTTCGGCGGGGTCGGCGCCAGCGGCTGGGGCCGATTCGGCTCCCGCGCCGCGCTCGAGGAGTTCACGGAACTACGCTGGATCACCATCCAGTCCGGATCCCGCCACTACCCCATCTGATGATGCGTCGAGAGCGCGAGGCGCACGCGACACGGCGTGCGCCCCTGCGTCGGTCCCCGCTCCCCCGGCTGTGGTTCCTCGCCGCGGCTTTCAGCCCCGCGGTGGGAGCGGCATGGCTGGCGGACGCCCGGGAGACAGAAGCCTCCCGACAGCTCGACCGGGAACTGGAGGAGTTCTTCCGGACTCTCTGACGAGATCCGCGTACCCTCCGCCCCTTTCAAGGAGTCAACATGTCGCAGGGCGACGACGATCGAAACGAGATCCGGCAGCTCGTCGAGAACTGGGCGCTGTGGCGCGACGCCGGGGACTGGGACCGCTTCGCCACGGTCTGGCACCCGCGCGACGGCTGGATGAGCGCCACCTGGTTCCAGGGCAGCGCCGCCGACTTCATCAAGGCCAGCCGCGAGGGCTTCGACAACGGCGTCAGCATCCTCCACTTCCTCGGCGGCCACACCGCGGACATCGTCGGAGACCGGGCCGTCGCCCAGACGAAGATGACCATCAACCAGCGCGCGAGCGTCGACGGCGTCGAGGTCGACGTCGTCTGCACGGGCCGCTTCTACGACTTCCTCGCCCGCCACGAGGGCCGCTGGACCCTCGTACGCCGGCAGCCGATCTACGAGAAGGACCGGCTCGACGTCGTCGACCCCGCCGCCTCACTCACCCTTGACCCCGACCTGCTGAACCGGTTCCCGACCGGCTACCGGCACCTGGCCTACCTGCAGACGAAGGCGGGTTTCACGGTGAAACAAGGACTCCCCGGCCTCACCGGCCAAGCGGTCGAGCAGCTCTACTCGGAAGGCAGACAGTGGCTGACGGAAGCCTGATGCGATTCACCCACGAGACCCTTCCCCAGCGGGTCGTGTTCGCGGCCGGGGGATCGCCTGCCGCCGTGGCGGCGGAGGTCGAGGCACTCGGCGGCACGAAGGTCATGCTGATCGCTTCGGACCGCGAGAAGGAACTGGCCGACCCGATCGCCAAGGAGATCCCGGTCGTGCTGCGTCATGAGGAAGTCGTGATGCACGTACCGGTCGACGTCGCGGAGCGGGCCCGTCGAGCCGCGGCCGACGCGGGCGCCGACATCCTGGTCAGCGTCGGCGGCGGCTCGACCACGGGTCTGGCCAAGGCGGTGGCGATGACCACCGGACTGCCGATCGTCGCGGTGCCCACCACGTACGCGGGGTCCGAGGCGACCAACGTGTGGGGCCTGACCGAGGGCGAGACCAAGACCACCGGCGTGGACGACAGGGTGCTGCCCGCGTCGGTCGTCTACGACGCCGCTCTGCTGACCACTCTGCCCGGCGACATGACCGTGGCCAGCGGCCTGAACGCCATGGCCCACTGCGTGGACTCGATGTGGGGGCCGCGCGCAGACCCCATCGACCGGGCGCTGGCCCAGGAGGGCATCCGCGCACTGGCGGCCGGCCTGCCGAAGGTGGCGAAGGACGCGACGAGCGTCGCGGGCATCGAACAGACCCTGTACGGCGCCTATCTGGCGGCTGTCGCGTTCGCCTCGGCCGGCTCCGGCATGCATCACAAGATCTGCCATGTCCTGGGTGGCATGTTCGATCTCCCCCACGCCCAGACCCACGCGGTCGTGCTCCCCTACGTTCTGGCCTTCAACGCCCCGCACGCCCCTGAGGCGGAAGCGCGCATCGGCCAGGCCATCGGCGCGGAGTGCGGAACCCGCACGGCGAGCGCCGGCCTGGCCGCCCTGCGTGAACTTCTGGGCGCGCCGAGGGCACTGCGCGACTACGGCATGCCGGAGACCGGCATCGCCAAGGCGCTGGGGCCGATCATCAAGGCGATCCCCGCCAACAACCCCACCCCCGTCACCTACGCGAACCTGACCCTGCTGCTGCAGGCGGCGTGGGCCGGCGAACCGATCACCTGAAAGAGGCCGCCATGGCTACCTACGTCAACCCCGACTCCGTCCGGGCCGCTGCCCGCGGCACGGTCTACCGCGAGGTGTCGCCGGAACAGCAGGCGGTCGAACAGCGGCTGGCGGACAACGTCATCGCCTCCTTCGACGCCTGCGAGGACGCACGGCTCAAGGAACTCATGGTCGCTCTCGTCAAACACCTGCATTCCTTCATCCGGGAAGTCCGGCTGACCGAGGAGGAATGGGGCGCGGCGATCAACTTCCTCACCAAGGCCGGTCACATCACCGACGACGTACGGCAGGAGTTCATCCTGCTCTCCGACACCCTCGGCGCGAGCATGCAGACGATCAACGTCAACAACCAGGCGTACAAGGGCGCTACCGAGGCCACCGTCTTCGGTCCGTTCTTCGTCGAGGACTCCCCCGCGGTCGAACTCGGCGAGGACATCGCCTTCGGCGCACCCGGCGAACCCTGCTGGGTCGAGGGCACCGTCACCGACACGGACGGCGTGCCGCTCGCCGGTGCGCGGATCGAGGTCTGGGAGGCCGACGAGGACGGGCTCTACGACGTGCAGTACGACGCCGGCAAGCGCGCGGGCCGCGCGCACCTGTTCTCCGCAGCCGACGGCGCCTACCGCTTCTGGGCGCTCACTCCGACGCCGTACCCCATTCCCGACGACGGACCGGTCGGCAGGATGCTCGACGCGGTCGGCCGCTCGCCGCTTCGTGCCGCGCACCTCCACTTCATGGTGTCCCACGAGGGCGCGCGCACCCTCGTGACCCACATCTTCCCCGAGGGTGACCCGATCGGCCGCAAGGACACTGTCTTCGGCGTCAAGGACTCACTGATCAAACGGTTCGAGCGGCAGCCCGCGGGCACCCCGACGCCCGACGGCCGTGTCATCGACGGCACGTGGAGCCGGGTCCGCTTCGACATCGTCCTCGCGCCTGCGGATGTGTGACCCGGACACGCGGTGGAGGGGCGGTCCCGTAGGACCGCCCCTCCGTCGTTTTCGGCCGAATGGTCAGTCCGGCAGCAACTCCGCGAAGTCCCTGACGGGGCGCGACCCGTCCCAGTCGACCGATGCCCGCCAGACGGAGGTGAACAACTGCCGGGTGATGTCGTTGTCCTGGACCAGCTCGATCATCCCCGGGGCGTCTTCGCCGCCGTCCAGGAAGAAGACCTCGCCCCCCCGGTGCGACATCGTGAAAGCGCACCATCGCCCCGCTCGCCTCACGGCGTTCGACCTCCGCCCTGACGTCCGGCACGATCTTGGCGAC
This sequence comes from Streptomyces sp. NPDC002144, assembly GCF_053593695.1. NCBI lineage: Bacteria > Bacillati > Actinomycetota > Actinomycetes > Kitasatosporales > Streptomycetaceae > Streptomyces > Streptomyces sp. NPDC002144. Next base: position 158,495 of record NZ_JBSFDB010000025.1, read on the forward strand.
GTGGTGGAAGCCGTAACCATGGCGTTCACAGGCGTCCTTGTAGATCGACGGCTCGTCGTCGAGGGTCTGGAGGAGCTCGATCATCATGTGCCCCGAGAAGGCGAGCGCCAGGGTGAACTCGGCCCTGCCCGGCGCACCACGGTAGGTGGAGCCCTCGCCGCCGATCCTGTGGTTCACGAACCAGGGGCCGACGCCGAGGTGTTCGGTCCACCAGCGCATTCCGGCGGTCAGGTCGGGGACGGCGTAGGCGACCTGGATGACGGCGTCGGTCGGCTGGCCGAAGGGGAACTCCACGGTGGTCGTCCTCTCGGGGGCCTAGGCGGACGGGCGGAGGAAGCTGGTGAGGCCGCCGTCCACCAGGAGGGCCGAACCGGTGATGTATGCGGCTTCGGACGAGGCCAGGAAGAGCACGGCGTCGGCGAGTTCCTCGGGCTCCCCTTCGCGGAGCATGGGGGTGCTGAGTCTGAGGCGCTCACGGAAGGCGTCGGCTCCCCCGGGTGCGAGGCCCGTCGTGCGGGAGGCGATGTCGGTGTTCATGCCGGCCGGGATGACGATGTTGACGCGGATGCCGTCGGCGACGACCTCGGCGGCGAGGATGCGCGTCAGGTGCTCCAGTGCGGCCTTGCTGGTTCCGTAGGCGGCGGTTCCCGCGCTGGCCCTGCGGCCGGCCGCCGAGCCGCAGAAGACGACGGCTGCGCCGGGTGCCAGCAGGGGCCTGAGCGCCTGCATGAGGAAGAACGAGCCCTTGACGTTGGTGTCGAACACCCTGTCCCAGGTGGCCTCGTCCATGTCGTCGAGGCGCTTCATGCCGGCGTGCCCGGCGTTGACGTAGGCGGCGTCCACTCGCTCGACCTGTGCGGCGACCTCGCCGATCGCGGCCTTGATGCCGACCACCGAGGAGAGGTCGGCCGCGACGGTGACCGTGCCGTCGCCGATGATGCCGCTCGCGATCTTCAGCTGGTCCGGGTCTCGCGCGATGATGACCACGCGTGCGCCCTCACGCGCGAAGGCCTGTGCCGCGGCCAGGCCCAGTCCTCTGCTGCCGCCGGTGACGAGGCAGGTCTTGCCGAGGAAGCGCTGCCGCCGGTCCACGACCGGCAGGTCACGGCTCATGCGTCGACCTCGATACCACCGAAGGGAGCTCCGCCATTGAGGACGCGCTCCTCCGGAGGAATGGGCGCGAGGCTGACTCGTACGTCGATGCAGGTCGGCCGGCGGGCCGCGAGAGCGGCCTCGATCGCCGGGCGCAGCTGGTCGAGCTCGGTGACGTCGACGCCGTCGGCGCCGAGTGCGCGTGCCACCGCGCTGTAGGAGCCGTTCTCCAGGCGGTTGTTGGTAACGCGGTCCTGTCCGAAGAAGAACTGCTGGGTGTGCAGGGTGGCGCCCCACGCCCGGTTGTTCAGCACGATCACGACGACCGGGAGTCCCGCCCGGACGAGGGAGTCGAACTCGGCGAGGCTGTAGCCGACGGCGCCGTCGCCGGTGACGAGGATGGTCGCCTTGTCGGGGGCGGCGTACTGGGCTCCCAGCGCCACGCCGAAGTTGCTTCCCATGGAACTGAGGTATCCGTGGCCGAGGTAGTGGGACAGCGGCGCGAGCGCGATGGTCTCGGAGAGCCACAGCTCGGTCAGGGCGCCGTCGACGACGACGGTCGCCTGGTCGGGGACGCTCTCGGCGATCGTACGGACCGCGAGGTACGGGTGGATCGCGGCGTCCTCGTGCTGCTCGGTCTCGGCGGCGAGGGCGGAGCGCCGGGTGGCGGAGATGTCCCGCAGGGTCGCGAGCCAGTCGTCGCGCCCCGAGGGCGCGGCGCGCTCGCTCAGCCGCTCGTTCAACAGGCCGATCGTGCCGACCGGGTCGGCCTGGATGCCGAGTTCGACATCCTGCAGCCTGCCGAGTTCCCGGCCGTCGGGGTCGATCTGGAAGATGCGCGAACCCTTCGGCAGCAGTCGGCCCGTGCCGAACTGTGTGGCCATTCCGAAGCGCAGCCCCAGCATGAGGACCAGGTCGGGCCGCGCGTCCTCGGGGACGGTGGCCAGGGTCTGCAGGAGCCCGACGTGGCGTTCGGAGCCGACGATCGCCCCGAGGCCCTCCCAGTCGGAGAACAGGGGCACTCCGGTACGGGCGGCGAACTCGTGCAGCCGGGCCCGCGCCTCGGCGGTGACGAAGGACTTGCCGACCAGCGCGATGGGGCGCCGGGCGGCGCTGAGCGCCTCGAGGATACGGTCGACGGCACCGGCCGGGGATACGCCGGTGCCGTCGACCTCGATGCGGTAGTCGTCGACTTCGTCGACGTCCACCGACTGGCGCAGGACGTCCCAGGGAATGTCCAGGAGCACCGGGCCCCTGGGTTCCGACCGGGCGATACGGATCGCCTGGGCGACCAGGCGCGGGATCAGCTCGGTGCGGGTGACGCGGTGTGCGAACTTGGTCACCGGGGCCGCCATGGCGACCTGGTCGAAGCCGGCCTGCTGGTCGTTGATCTGGTCCGTCTCCAGGGGCCCGGAGCCCGCGATGTACAGGACGGGGGTGCGGTCCAGATGGGCGTTGGCGACCGAGGTCAGGACGTTGGTGAAACCACCGCCCGCCGTGACGACGGCGACCCCCAGCTCCCCGGTGACCCGCGCGTATCCCTCGGCGGCGTGACCGGCGTTCATCTCGTGCCGTACGTCGACGACGCGCAGCTTGGCGTCGAGGGCGTCCTGGAGGATGCCGTCGATGTGCGCTCCGGGCAGGCCGAAGGCCACATTGACTCCGGCTCGCTGCAGGGTTCGCACGACGAGTGCGCTGCCGGTTGCGGTTGCCATTCGTTGGTCCGCCTCTCTGGGCGATGCAAGGCTTCGACACATGCTGGGGGCCAGGCCCGAAGTCGGGCCGCCCGTACGGGAGTCTTGAGCAGGAGCTGGGTCACGACAACGGATGTGTTCGTTGGACGGTCAACGCCTTGCCCGGCATGGGAAAGATCGGAACCGCGCGGACCGAACTGTTCGCGGAAGCAATGTCAGGATTCGGGCATCCTGAGCACGGCCTTGATCACACGCCCGGAACCGGTCTCCGTCCACGCATGGGCGAAGTCGCTGAAGGGGAACTCCTCGATCATCCGGTCGAACGGGAACCGGCCCGCTCGCCAGTAGTCGACGAACTGGGGTATCAGGACGTGGGGATTGGCTGAGCCTCCGATGATCCCCTGCAGCCTGCGACCGCCGGCGAGCAGGAAACCGGTGTCCGGAGTCCATTCGCCCGCCGGTGCCACGACATATCCCAGGGTGCCTTCCACCCCCAGGCAGGTCGTCGCGGTCGCATAGACGGACGGTACGTCCGCGGTGACGTACGCGAAGTCGAAGCCCTCGGGTTCGATGTCTCGCAACGCCTGTTCGGCACCGGCACCGCCCGGCACGGTGTCGGTCGCACCCAGCTCCGTGGCCAGCTCCAGCCGCGGCCGGTTCATGTCCACGGCGACGATGCGCCGGGCACCGGCCAGACGGGCGGCCATGACGGCGGCGAGCCCCACACCTCCGGTGCCGAACACCGCGATCGACTGTCCCGGGCGGAGCCGCAACGCCTCCAGGACCGAGCCCGCCCCCGTGATGACACCGCAGCCGAGCGGCCCCATCAGGTGCAGCGGGACGTCCTTCGACAGCAGGACCGCGCTCCGTGCGGGCGCCAGCGCGTACGTGGCGAAGGACGACTGACCGAAGAACATCGCCGCGACCCGGTCACCGGCCTGGCTGATCGGTGAGCTGCCGTCGAGTCGCGCGCCGCCGAAGGCCACCCGCATCGCCTCACGGCAATACGTGGGCCGGGCGTCGAGGCAACGGGTACACACACCGCAGGAGTTGCCCGACAGCACGACGTGGTCACCGGGCACGAGACGGGTCACCCCGGCGCCGACCGCCTCCACGACCCCCGCGCCCTCGTGCCCCAGCACGATCGGGTGCGGAACGGGCACCCCACGGCCGTTGTGCGCGTTGATGTCGGTGTGGCAGATGCCGGTTGCCACCATGCGCACCAGGACTTCGTCCGCTCTCGGGTCCTCGAGGTCGACCTGTTCGAGTTCGAGCACGGTCCGGCTGTGGCGCGACACCGCCGCGATGACCTTCATCGGGATTCCTCCGTGGATACCCCCGCCGTCAGGCGGGGGAGGAAGCGGACTCCTGCGGAGCAGGGCACGGAAAGCCGATGCGCCGCCAGGGCGGATCGGCGTTCACCGCCAACCAGCCGCAGGTGAGTGGTGGTTTGTGTGGCGTCTGGTCGGCGATGACCAAGCTGGCCGGGCCTACCGCCGGGCTGGCGGGATGTCAGGTCTGTGGAGCTGGCGTAAGACTGCTG
>NZ_JBSFDB010000026.1:0-158601 GCF_053593695.1 Streptomyces sp. NPDC002144
GCCCGCCGCGGTGCTCCGGCACCGCGGCGGGACCGGTGACCGGAGGTGACGTCACCTCAGTTCACCCCCTGTCGCCGGGCGATCTGCTTGGCCTGGCTGACCGCGTCCTTCCAGGCGTCGTCGGGCTTCTTGCCCTTGGCCTCGATGTTGGTCAGCTCCGTCATGTAGGGGGCCATGACGGCGGCGTCGGCGGGCGCCTCATAGCTGTCCGGGATGGCCTTGGCGGCCGGGCCGAAGACCTCGATGATCTTCTGTCCGCCGAAGAAGGCGTCGGGACCGGTCATGGCCGGCATCGCATAGGCGGCCGGCGCGGCCGGGAAGATCGCGGCGTCGGTGAATCCGCGGGCGTCGTTGGCGGGGCTCAGGATCCAGCTGATGATCTTGAACGCCTCTTCGGGGTTGCGGCACTGCTTGGGCAGGGCCAGGTAGGAGCCGCCCTGGTTGGCCGGTCCGACCGGGTTGGCGCACACCCGCCACTTGCCCTTGGTCTGCGGGGCGGCCTGCTCGATGTCCAGCGCGTGCCAGGCCGCGCCGAGCTCGGTGAGCAGGTTCTTGCCGACGGCGGCGTTCCAGGTCTGGTCGTTGATCTTGGCGTCGATGCCCAGCGTGTAGGGGCGGACCGCCGTGGTCCACGCCGCGTGGATGTGGTCCTGGTCGCCGATGAAGTGGTTGTTCTTGTCGATGAACCGCTGGGTGCCCTGGCCGACCGCGATGTTGAACACGGAGCCGATGTTGTTGACCAGGTAGGTTCCGGGGTTCTTCTTCTGCAGCTCGGTGCCGAGCTGGAAGTAGTCGTCCCAGGTCTTGACCAGCGCGGCGACCTTGGCGGGGTCGGTGTCCACCCCGGCCTTGGCGAAGAGGTCCTCGCGGTAGAAGAGCGCGGTGGGGCCTATGTCGATCGGGAAGCCGATCTGCTTGCCGTCCTTGGTCTGGGCGAGCTTGGTCTTCCAGCCCAGGTACTGGGAGGAGAGCTTCTGGAAGCCCAGGTCGTTGAGGTCCAGGAAGCGGCTCGCGTTGGGCAGGAAGGACGCGATGTCCTCGCCCTTGATGCCGGTGATGTCCGGCACGGAGGTGCCCGCGGCGAGGGTGGTGGTGAGCTTCTGCTTGAAGTCGCCGCCGATGGACGCGGTGGTCAGCGTGACCGCCGAGGCGAAGTGGGTCTTCGCCTCCGCGACCACCTTGTCGCTGAGCGCGCCGCCCCAGTACCACAAGGTGAGGTTCTTGCCGTTCTTGGTGCCGCCCGAACCGGAGCTGCCGCCGCAGGCGACGGTCAGTCCGGACGCGGCCGCGGTCAGCGCGGCGGCCTGGAGGAAGCCTCTACGTGAAAGGTCCACGGGTCACTCCTGTTGTTCCTGTTCGTGGTGCTGAGGGGCGTTGGACTGTGGGGGCGTTGTGAGGGTCAGTGCTGCCGGGGCGGGGTGACCGGGGCGTGGTGCACCGGCGGCCCGACGTCCGCCGGCAGACGGTCCGTGAGGAAGCCGTACGTCTTGCGCAGGACGGGGTCGGTCAGCGAGCGCCACCAGCGGTCGACGCCGTACCAGCCGGGGGCCGCGAGGGCGCCGCCGTGGTGCTGGACGGACAGTCCGGCCGCGAGGACGGCGAACCGCAGCCGTTCCTCCAGCGGCCAGCCGCCGAGGGAGGCGGCGACGAAGCTCGCGCCGAAGACGTCTCCGGCGCCCGTCGCGTCCAGGACGTCGACGTGCAGGGCCGGGACCTCGGCGTACTCGCCGGTGGTCTGGTCGACGGCCACCGCGCCGTCCCCGCCGCGGGTGACGACCGCGACCGGCACCAGCTCGGAGAGCGTGCCGAGGGCCGCGACCGCGCTGTCGGTGCGGGTGTAGGCCATCGCCTCGGCCTCGTTCGGGACGAAGGCGTGGCACAGGGCCAGCTGGTCCAGCAGGTCCTTCGACCACTCCTGGGTGGGGTCCCACCCGACGTCGGCGAAGATCTGCGTGCCGTTCGCGGCGGCCTTGGCGAGCCACTCGCGGGGCTCGGCCTCGAGGTGCACGAGGGCGGTGCGCGCCTCGGGCGGGTCGCCCATCAGCACGTCCTGCGAGTACGGCGGCTCCTGGCCGTGGGTGACCAGGGCGCGGTCGTGACCGGCGGCCAGCGAGACGGTGACCGGGGTGGGCCAGCCGTCCGCGGTGCGGGAGAGCGAGAGGTCGATGTCCTCCTGGTCGCACAGCACGTCCCGGCAGTACTCGCCGTAGAAGTCGTCGCCGAAGACCGCGGCGAGGGAGGTGCGCAGACCGAAGCGGGACGCGGCCACCGCGAGGTTCGCGATGCCGCCGGGGCCGCAGCCCATGCCGGCCGTCCAGATCTCCTCACCCGGGGTCGGCGGCTTCCCGAGCCCGGTGAGGACGAGGTCGTAGAAGAGCAGCCCGGTCAGGAGCACGTCGGGCCTGTCGTCGTCCACGCGAAGAGCCTCTCGTCAAAACTCGTCAATTTCGATGACGGGAATCGTGCGCTGATCCGCGAGATTGGTCAATACCCGAGCAGAACTGAGCATGGATTTGATTGAAGATGACGAGTAGTGTTCACGCCGTGCTGGCAGAACGACGACACCAACTCATCCTGCGGGCCCTGCGCTCCGGCGGCCCCGCGTCCGTGACCGATCTCTCCGAGCAGCTGGGTGTGAGCCCCGCCACGATCAGGCGCGACCTGGTCAAGCTCGAGGAGGACGGCATGCTCACGCGTGTGCACGGCGGCGCCGTGGTGGAGGAGGGCGACCAGCCCTTCGCCGAGGTCGCCGAGGTGCGCGTGGCCGAGAAGGACGCCATAGCCGAGCGTGCCGCGGCCATGGTCGCCGACGGCCAGTCGGTGCTGCTGGACATCGGCACCACCGCCTTCCGGCTCGCCCGCCAGCTGCACGGCCGCCGCCTCACGGTGATCACCAGCAACCTGGTGGTCTACGAGGAGCTCGCCGACGACGAGGGCATCGAGCTGGTGCTGCTCGGTGGCATGCTCCGCCGCGAGTACCGCTCCCTGGTCGGTTTCCTCACCGAGGACAACCTGCGCCAGCTCCACGCCGACTGGCTCTTCCTCGGCACCAGTGGAGTGCGTCCGGGTGGGCAGGTGATGGATACGACGGTCGTCGAGGTGCCGGTGAAGCGGGCCATGATCAAGGCCAGCGACAAGGTCGTCCTGCTCGCCGACGCCGCCAAGTTCCCGGGTACGGGCATGGCGAAGGTCTGTGGTCCCGAGGACCTGGACGTGGTGGTCACGAACGCCCCGGCCGACCCGGCGACCCGCGCCTCCCTGGAGGAGGCGGGCGTCGAGGTGGTCGAGGCAGGAAAGGTGCAAGAGTGAAGCTGACGATTCTGGGCGGCGGCGGATTCCGCGTGCCGCTCGTGTACGGCGCCCTCCTGGGCGACCGCGGCGAGGGCAGGGTCACCGAGGTCGTGCTGCACGACCTGGACGCCGGCCGGCTGTCCGCCGTGACCCGGGTCCTCGCCGAGCAGGCCGCCCGGGTCGAGGACGCCCCCGCGGTGACCGCCACGACCGACCTCGACGAGGCCCTGCGCGGCGCCGACTTCGTGTTCTCGGCGATCCGGGTCGGCGGCCTGGAGGGACGGGCGGACGACGAGCGGGTGGCCCTCGCCGAGGGCGTCCTCGGCCAGGAGACGGTCGGCGCGGGCGGCATCGCCTACGGCCTCAGGACCGTCCCGGTCGCCGTGGACATCGCCCGTCGGGTGGCCCGGCTCGCCCCGGACGCCTGGGTCATCAACTTCACCAACCCGGCCGGTCTGGTCACCGAGGCCATGTCCCGCCACCTCGGCGACCGCGTCATCGGCATCTGCGACTCGCCGGTCGGCCTCGGCCGCCGTATCGCCCGGGTGCTGGGCGCCGACCCGGGGGAGGCGTGGATCGACTACGTCGGCCTCAACCACCTCGGCTGGGTGCGCGGCCTGCACATCTCGGGCCGCGACGAGCTGCCCCGGCTGCTCGCCGACCCCGACCTGCTCGGCTCCTTCGAGGAGGGCAAGCTCTTCGGCACCGACTGGCTGCAGTCCCTCGGCGCGATCCCGAACGAGTACCTGCACTACTACTACTTCAACCGCGAGGCCGTCCGCGCCTACCAGCAGGCCGAGAAGACCCGCGGCGCCTTCCTGCGCGACCAGCAGGCCCACTTCTACGAGGAGATGCGCGACCCCGGGGCCCAGGCCCTCGCCGCCTGGGACCGCACCCGGGCCGAGCGCGAGGCGACGTACATGGCCGAGAACCGGGAGACCGCGGGCGCCGGCGAGCGCGAGCCCGACGACCTCTCCGGCGGTTACGAGAAGGTCGCCCTCGCCCTGATGCGGGCCATCGCCCGCGACGAGCGCACCACCCTGATCCTCAACGTCCGCAACCGCACCACGCTCTCCGTCCTCGACACCGACGCCGTCATCGAGGTGCCCTGCCTGGTCGACGCCAACGGCGCGCACCCGGTCTCCGTGGCCCCGCTGCCCGACCACGCCACCGGGCTGGTCTGCGCGGTCAAGGCCGTCGAGCGCGAGGTGCTCGCCGCCGCCGAGTCCGGCTCCCGGACGACGGCCGTCAAGGCATTCGCCCTCCATCCCCTGGTCGACTCCGTCAACGTGGCGCGACGATTGGTCGAGGGCTACACGGCCGTTCACCCCGGCCTGGCCTACCTCAAGTAAGCTCCCGCGCGGAAAGCGCTTTCTCCTCGCTTTCTCCCCGCCTTCCCCCTGGAGACCTTCCATGCACGACGAACGCCGCCGGATCGAAGAGCGCGCCGAGCGCCTCCACACCCAGCGCATCCAGCCCGCGGTCTACGCGGCCACCGTCCCCTTCGAGGTGGAGGCCTGGCAGGCCCCCGGGGAGCCGGTCTCCTTCGAGGAGGCCGCGGCCGCGCCGTACGCCCCCTTCGCCATGGACACCCCCTGGGGTCCGCCGTGGGGCACCACCTGGTTCCGGATGCGCGGGCAGGTGCCCGCCGAGTTCGCCGGCCGGCGCGTCGAGGCCGTCATCGACCTCGGCTTCGTCGGCGACTGGCCCGGCAACCAGGCCGAGGCCCTCGTCCACCTCACCGACGGCACCCCGCTGAAGGCGGTCAACCCGCTCAACCAGTACGTCCCGATCGCCAACCCGGCCTCGGGCGGCGAGGAGATCCACTACCTGGTCGAGGCCGCCTCCAACCCGGACATCCTTGCGGGCAACTTCGCCGAGCCGACCCCGCTGGGCGACGTCCTCACCGCCGGCGACAAGCCCCTGTACACCTTCAAGCGGGCCGACATCGCCGTCCTGGACGAGGAGGTCTGGCACCTCGACCTGGACCTGCAGGTGCTGCGCGAGCTGATGGCGGAGCTCGGCGAGCACGACCCGCGCCGGCACGAGATCCTGCACGCCCTGGACCGCGCGCTGGACCTGCTGGACCTGGACGACGTCTCCGGCTCGGCCACCGCCGTGCGCGAGGCGCTGAAGCCGGTGCTGGCCAAGCCCGCCAACGCCAGCGCCCACATCGTCTCCGGCGTCGGCCACGCGCACATCGACTCCGCGTGGCTGTGGCCCATCCGAGAGACCAAGCGCAAGACCTCCCGCACCTTCTCCAACGTCACCTCGCTGGCCGACGAGTACGAGGAGTTCGTCTTCGCCTGCTCCCAGGCCCAGCAGTACGAGTGGGTGCGCGACAACTACCCGAAGGTCTGGGCCCGCATCCAGGAGTCCGTGAAGAAGGGCCAGTGGGCGCCGGTCGGCGGCATGTGGGTCGAGTCCGACGGCAACCTGCCCGGCGGCGAGGCCATCGCCCGCCAGCTGGTCCACGGCAAGCGGTTCTTCATCGAGCACTTCGGCGTCGAGACCAAGGGCGTCTGGCTGCCCGACTCCTTCGGCTACAACGCGGCCTACCCGCAGCTCGCCAAGCTCGCCGGCAACGAGTGGTTCCTCACCCAGAAGATCTCCTGGAACCAGACCAACACCTTCCCCCACCACACCTTCTGGTGGGAGGGCATCGACGGCACCCGCATCTTCACCCACTTCCCGCCCGTCGACACCTACAACGCCCGCTTCAGCGGCGAGGAGATGTCCCGCGCGGTCCGCAACTACGCCGAGAAGGGCAACGCCACCCGTTCCCTCGCCCCCTTCGGCTGGGGCGACGGCGGTGGCGGCCCCACCCGCGAGATCATGGAACGCGCGCGCAGGCTGGCCGACCTGGAGGGCTCGCCCAAGGTCGTCGTCGAGCACCCGGACGAGTTCTTCGCCAAGGCCCGCGAGGAGTACCCGGACGCCCCCGTGTGGGTGGGCGAGCTCTACCTGGAGCTGCACCGCGCCACCTACACCTCCCAGGCCCGCACCAAGCAGGGCAACCGCCGCAGCGAACACAAGCTGCGCGAGGCCGAGTTGTGGGCGACGACGGCCGCGCTGCACGCGCCGGGCTACACCTACCCGTACGAGAAGCTGGACCGGCTGTGGAAGACGGTGCTGCTGCACCAGTTCCACGACATCCTGCCGGGCTCCTCGATCGCCTGGGTGCACCGCGAGGCGGAGGCCGAATACGCGCGCGTCGCCGAGGAGCTGGAGGCGCTGACCGCCGAGGCGGTGGCCGCGCTGGGCGCCGGCGGCACCCGGGTGTTCAACACCAGCCCCTTCGACCGCGCCGAGGTCATCCGCACGGCGACGGGCTTCCCGACGTTCGTCGAGGTACCGGCAGGCGGCAGCGCGCCGGTCGCGGCGGCCGAACCCCCGGCCCCCGTCACGGTGAACGGCCGCGTGCTCGACAACGGCCTGGTGCGCGTCGAGCTCGCCGAGGACGGCACCCTCGCCTCGGTCCGCGATCTGCGCGCCGGGGGCCGCGAGGTCCTCGCCGAGGCGGGCAACCTGCTCCGCCTGCACACCGACCTGCCCAACTACTGGGACGCCTGGGACGTCGACAAGCACTACAAGAACCGCTACACGGACCTGCTCGACGCCGACTCGGTGGAGATCGCCGACGAGGACCCGCTGCTCGGCTCGATCCGCGTCACCCGCTCCTTCGGCAAGGGCTCGACGATCGTCCAGACGATCACGCTGCGCGCCGGCAGTGCCCGCATCGACTTCGAGACGGACATCGACTGGCACGAGGCGGAGAAGTTCCTGAAGGCAGGCTTCCCGGTCGACATCCGCGCCCCGCACTCCTCCGCGGAGATCCAGTTCGGCCACATCCAGCGGCCCACGCACACCAACACCAGCTGGGAGGCGGCCCGTTTCGAGGTCTCCGGCCACCGCTGGGTGCACGTCGGCGAACCCGGCTACGGCGTCGCGGTCATCAACGACTCCACCTACGGCCACGACGTCTCCCGCACGGTCCGCGAGGACGGCGGTACGACCACCACGGTCCGCCTCAGCCTGGTCCGCGCCCCGCGCATCCCGGACCCGGGTGCCGACCAGGGCCGCCACCGCCTCACCTACTCCCTGCTGCCCGGCGCGAGCATCGACGACGCGGTGGCCGAGGGCTACGCCCTCAACCTCCCGCTGCGCGTGGCCGATTCGGCGGGCGAGCCGGAGCCGGTCGTCTCCGTGGCCGGCGAGGGCGTCACCGTCGAGGCGGTCAAGCTGGCCGACGACGAGTCCGGTGACGTGGTGGTACGGCTCTACGAGTCCCGCGGCGGCCGGGCGAGCGGCGTCCTGCGCACCGGCTTCCCGCTGACCGGCGCCCAGGTGACCGACCTGCTGGAGCGGCCCCTGGAGGACACGGAGGTCGTGGACGGCGGCGTCCCCGTGTCCCTGCGCCCCTTCCAGATCCTGACGCTCCGGCTGCGCAGGGGCTGAGCGATGGCCATGCAGCCGTGGTTCACCGACGCCAAGTTGGGGATCTTCGTGCACTGGGGCATCTATGCCGTCGACGGCGTCCAGGAGTCCTGGTCGTTCTACGACGACATCGTGCCGCACGAGCAGTACATGTCCCAGCTTCAGCGGTTCACCGGCGCGCACTACGACCCGAGGGCGTGGGCGGACCTGTTCGCCCGCGCCGGGGCCAGGTACGCGGTTCTGACGAGCCGTCACCACGACGGTGTGGCGCTGTGGGACACCGCGTACGGGGACCTCAACCTCGGCAAGGACTACATCGGCCCCTACGCGGAGGCCCTGCGCGAGAAGGGCCTCAAGGTCGGCCTCTACTACTCCCACTCCGACTGGAACCATCCCGACTACGCCTCCACGCGCAAGCCGGGCCGCCCGCCGGAGCTGGAGGACAACCGCTACTCCGAAGTGGCGGCCGAGGACGAGGACCTGGCGGCGTGGGAGAGGTTCATCGCCTACCGCGACGGCCAGATCACGGAGATCGCCTCCCGCTTCCGCCCCGACCTGATGTGGTTCGACGGCGAGTGGGACCGCAGCGAGGAGCAGTGGCGCATCCCCGAACTGGCAGCGCTCATCAGGTCGTACGTCCCGCACGTCGTCTTCAACGCCCGCATGCTCAGCGAGGGCGACTACGCGACGCCGGAACAGGGCGCCCCGATCGTGCCGCCGGACGGCCCCTGGGAGCTGTGCCTGACGATCAACGACTCGTGGGGGTACCAGCACCAGGACCACAACCACAAGTCGCTCGCCCAGCTGATCCGCTACTTCACCGAGACGATCGGCGGGGGCGGCAACCTGCTGCTCGACGTCGGCCCGATGGAGGACGGAACCATCCCGCAGCCGCAGGTCGAGCGGCTGGAGGGCCTGGGGGAGTGGATCCGCCGGCACGCGGAGGCGGTGTACGGGACGGTGCGCGGGCTGCCCGCCGGGCACCACTACGGCCCGAGCACCCTCTCCGCCGACCGCCGCACCCTCTATCTCACCCTGTTCGACGCCCCGCGGGCGGAGATCGGCGTCCGGGGCCTGGCGACGGGGGTCCGCCGGGTGACCGTCCTGGGCACCGGCACCGAACTCGGCCACCGGGTCGTGGGCGGACTGCACGAGGCGGTCGGCGTGCTGTGGATCGACCCGCCGGGGGAGGCGGACCTCGACCCCTGCGCCACGGTGCTGGCCGTGGAGTTGGAGGGGGAGCTGGAGCTGTACCGGGGGTCGGGCCGCTTCTGACGACCGCTCACAGATAGCCGTCCCGGCTCTCGTCACGCTGCTTCCGGGCTTCCCGCCGACCTCGCACGAGTTCGGCCAGGGGAGCCCGGAGCGCGTAGATCCCCGCCAGGGCGCCGGCGATGCCCGCTGCCGTGAACAGCCAGTCCCGCATCGAGGCGAAGCGGTGCGACCAGGTGTCGCGCACGGTCAGACGCACGTCGATCGGCGGGTTGAGCGTCTCCAGGGCGCGGTCCGTGTCGCTCTGGTACGTGATGACGGTGAGGCCGAGTTCGTAGTCGCCCGGCTCGTCGGCGGACACGCTCCACTGCCACACCGCGGATTCTCCCGGCTCGACGACGGGCTGCCTCGCCTCGGACAGCAGGACCGCCCGCACCTTCTGGCTGTACGGCGTCAGCCGGGCGCCCTGCATCCCGCCCACCCGGAAGACCCGCGTCTGAACGGCGGTCCGCACGACGCCCCGTGACTTCTCGCCGCGCGCGGTCAGGACGACGTCGTACCGCAGGCTGCCACCCACGGGCACCGAGACGGAGGGGGCGTAGGAGAGGGAGCCGTCGAGGAGGTGTTTGCGGTCGTTGACGATCGAGGCCCGTAAGTCGGCCTGGCTCAGGTCCGGCCCCAGGTCCTTCTCGTCGCCGGGCACCCCGCAGGCGGCCAGAAGGAGCAGCAGACACCCACAGGCAGCGATGCTTCTTCTCACCCCTGAGCAGCCCCCGAATCCGCCGTCACCCCGGACCACGGGAAAACCCCCGCGGCGGGGAAGGATTCTTCCCGCCGCGGGGGCCCGGGCGCCAGCCCTGCTTCCAGCCGTCGTCAGCCGGTGAAACCGGCCGTGATCGAGGTGAACTGCCAGGTGTTCTGGCTGATTCCGGAGCAGTTGCTCACCACGCCGCCGCCCGGGCACGGCCGGTCGCGGTTGACCGCCCAGAACGCGAGCCGGGCGATGTGGTGGGAGTTGGCCCAGTCCTTGATCTGGGTCCAGATCGCCGGAGTGGTGTTCTCCTGCTGGTCGGACAGCCCGTTCATGCCGGAGATGCCGATGTGCGCGTAGGCGGTGGCGTCGTCCCAGCCGAAGGTCGACTTCAGCTTGGCCTTCAGCCCCTCGGCCGCGTTCACCGTGTTGCCGTACATGTCCGAGCCGCCGCCGAAGTCGAACGGCATGATCGTGAAGACGTCGATGTTGGCGCCGAGCGACTGGGCCTGCTCGATGAGCCGGTTGCCGTAGTACGTCGGCCCGGTGGTGGACGTGCCGAAGGTGACGATCGTCCTGAGGCCGGGGTTGTTGGCCTTGACGGTCTTCAGCGCGGTCAGGATCCTCGCCTGCACAGCCTCGTTCTCGAACTCGTCGGTGTTCTCGATGTCCATGTCGACGGCCTTCAGACCGTAGGCGTCGATCACCTTCTGGATGGCACCGGCGAGGGCGCTCGCGGAGGAGCAGTTGGCGCCGAGCTTGCTGCCCTGCCAGCCGCCGAACGAGGGCACGATGTCACCGCCCGCGGACCGGACCGCGTTGATCGCGCTCTGGTCGGCGCCCCCGGTCAGCGGCCGGCTGCCGTCCCAGGCCGGGGTGCAGCCGCCGGAGTCCAGCACGAAGGCCATCGTGAACCACTTGATGCCGGTCGCGCTCATCACCGTGCTCGGGCTCGGCGGATCCCCCCAGCCCTCGTACAGGTAGGGCGCGGCCTGCTTGAACCCGCCTCCGCCGCCGGTCCCGGCGTCCGTCGTGACACTCACGGAGTTGGAGGCCCCCGAGACGTTCCCGGCCGCGTCCCGCGCCTTCACGGTGAAGGTGTAGGAGGTGCTGGGCGAGAGCCCGCTGACGGTCGCGGAGGTACCGGAGACGCTGAGCACGTTGTTCGAGCCGCTGTAGACGTCGTACGCAGTGACGCCCACGTTGTCACTCGAGGCGTTCCACTTCAGCGACACGCTCGAGGAGGTCTTGCCGGTGGAGGTCAGGCCCGTCGGCGCGGAGGGCGCCTGGGTGTCCGAGCCGCCACCACCGCCCCCGGGTCCGTCGAGGCTGATGTCGTCGGCGTAGTAGGTCCCTTGCGCGTACCAGCCGTGGACGTAGATCGTCGCGCTGGTCTGCGAGGCGCCGGTCGTGAAGGAGACGGACAGCTGGCTGTACGCCGACGGCGAGGTGGTCCACGTCGAGGCCCCGCCGTTCACGCCGAGGTAGACGTAGGAGCCGCGCACCCAGCCGCTGAGACTGTACGTCGTGTTGGGCTGGACCGAGACCGTCTGGCTGCACTGCGCGTTGTCGCTCGCCGACACCGCGCCCTGCAGGGCCTTGGACCCGCCGTGCACGGGGGAGGAGACGACCGAGCCGAGGTTGCCGGTGCAGGTCCAGGGGGACAGACCGCCCGACTCGAAGCCGGGGTTGGTCAGGATGTTGGCCGCTTGGGCCGTGCCGGGAAGGGCGATGGCTCCGGCGAGCGCGAGAGCCGCGGAACCGACCAGTGCGAGGAGCCGACGCCGGGAACGTCTGAGTGTGTTGCGCACGCGATCTCCCTGAAGGAATGGGGGTGTTCGGGAGTGCAGAGAGCGGTACAGAGAGAACTGCAGGGGGGTGCGCAACAAAGTTGGTATGGACCAATCCTCTTGTCAAGGCGAACGACAGAATTGGTCCATACCTGTGGGCGGGGCTCAGCTCAGGACGGAAGCCGCGGCCTGAACCGGCTCGACGGGCGCGGGCAACGCCGGCAGCAGGGTCTCCGTCTCCTCCATCCGCTGCTGGGGAATCGACACCGGCCGCAGCGGCCGCGGCCCGGAGACCACCGTGTAGTCCTGCCCGAGGAACGGCGGCGCCATCTCCCCGGGGTCCTCACCGAGCGCCAACTGCACAGCCGCCCAAGGGGCGTTGACCCCGCACAGCGACAGCTGGTGCAGGCCGCCGGCCGGCCGCGTGTTCACGTCCATCAGGACCGGGCGGTCGCCGAACATCCGGAACTGGATGTTGGACAGATAGTGCAGCCCGAATTCCTCGGCGATCCGCCGCGCCGGCTCCAGCCACTGCTCGTGCAGCGTGAAGCCGCGCCGACGGCCGTTCTTCGTCCGCCCCACGGCCAGCCGCACCCGGTTGTCGGGCCCGGTGAGGCAG
Source organism: Streptomyces sp. NPDC002144 (assembly GCF_053593695.1). Lineage (NCBI taxonomy): Bacteria > Bacillati > Actinomycetota > Actinomycetes > Kitasatosporales > Streptomycetaceae > Streptomyces > Streptomyces sp. NPDC002144. The sequence continues at coordinate 12,101 of NZ_JBSFDB010000026.1, forward strand.
TCCACCGAGACCTCCGGCTGCTCCAGCCGCGGCATCACGATCCAGTCGACCGGCTCCTCGGCCTGCTCCAGCGCCCCCACCACCAGATCGAGCGGCACATAGGGGCTCGGGAACCCGTTGAGGTGCGCCATCGAGAAGGGCGCCCGGGTGACGACCCGGAAGCCCACCCCGCCCGCGCCGGACGCGGGCTTGAAGCACGCCTTGTGCCCGGCGGCCTCCAACTCCTCCACAGCGGCGAGGAGTTCGTCCGCCGTCCGCACCCGCCACCAGGACGGCACCGGCACCCCGATCGCCTGCACGGCCTCGTAGGCGGTCACCTTGTCCTCGAACACCGCGACGGCCTCGGGCGGCGGCGCGAGCAGGGCCGTACCCACGGCCTCGAAGTCGGCGCGGTGCGCCACGATCGCGGACTGGTGCAGACGCGGCACGAAGACGTCGATGTTCCGCCTGGCGCACTGGTCGAGGGCGAACTCCACGTACGCGGCCGGGGACAGCCCCTCCGGCTCCAGGTCAGCGGTGTCGGCGGCGGCCAGCACCGGCGAGTCGGCGTCACCGTGGGTCGCGTGGATCTCGACCGCCCGATCACTCGGATTTCGCCGCAGCTGATCCATGAAGAACACGTTCTCCGCGTACGTGCGGTTGAGCCAGACGCGTACGCGAGAGACCATGCAGGGCCGTCCTTTCACGGTTCGCGGGCACGGCTGAGCAGCCCGTGCCCGGGCAGGGGAGTTGGAGGGTCACCAAACGCCCCTGTGAAGGGAGTCCGTGGCGTTGGTGTTGGGGCGATCATACGGCCTTCCCGGGGCCCCGCGTGCAACGTACGTGTTACGGATTCGCCGGACCCGTGGACGGACCGGTGCCGCCTTGTCCACGCGCCGTGAATGTGCTCTGGTGGGACTCCCGGGCGTGGGGTGTCTCGGGCGTGCGATGTGCGGAGGGGGCGAGCGGTGACGTCGAGGGCCGGTGGTGCAGGACGGCTGCTGGCCATCAGCGATCTGCACATCGGATACGCCGAGAACCGCGCCCTGGTCGAGGCGATGCGCCCGGAGACCGACGAGGACTGGCTGCTGGTCGCCGGTGACGTCTCGGAGACCGTCTCCGACATCCGCTGGGCCCTGAAGACCCTCGCCGGCCGCTTCGCCAAGGTCGTCTGGGCGCCCGGCAACCACGAGCTGTGGACCCACCCCAGCGACCCGGTCACCCTGCGCGGTGTAGCCCGCTACGAGCACCTCGTCGAGATGTGCCGCGACATCGGCGTCACCACGCCGGAGGACCCCTACCCCGTCTGGCAGGGCCCGGACGGGCCCGTGGCGATCGCCCCGCTCTTCCTCCTCTACGACTACAGCTTCCTGCCGGCCGGCTGCGCCACCAAGGAGGAGGGCCTGCGGTACGCGCACGGCACCGGCATCGTCTGCAACGACGAGTACCTCCTGCACCCCGACCCCCACCCGACCCGTGAGGACTGGTGCCGGGCCCGGGTCGCCGAGACCGAGCGCAGGCTCGCCGGGCTCCCCGCCGACCTGCCCACCGTCCTCGTCAACCACTACCCGCTGGACCGGCACCCCTGTGACGTGCTGTGGTACCCCGAGTTCGCCATGTGGTGCGGCACGGAGCTGACCGCCGACTGGCATCGCCGCTTCCGCGTCGAGACCATGGTCTACGGTCACCTCCACATCCCGCGGACCACCTGGCACGAGGGGGTCCGCTTCGAGGAGGTGTCCGTCGGCTACCCCCGCGAGTGGCGCAAGCGGCCGCACCCGCCGGGCGGACCGCGCCGGGTACTGCCGAGGGAGGTCGGGGCCGGATGATCGAGGAGCTGCTGCCGCACGAGGTCGTCGTCGTGGAGGTGCACGGCGACGACGGCACCGAGCCCGCCCCGCTGTACCCCGAGGAGGCGGCGGTCGTCGCGCAGGCCGTGCCCAAGCGCCGGCGCGAGTTCGCCCTGGTGCGCGCCTGCGCGCGGCGCGCCATGGAGAAGCTCGGTGTGCCCCCGCAGCCCGTGCTGCCCGGCGAACGCGGCGCGCCGGTCTGGCCCGCGGGCCTGGTGGGCAGCATGACCCACTGCGAGGGCTACAGCGCGGCCGCCCTGGTCCGCGCCGCCGACCTGGCCTCCCTCGGCATCGACGCCGAACCCCACGGGCCCCTGCCGGACGGGGTCCTGGACGCCGTGTCGCTGCCCGGCGAGGCGGACCGGCTGCGTCGGCTCGTCGACGAGCACCCGGAAGTCCACTGGGACCGGCTGCTGTTCAGCGCCAAGGAGTCCGTCTACAAGGCGTGGTTCCCCCTCACCGGGCGGTGGCTGGAGTTCACCGAGGCCGACCTCGAGGTCTCCCTCGACGCGGGCGAGGGGCCGCCGCAGGGCGGTTTCCGCGCCGAACTCCTCGTCCCCGGCCCCCTGGTGGGCGGCCGCCGGATCAACCGCTTCCAGGGCCGCTGGAGCGTGCGGCGGGGGCTGGTGGCGACGACGGTCACGGTCCCGCACACCGCGGACTGACCCCACCGAGCGGGGCCGTCACGGTTCGGGGCACCAGCTCTGCAACAGCCGGAAGAACTCCTCCTCGTTGCCCGTCAGGCCCGCGTCCGCCAGCGCCTGCTCCGCCTCGGCCAGCACCGAGGGCGGCACCACGGGTGGTCGGGCCTCGCCGGGAGGACCGTCGAAGGCGGCCCGTACGGTGTGCAGCAGCCGCAGGTAGGCCTGTACTGCGGTGCGCTCGCGGTCGGTCAGTACAGCGGTGGGCATCGTCGGCTCTCCCCGTGTCGCGTCTCGGCTCGGTCGCTGCGCACCCCGGTATGGAGGGGTGCGACTCCAGCTTGCCGCCCGCCACTGACAATCGGGTTGGGCGACGGGTCCGTTCGCTCGCTTAGCGGAGCCGAAACCTCCTCGAAACCCCTGGTGGGAATGGGGCTCTACGCTGGAGGGCAGGGGCTTTCGGGCCGCTTGCGGGCGGCCGTGGAACGGGAGGCGAGGCATGGTCGACGTCTCGGGAAGGCGCCCGGCGCGTGCCGTGCGGCTGCGCCCGGTCGGCGAGGGCGAACTGGAGCTGCGGTACCGCGTGGTGCACGGATACCGGCGTGCCTTCCGGATGGCCGGCGAGGGCCCGGCCCTGGTCCTCGTGCACGGCATCGGCGACTCCTCGGCGACCTGGGCCGACCTGATCCCCGACCTGGCCCGCACCCACACCGTCATCGCCCCCGACCTGCTCGGCCACGGCGCCTCCGACAAGCCGCGCGCCGACTACTCCGTGGCCGCGTACGCCAACGGGGTCCGGGACCTGCTCACCACGCTCGGCATCGAGTCGGCGACCCTGGTGGGGCATTCGCTGGGCGGGGGCGTGGCGATGCAGTTCGCCTACCAGTTCCCGGAGCGGACCGAGCGGCTGATCCTGGTCAGTGCCGGTGGGGTGGGGCGGGAGGTCAACCCCGTGCTGCGGCTGGTCTCGCTGCCGGGCGCCCATGTGATGCTGTCCGCGCTGCGGCTGCCGGGGATGCGGACGCAAGTGGGGCTCGTGGTGCGGCTGATGAAGCTCATGGACACCGATCTCGGGCAGGACGCCGCCGAGTTGGTCGACCTCGTCGACGCCCTCCCGGACGAGACCTCCCGCAACGCCTTCATCCGTACGCTGCGGGCGGTGGTGGACTGGCGGGGGCAGGTCGTGACCATGCTCGACCGCTGCTATCTGACCGAGGGCATGCCGACCATGCTGATGTGGGGGGACCGGGACAGCGTGGTGCCGGTGCGGCACGCGTACGGGGCGCACGAGGCGATGCCGGGCAGCCGACTGGAGATCTTCGAGGGCGCGGGCCACTTCCCCTTCCACAGCGACCCGGCACGTTTCGTCTCCCTGGTCGAGGAGTTCACGGCCACGACCGCGCCGGCCGACTGGAGCCGCGAGCACTGGCGGGACCTGCTCGTCGAGGGCCGCCTCCACGAGGGCAGGGAGCGCCCCGCGGACCGGAACCTGCGGGAGGCCAGCGAACGCAGCGCGACGTGACGTGACGCATGGCCGCAGGCCGGCGCCCCTTCGAGACGCCGCCGAACCGCGGCGGACGCCACCCGGCCCGCTCAGCCCTGCGGGCCCAGGTAGCCGAGGGAGGCCTCGATGCGGCCCGCCAGGTGGTCGCGCTGCACCGGCGCCCGGTGACCCGAACCGGCGAGCAGGGTGCGGCACTTGCTCGCCAGCAGCAGGCCGAAGCTCTCGGCCTCCTGCTCGTCGGCCTGCTCGAAGTGGCTGCGCGCGGCGACCGTGCGCACGGTGGCCCGCAGATCGATGTCGTCGTCCAGGAGGCGGGCGGCGACCCTCGCGCCGTCGACATGGTGGCCGCGGTGGCCGGCCCGCATGTGCCACAGTTCGTGGCCCAGGATCACCAACTGGTGGTCGGGGGCGGTGCGTTCCTCGACGACGACCAGGTCCCGGTCCGTCATGTCCAGCCACAGGCCGCTCGCCGTGCCGGGCGGGAAGACGGCCGTACGGAAGTGGAGCGGGCGGCCGCGGCGCCGGCTCATCGCCTCGCACAGGGCGGTGTGCAGGCCGGTGGGGGAGGCGGGGACGGGCAGGGTGAGTGACGTGACCAGTTCGCCGCACAGGCGGCGCATGTCCCTGCCGATGCCCACGCGCTGCCCCCGGCTCACGACTCGGGCCGCTTGACGCTCTCCAGGAGCATGTCCAGCCACTCCGCCACCTTGTCGCGGTGCTGGTCGGTGGGCAGCTGGGCGGCCCGCCAGGCGATCCCGCGCACCCCGTGGTCCTGCAGCAGCTTCTCCAGCGGGTCCTCGGCCGCCGACGCCGCCTCCCGCTCCGCGAGCCGCTGCAGCAGTTCCTGCTCGGTGCCCTGCAGGGCGACCGTGAGGGCCTCGGGGTCCTCGGCCGTGAGGAAGCCGGCGTGCACGCGGAAGAAGCGCTGCAGGGCGTCGCAGTGCTCCATCGTGGGGCGGCGGTCGCCGTTGATCAGGGCGCCGGCCTGCTGACGGGACATGCCCGCGCCGTCGGCGATCTCCTGCTGGGTGTACTTGCGGCCGTTGGGCTTCAGCCGGGTGCGGCGCAGCAGGTCGAGCCGCTGCAGGAAGCGGGCCTGGACGTCGGGTTCACCCGCGGGGCGGCCGGCGAGGAGGGCCTGGACGACCGGTTCGGGCACGCCCGAGGCGGTGGACAGGCGGCCGGTGTGGAAGACCTCCGCGTGCGGTACGCCGAGCCGGTCGGCGAGCGTGCCGACGCGAGCGACGACGGCCGGGAGCGCGGCGGTGGCCGGCGTGGTGCCCGGAGCCTCGAAGCCTTCCGTCACCGACAGATCTCCTACGTTTCGCACAGGCTGCTCACAAGCGGATGCCGTGAACTTGACGGAGATTACCGGGTCGTTCGAACTCACATCCAGGTGTCGCCACAACTGTGGCCAATTTCAGCCGTCAACAGGTATGGAATGCCACGATAGTTGACATGGCTCCTGCCGGGGCCGCAGGATCAAGGCGCCGCGTGAAGGCCGCAGAGGCAAGAGGGGTGACCTCCCGATGGCGTATCAGGCAGGAGGGCAGCGGCCGGCACCGCGGCCCGTCCCCGAGAGTCCCGAGGCCCAGGCGTATCTGCAGGACTACGCCACCCTCCTGGAGGCTGTGCCCTTCCCCTCCGTCGTCGTCGACCACCGCTGGGACGTCGTTCTGACGAACAACGCTTTCGCGTCACTTTTCCGTGAGGTGGGCCCCCACCCGACGGCCATGCCGGGCGACAACCTCCTCCGGTTCGTGCTCTTCCATCCCGACGCGGCGAGCGTCCTCGGGGAGCACGAGTCGAGCTGGTGCCTGCCGATGCTCGCCCATTTCGCCGCCGCCGTCGAGTGCCACACCCACGACCACGGGCTGCAGGCCATCCGCCGGGAGATCGCCCAGGACCCGATCATGGAGGCGGCCTACCGCCAGGGCCTGCCGCACTGGCTGAGGGTGATGGGGGAGCGGGCCGCCGCGAACGACGGCGCCGTACGGCCGCTGCTGCATCCCGATCCGCGCTGGGGCGCCACCGACTGCCGCGTGGTGGACGAGACGCCCGAGACGCTGCGGGAGATGGGGTACACGCGCATGACGTTCGTCCTGCGGGAGGCCCGGCGCGAGCGCCCCCGCACGCGCACCGCCCGGCGCACGGCGGCGCACCTGAGGGTGGTGCCGGACACCGAGACCTGACCGGGCCCCGTCGGCGTTCAGGTCGCCGACGGTGCCGGGTCGGAGAGGGGCAGGGCCCTTCTGCCGGATCGGCGTCGCGACGCCCGGCACGCACTCCCCCCCACTCTCGGCTTCGCTCGAGCGGGGGGACCCCATGCCGCACGGCGCGAACGGACAGGTGGCACCGCACGACCCTTCACACCGCAGGCCGATCGCACGCACCGGACGCCGCTCCGTCCTCCACGGAGATCCAACAGAAGGGCCGTGGTGGCCCGCGTCAGCGCGGGGAGGTGACCAGCACGAGCGGGACGCCTCGGCACGGGATCAGGCGCATGCCGTCGTGCCGGGCCGGGCGTGCGCTGTCCAGCACGGCGGCGAAGTCCGGCCCCTTGGTGAGCGAGCCGGCCAGATGGGCGGGGTCGGCGGAGGCCGCCACCCGTCCGCGCGCGTTCACCAGGTGCGCCGGGCCCGGCAGCCGGCGCAGCAGCGGCAGCACGGCGGCCTCGAAGTGACGCAGGTACACGTCGGCCGCGGCCACACCGGCGAAGCGGCCCTCCGTCTCCACCGGCGCGGACAGGGTGAGGCTGTACTCGTCGGAGCAGAGGTAGTCGACATAGGGTCCCGCCACCGCCCGCTCGCCGGTGTCCCGGGGCAGGGCGAACCAGCCCCAGTGCGTGTAGTCGGCGTACGCCGAATGGTCCGGGTCGAGGTCGAGCAGCAGCGGCCGTACGTCCCCCTCCGCGCCCGACTGCCACCACTCCAGCCAGGCCGGTACGTCACCCAGCAGGCCCGGCGCGGCGACGAAGCCGACCCCGGACACCAGCGCGTTCCGGGCCAGCCGCAGATGCAGGCCGGGGCGCAGGGCGGCGAGGTCCACGGTGGCGGGGCGGCGGTTGCCGGCGGCCACCCGGGCGAGCAGGGCCGTGGCCTCGGCGCGGGTGGCGGACACGGCGTCGAACACGCTCTCCAGCGCGGAACCGACCTCGGCCGCGACCGACTCCTCCGGCGCCGTGCCGAGCGCTGCCGTCGCCAGGCTCATGCCACCCTCCCCCGGACGCGACCGGACGCGGTGCGCGGCTAGAGCGTCAGACGCAGGGCGATGAGCCGTGCCGTCGACTCCTGCACGCACCGCTCGGCCAGTTCCCTGGCCGTTTGGTGAGCCCCATCCTGCACGGCCGAGATTACGGAGCGGTGACGGTCCGCCACCTCTTCACGATATTCGTCGTCCGCGAGCACAAGACACAGCAGCGCCCCCACCTCGGTCTGCAGGGCCACCTGTTCACGGGTGAGCCGGGCCGACTGGGCGGCCGCCGCCAGCTCCACATGGAAGCGCCCGTACACCCGCCCACGCGCGGCCGCGTCCTCGGCCTGCGCCAACTCCTCGGCTGTACGCCGTAGTTGCAGAAGGTCGTCGGGTTCCGTGCGCTCGGCGGCGAGCCGGCCCGCCGTACCGGACAGGGCGGCCCAGTGGTCGCCGAGGTCGCGCAGCTCCTCGGTGCCCCAGCCGCGCAGGCGGGCCTTCAGGCGTTCCGCGCCGGGGACTTCGGGCAGGGATACGAAGGAGCCGCCGCCGCGGCCCCTGCGGGTGGTGAGCAGGCCCTGCTGGCGCAGGGCCATCAGCGCCTCCCGCAGGGTCACCGTGGACACGCCGAGCTGCCCGGCCAGTTCGCTCTCGCCGGGCAACTGCTCCCCGTCGGCGAGCAGGCCCAGCTCGATGGCGTCACCGATCCGGCGGACGACCGCGTCCACGCGTGCCCGGTTGTCCACCGGGGTGAAGACGGCCCTGCGGGCACCGCCCGTCATCTGCTGCTGGTTCACGGCCACCACCTTGCGCGTTGACTCAAGCTTTACCCTGAGGGGGCCTTGAGCTTTGATCTATGACTTCATATCTTTCCGTACAACGTCCGCGTGCGCCAGAAAGGTTCCCGTCCATGGAGGGAAGTGCGATCCGGCTGCAGGATCTGCGGAAGTCCTTCGGGGAGACGACCGCCGTGGCCGGGATCGACCTGGAGATCCGGGACGGTGAGTTCTTCTCCCTGCTCGGCCCCTCCGGCTCCGGCAAGACCACCGTCCTGCGCATGATCGCCGGGTTCGAGAGCCCCACCGGCGGACGGATCGAACTCGCCGGGCAGGAGGTCACCGGCCTCGCGCCCTTCGAACGGGACGTGCACACCGTCTTCCAGGACTACGCCCTCTTCCCGCACATGACCGTCGAGCAGAACGTCGCCTACTCCCTCAAGGTCCGCGGGGTCCCCAAGGCCGAACGGCTGGTACGGGCCCGCAAGGCGCTCAGCGAGGTCCGCCTGGAGGGCTTCGGCAAGCGGCGGCCCGCCCAGCTCTCCGGCGGCCAGCGCCAGCGCGTGGCCCTCGCCCGCGCCCTCGTCGGCCGCCCCAGCGTGCTGCTCCTCGACGAACCCCTGGGCGCCCTCGACCTCAAACTGCGCGAGCAGATGCAGGTCGAACTCAAGGCGCTGCAGCGCGAGGTCGGGATCACCTTCGTGTTCGTCACCCACGACCAGGAGGAGGCCCTGACGATGAGCGACCGCATCGCCGTCTTCAACCAGGGCCGCGTCGAACAGGTCGGCACCCCCGCCGAGATCTACGAGCGCCCCGTGACCGCCTTCGTCGCCTCCTTCGTCGGCACCTCCAACCTGCTGGAGGGCGAGTCCGCGCAGCGCGTCGTCGGCGCCCCCGGCGTCTACAGCGTCCGCCCCGAGAAGATCCGCGTCCTGAAGGAGTCCGCCGAGGCCGACGAGCCCGAGCACGCGAGCGCCGTCGGCACCGTCGCCGAGGTCGTCTACCTCGGGGACGCCACCCGCTTCCTCGTCGACCTCGACGCCGGCGGCCGCCTCACCGCCCTCCAGCAGAACCTGGAGACCTCCGCCGAGGACGTCGCCGCCTACCGCGGCACCCGGGTGCGCCTGAGCTGGCACCGCCGCCACACCGTCCACGTCCCCGACTGACCCCCGACCCATGGAGAACGTCGTGCGCCTCACCCGAACTCTCCACCTCGCGGCCGCCACCGCGCTGCTGCTCGCCGCCACCGCCTGCGGCTCCGGATCCGGCGGTTCGTCCTCCACCGGCCTCAACCCCCCTGACCTCAAACCCCTGTCGAAGCTCGGCAAGTCCGAGGGGCAGGTCAACCTGATCGCCTGGGCCGGCTATGTCGAGAACGGCTCCAACGACCCCAAGGTCGACTGGGTGACCCCCTTCGAGAAGCAGACGGGCTGCAAGGTCAACTCCAAGGTCGCCGCCAGCTCCGACGAGATGGTCAAACTGATGAAGACCGGCGAGTACGACGCCGTCTCCGCCTCCGGCGACGCCTCCCTGCGCCTGATCGCCTCCGGCGACGCCGCCCCCGTCAACACCAAGCTCGTCCCGAACTACAAGGACATCTTCAGCGGCCTGAAGAACGGGGCCTGGAACTCCGTCAAGGGCCAGATGTACGGCATCCCGCACGGCCGCGGCGCCAACCTGCTGATGTACAACACCCAGAAGGTCACCCCCGCGCCGACCTCCTGGGCCGCCGTCTTCGACGACGCCGCCCAGTACAAGGGGCACGTCACCGCGTACGACTCCCCGATCTACATCGCCGACGCCGCGCTGTATCTCAAGGCCACCAGGCCGGAGTTGAAGATCAAGGACCCCTACGCCCTCGACCAGAAGCAGTTCGACGCCGCGGTGAGCCTGCTGAAGAAGCAGAACGCGAGCATCGGCGAGTACTGGAGCGACTACCTGAAGGAGATCTCCGCCTTCAAGAGCGGTGACTCCGTCGTCGGCACCACCTGGCAGGTCATAGTCAACCTCGCCGCCGGCGAGGGCGCCAAGGTCAGGGCGTTCGTGCCCAAGGAGGGTTCGACCGGCTGGTCCGACACCTGGATGATCTACTCCAAGGCCAAGCACCCCGACTGCGCCTACCAGTGGATGAACTGGATCGTCTCCCCGAAGGTCAACGCCCAGGTCGCCGAGTACTTCGGCGAGGCACCCGCCAACTCCAAGGCCTGCGACCTCACCGGCGACAAGAACTTCTGCACCACCTTCCACGCCGCCGACGAGGGCTACTGGAAGAACATCGCCTTCTGGAACACCCCCATCGAGCAGTGCCTCGACGGCCGCACCGACGTCAAGTGCGTGCCCTACGCCAAGTGGGTCCAGGCCTGGACCGAGATCAAGGGCTGAGGCATGGCCCTGCTGACGCGGACCGCGGGGGCGCTGCACCGCCGCCCCCGCCTCCGGCTGTCCCTCCTGCTGACCGCCCCGCTGCTGTGGCTGGCCGTGCTCTACCTCGGCTCCCTGTCGGTGCTCTTCGTCTCCGCGTTCTGGACGACGAACTCCTTCACCTCCGAGGTGGTGAAGGTCTGGTCGACCGACAACTTCCACGAGCTGTTCACCACGCCCGTCTACCGGGAGGTGATCCTGCGGAGCGTCGGCGTGGCCCTGGCCGTGACCGCCCTGTGCGCGGTGATCGCCTTCCCGCTCGCCTTCTACACCGCCCGGGTGGCCCGGCCGAGGTGGCGTCCGCTGCTGGTCGTCGCCATCCTCACGCCGCTGTGGGCGAGTTACCTCGTGAAGGTGTACGCGTGGCGGCTGATCCTGTCCGAGGGCGGGCTCGCCGACTGGATGCTCAGGCCGTTCGGGCTCAGCGGCCCGGGCTTCGGCCTGCCCGCCGCCGTACTGACCCTGACGTACCTGTGGCTGCCGTACATGATCCTGCCGATCCACACGGCGCTGGAGCAGCTGCCGGCGGGCCTCCTCGACGCCTCGGCCGACCTGGGCGCCCGCAGCTGGCGGACGTTCCGGTCGGTGGTGCTGCCGATGGTGCTGCCCTCCGTCGCCGCCGGTTCGATCTTCACTTTCTCGCTGAGTCTCGGTGACTACATCACCGTGCAGATCGTCGGCGGCAAGACCCAGCTGATCGGCAATCTCGTCTACTCCAACATCGAACTCAACCTGCCCATGGCCGCCGCGCTCGGCACGGTCCCGGTCGTCGTCATCGTGCTGTACCTGCTGGCGATGCGCCGCACGGGCGCGTTGAGCAGCCTGTAGAGGAGCCCGCCGTGCAACTCTCCCGTCCCGCGCGCATCGCGCTGCGCGTCGCCGCCGGGCTCGGATTCGCCCTGATCTACGTGCCGTTGCTGCTCGTGGTCGTCAACTCCCTGAACCCCGACCGCAGCGCGAGCTGGCCGCCACCGAGTCTCACCACGCACTGGTGGTCCGTCGCCTGGCACAACTCCGGTGCGCGCGCGGCTCTTTGGGTCTCGGTGAAGGCCGGTCTCGGGGCGAGCGCGATCGCCCTGGTCCTCGGCACGCTGATCGCCTTCGCCGTCGCCCGGCACCGGTTCTTCGGCCGCGACACCATCTCCTTCGTGGTCGTCCTGCCGATCGCCCTGCCCGGCATCGTCACGGGCATCGCCCTCAACTCGGCGTTCAGCACGGTGCTCGCGCCCCTCGGGGTGGGCCTCGGACTGTTCACGGTGATCGTCGGGCATGCCACCTTCTGCATCGTCGTGGTCTTCAACAACGTGGTCGCGCGGCTGCGTCGCACCTCCGGGTCGTACGAGGAGGCGGCGATGGATCTGGGGGCCGACACCTTCCGTGCCTTCGTCGACGTGACCTTTCCCCTGGTGCGGTCCGCGTTGCTGGCCGGTGGGCTGCTGGCCTTCGCGCTGTCCTTCGACGAGATCGTGGTCACCACCTTCACCGCGGGACCGGGGATCGAGACGCTGCCGATCTGGATCTTCGAGAACATGACCCGGCCGCAGCAGGCGCCGGTGGTCAACGTGGTGGCGGCGGTGCTGGTGCTGGTGTCGGTCGTGCCCATCTACGCGGCTCAGCGGCTGGCGGGGGACACGGCCGGGGGGAGTCGGGTCTGAGGGGCGCGCGCACCATTCCCCCCGCCCAGTGGTATGTGACATAGTACTGGCGTGAGCCAGCCACTGACCTGCGATGTCGTGGTCGTCGGCGCCGGCATGACGGGCGCCGCATGCGCCCTGTACGCGGCCCGGGCGGGCCTGGACGTTGTGGTGGTCGACCGCGGTCCGGTGGCCGGCGGCACCACCGGCGCGGGGGAGGGCAACCTCCTCGTCTCCGACAAGGAGCCCGGACCGGAGCTGGACCTGGCCCTCCTCTCGCTCCGCCTCTGGGACCAACTTGCCGGAGAACTGGGCCGGTTGATCGAGTACGAGGCCAAGGGCGGCGTCGTGGTGGCCACGTCCCCCGGCGGCCTCACCGCCCTGGAGCGGTTCGCCGCCGGACAGCGCGCGGCCGGGGTCATCGCGGAGCCGGTCGCGGGCGCGGACCTCTACGACCTCGAACCCCACCTCGCCCCGGGCCTGCCCGGTGCCGTGCACTACCCCCAGGACTGCCAGGTCATGCCCGCGCTGGCCGCCGCCCATCTGCTACGGGCCTCGGGCGCCCGCCTGTACACCGGCCGGACCGTGACGGACGTACTGCGCCGCCCCGACGGCACGGTCCTCGGCGTCCGCACCGACCGGGGCGACATCCACGCCCCCTCCCTCGTCAACGCGGCCGGCACCTGGGGCGCCGACATCGCCGCCCTGGCCGGCACCACCCTGCCCGTCCTCCCGCGCCGCGGCTTCGTCCTCGTCACCGAGCCCCTTCCGCGCCGGATCCGGCACAAGGTGTACGCCGCCGACTACGTGGCCGACGTGGCCAGCGACTCGGCCGCGCTGCAGACCTCGCCGGTCGTGGAGGGGACGGCGGCGGGGCCCGTCCTGATCGGCGCGAGCCGCGAACGCGTCGGCTTCGACCGGTCGTTCTCCCTCCCCGCCCTGCGCTCCCTCGCCGCGGGCGCGACCCGGCTGTTTCCCTTCCTCGCCGAGGTCCGGGCCCTGCGCGCCTACACCGGGTTCCGCCCGTACATGCCCGACCATCTGCCCGCCATCGGCCCCGACCCGCGCGTCCCCGGTCTCCACCACGCCTGCGGTCACGAGGGCGCCGGGATCGGCCTGTCCACCGGCACCGGACATCTGATCGCGCAGGTCCTGACCGCGAAGACCCCCGACCTGGACCTCGCGCCGTTCCGGCCCGACCGCTTCGCCGAGGAGGCCCTGTGAACTCGCCGCTCGACCTGGCCGACGCCCGCCCCGGGCCGCCCTTCACGGTCACCCTCGACGGGCGGGAGATCGAGGCCCTGCCCGGCCAGACCGTCGCCGCCGCGCTGTGGACGGCGGGCGTCACCTCCTGGCGCGCCACCCGCGGCGAGGGCCGGCCACGCGGCGTCTTCTGCGGGATCGGCGTCTGCTTCGACTGCCTGGTGACCGTCAACGACCGCCCCAACCAACGGGCTTGTCTGGTGCCGGTGGCTCCGGGCGACGTGATCCGTACCCAGGAGGGGACCGGCCACGATGACTGACCGACCGCACCTCGCGGTGATCGGCGCGGGCCCCGCGGGCCTCGCCGCGACCCTGGCCGCCGCGCACGGAGTCCGGGTCACGCTGATCGACTCGGCCGCGGAGGCGGGCGGCCAGTTCTACCGTCAGCCGGCCCGCGAACTGCGCGCCCGCCGCCCCCAGGCCCTGCACCACCAGTGGCGCACCTGGGAGGGACTGCGGGACGGACTGCGCGGCCGCGTCGGGGCGGGCCACGTACGGCACTTGACGGACCATCACGTCTGGTTCGTCGAGCGGCTGGCCGAGGGCTTCGCCGTCCACGCGCTGCTCGGCCCCGAGCAGGAGGACCCCGTCACCGTCCGCGCCGACGCCGTGCTCCTGGCCACCGGCGGGTACGAGCAGGTGCTGCCCTTCCCCGGCTGGACCCTTCCCGGCGTCGTCACCGCGGGCGGCGCCCAGGCCGTGCTGAAGGGCACACTGGCCGTCCCGGGCCGGCTCGCCGTGGTCGCCGGGACCGGGCCCCTCCTTCTGCCGGTCGCCACCGGACTCGCCGACGCGGGGACGGAGGTGGTGGCACTCGTGGAGTCCGCCGACCCCCGGATGTTCGTACGACGGCCCCGCGCGCTGGCGGCCCAGCCCGGCAAGCTCGCCGAAGGCGCCCTGTACGCGGGCCGGTTGCTCAGGCGCCGGGTACGCCCGCTCTTCGGGCATGCCGTGATCGAGGCGCACGGCACCGACCGGGTGGAGGGCGTCACCGTCGCCGCCCTCGGCGCGACGGGGCGTGTCTGCCCCGGCACCGCACGCCGCATCGCCTGCGACACCCTCGCCGTCAGCCACGGCCTGCTCCCGCACACCGACCTCGCGGAGAGCCTCGGGTGCCGTCTCGACGGCAACAGCGTCCACGTCGACGACGAGCAGCGCACCGACGTCCCCGGCGTCTGGGCGGCGGGGGAGGCCACCGGCGTCGGGGGCTCCGCGCTCGCGCTCGCCGAGGGACACATCGCGGGAGCCTCGGCCGCCGCACGCCTGACCGGCACCGAGCCCGCCCCGGACGTCAAAGCCCTCAAGTCCCGCAGGAAACTACGGCAGTTCGCGGCAGCGCTGGACGACGTGTACCGGCCGCCCGCGCACTGGACGGACCAGGTCACCGACGACACCGTGGTCTGCCGCTGCGAGGAGGTGACCGCCGGCGCCGTCCGCGAGGCCGTCGGTGAACTGGGTGCGGGCGATCCGCGCACCGTGAAACTGCTGACCCGGGCCGGCATGGGCTGGTGCCAGGGCCGGATGTGCGGGCCCGCGGTCGCCGGGCTCGCTGGCTGCGAACTCACCCCGTCCAGAAGGCCGTTCGCCCGGCCCGTGCCGCTCGGCGTCCTGGCCCGGGAATCCGACCACCCCACCGAGGAAGGGCCCTCATGACCGACCACCGCCCCTGGCGCGGCGTCCTCGTCGCCACGGCGCTCCCGCTCACCGACGACCTGTCCGTCGACTACGACAAGTACGCCGAGCACTGCGCGTGGCTCGTCGACAACGGCTGCGACGGTGTCGTCCCCAACGGCTCGCTCGGCGAGTACCAGGTGCTCACGCCCGAGGAGCGCGCCAAGGTCGTGGAGACCGCCGTGGCCGCGATCGGCGGCGCACGCGTGATGCCCGGCGTCGCCGCCTACGGCTCGGCGGAGTCACGGCGCTGGGCCGAGCAGGCCCGTGACGCGGGCTGCGCCTGCGTGATGCTGCTGCCGCCCAATGCCTACCGCGCCGACGAGCGTTCGGTGCTCGCCCATTACGCCGAGGTCGCGAAGGCGGGCGTGCCGATCGTGGCGTACAACAACCCGATCGACACCAAGGTCGACCTCGTCCCGGAGCTGCTCGCGAAGCTGCACGGCGAGGGGTACGTCCAGGCCGTCAAGGAGTTCTCCGGCGATGTCCGCCGGGCCTGGCGGCTGGCCGAACTCGCCCCGGAACTGGACCTGTTGATCGGCGCCGACGACGTCCTGCTGGAGCTCGCGATCGCCGGCGCCAAGGGCTGGGTGGCGGGCTACCCCAACGCGCTGCCCGCCGCGAGCACCCGGCTGTACCGGGCGGCCGTCGACGGCGACCTGGCCACCGCCAAGAAGCTCTACGAACAGCTGCACCCGCTGCTGCGCTGGGACTCCCGGGTCGAGTTCGTGCAGGCCATCAAAATGTCCATGGACATCGTCGGCCGGTACGGCGGCCCGGTGCGGCCGCCACGCATGCCGCTGCTGCCCGAGCAGGAGGCCGCGGTCCGGGCCGCCACCGAACAGGCCGTCGCCGCGGGCCTCGTGTAAGGAGACGTCATGCGCAGCAAACTCGTCCTGCACGCCGTCGACTCCCACACCGAGGGCATGCCCACCCGCGTGATCACCGGCGGGATCGGCACCATCCCCGGCGCCACCATGAACGAGCGGCGGCTGTACTTCCGCGAACACCGCGACGATATCAAGCAGTTGCTGATGAACGAGCCGCGCGGTCACTCCGCGATGAGCGGCGCGATCCTGCAGCCGCCGACCCGGCCGGACTGCGACTGGGGCGTGGTCTACATCGAGGTCTCCGGCTATCTGCCGATGTGCGGACACGGCACGATCGGAGTCGCGACGGTCCTGGTGGAGACCGGCATGGTCGAGGTCGTCGAGCCGGTGACCACGATCCGCCTCGACACCCCCGCCGGGCTGGTGATCGCCGAGGTGGCGGTGGAGGGAGGGGCGGCGAAGGCGGTGACGCTGCGGAACGTGCCGTCGTTCGCGGTGGGGCTGGACCGGAAGGTCGAGTTGCCTGACGGGTCAGTGACATATGACATGGCATACGGCGGGAACTTCTACGCCATCCTCCCCATCGACCAGCTCGGCCTCCCCTTCGACCGCGCCCACAAGGACGCCATCCTCGCGGCCGGCCTGGAACTCATGGACGCCATCAACGCCGCCGACGAACCCGTCCACCCCGAGGACCCCTCCATCCGGGGCTGCCATCACGTTCACCTCCACGCCCCGGGCTCCGACGCCCGTCACTCGCGGCACGTGATGGTCATCCACCCCGGCTGGTTCGACCGCTCGCCCTGCGGCACCGGCACCAGCGCACGCATGGCGCAGCTGCACGCGCGCGGCGAACTGCCCCTGCACACCGAGTTCGTCAACGAGTCGTTCATCGGCACCCGCTTCACCGGCCGGCTGCTGGGCACCACCGAGGTGGCCGGCCGTCCGGCCGTCCTGCCCAGCTTCACCGGCCGCGCCTGGATCACCGGAACCGCCCAGTACCTGCTGGACCCGGAAGACCCCTTCCCCGCGGGATTCGTGCTGTAGGCGAGCCCCATAATGTCCGGTGACCCGAGGAGGACGATCACCATGGCCCCGCAGCGCCGCCGCCCCGCCCTGCCGTCGCTCGGCGGCAGGAAGCCCAACTTCCGGGAGAAGGTCGTGGACGTGCTGCGTGCCGCCCTGATCTCGGGTGAACTCCGCCCCGGCCAGGTGTACTCGGCGCCCGCCCTCGCCCCGCGTCTCGGTGTCTCCGCGACCCCGGTGCGTGAGGCGATGCTGGAGCTGGTGAAGGAGGGCATGGTCGAGATCGTCCCCAACAAGGGCTTCCGCGTCACCGAGGTCTCCGACAAGCAGCTCGACGAGTACACCCACGTCCGGTCCCTGATCGAGATCCCGGTGACGGTCGGCCTCGCGGCCACCGCCGAGCCGGCGGACGTCGAGGCACTGCGCCCCGAGGCGATGGAGATCGTCACCTCCGCCACCAAGGGCGACCTCATCGCCTACGTCGAGGCCGACCTGCGGTTCCATCTCGGACTGCTGGCGCTGGCGGGGAACGACCATCTCGTGGAGGTCGTACGGGACTTGCGGCAGCGTTCGCGCCTGTACGGGCTGACGGCTCTCGTCGAGGCGGGGCGGCTGGAGGCCTCCGCGCAGGAGCACCTCGAACTCCTCGACGCCCTGCTCGCCCGGGATCCCGAGCGCACCCGCGAGGTGATGACCCGCCACCTCGGGCACGTCCGGGGCCTGTGGGCCGCCCACTGAACCTCCGCCGCCGACAGCCGGCACGGTTACGCAAGCCGCTTGCGTTCCTTGCGCTATTCTTGCGTTCATGACGCGACGACTTGCTGAGGTGGCGAAGAAGGTCGGGGTCAGCGAGGCCACGGTCAGCCGGGTACTCAACGGCAAACCGGGTGTCTCCGAGGCCACCCGGCAGGCGGTGCTCAGCGCCCTGGACGTCCTCGGCTACGAGCGGCCCACCCAGCTGCGGGGAGAGCGCGCCCGGCTCGTCGGTCTCGTCCTGCCCGAGCTGCAGAACCCCATCTTCCCGGCCTTCGCCGAGGTGATCGGCGGGGCACTCGCCCAGCTGGGCCTGACGCCGGTGCTGTGCACCCAGACCAAGGGCGGCGTCTCCGAGGCCGACTACGTGGACCTGCTGCTGCAACAGCAGGTCTCCGGCGTCGTCTTCGCCGGCGGCCTGTACGCCCAGGCCGACGCCCCGCACGACCACTACCGCCGGCTCGCCGAGCGCAACATCCCGGTGGTGCTGGTCAACGCGTCCATCGACGACCTCGGCTTCCCGGGCGTCTCCTGCGACGACGCCGTGGCCGTGGAACAGTCCTGGCGGCATCTCGCCTCGCTCGGGCACGAGCGGATCGGACTGGTGCTGGGGCCCGCCGACCATGTGCCGTCGGCCCGCAAGCTGGCCGCCGCCCAGGTCCTCGGCGACCTCCCCGAGGAGCATGTCGCACGGGCCATGTTCTCCATCGAGGGTGGTCACGCGGCCGCCTCCCGGCTGATCGACCGCGGTGTCACCGGCTTCATCTGCGCCAGCGACCCGCTCGCCCTCGGCGTCATCAGGGCCGCCCGCCGCAAGGGGCTGGACGTGCCGGGCCGCATCTCCGTCGTCGGGTACGACGACTCCGCGCTGATGAACTGCACCGAGCCGCCCCTGACCACCGTCCGCCAGCCCATCGAGGCCATGGGGCGAGCGGCCGTGGAGCTGCTGAACGCGCAGGTCGGCGGCGGTTCCGTACCCGCCGAAGAGCTGTTGTTCGAGCCGGAGCTGGTGGTGCGCGGCTCGACCGCGCAAGCTCCTCGTCCCTGAGATCCCCTCAGCTGTCGAATAATTACAGATTCTGCGCGACATCTTGCGGACGGATGTTGGCGGTGCTTGAGTGTGCGGCGCCCACCGCTCCTGCCACGAGGGGTCCACCGATGAGAAGCACCGGCTTCCGCCGTACGTTCGTCGCGCTCAGCGTCTGTTCCTCCCTCGCCCTCGCCGCCACCGCCTGCGGGTCCGGTGACGACGGCACGGCGAGCGGGAAGACCCGCATCACCGTCAACTGCGAGCCGCCCAAGAGCGCCAAGGTCGACCGCGGCTTCTTCGAGCAGGACGTCGCGTCCTTCGAGAAACAGCACCCGGACATCGACGTCGTCGCGCACGACGCGTTCCCCTGCCAGGACCCCAAGACCTTCGACGCCAAGCTCGCCGGCGGGCAGATGGAGGACGTCTTCTACACCTACTTCACCGACGCCAGGCACGTCGTCGACATCCGCCAGGCGGCCGATCTCACGCCGTACATCAAGGAGTTGAAGAGCTACGACTCCCTCCAGAAGCAGCTGCGCGACATCTACACCGTCGACGGGAAGATCTACGGCGTCCCGCGCACCGGCTACTCCATGGGCCTGATCTACAACCGGAAGCTCTTCCAGAAGGCCGGCCTCGACCCCGACCGCCCGCCCACGACCTGGGACGAGGTCCGCGCCGACGCCAAGAAGATCGCGGCCCTCGGCGACGGCACCGTCGGATACGCCGACTACAGCGCCCAGAACCAGGGCGGCTGGCACTTCACCGCCGAGCTCTACTCCCAGGGCGGCGACGTCGTCGGCCCCGACGGCAAGAAGGCCACCATCGACACCCCCGAGGGCCACGCCGTCCTGCAGAACCTGCACGACATGCGCTGGACCGACGACTCGATGGGCAGCAAGCAGCTCCTGGTCATCAACGACGTGCAGCAGATGATGGGTTCGGGCAAGCTCGGCATGTACCTCTCCGCCCCGGACAACATCCCGATCCTGGTCAAGGAGAAGGGCGGCAACTACAAGGACCTCGCGCTCGGTCCGATGCCCGGCGGCAAGGGCACGCTCATCGGCGGCGACGGCTACATGTTCAACAAGCACGACACGCCCGCCCAGATCCGCGCGGGCCTGAAGTGGCTCGACCACATGTTCCTCACCCCGGGCACCGGCTTCCTCGGCGACTACGCCCGCGCCAAGAAGGCGAACGCCCCCGTCGGACTGCCCGAACCGCGCCTGTTCACCGGCGCCGCCGACGCCAAGGACCAGCAGGTCAAGAAGGCCAACGCCAATGTCCCGGTGGAGAACTACCAGGCCTTCCTCGACGGCAACCACAGCCTCCGGCTGAAGATCGAGCCGCCGGACGCCCAGCAGATCTACTCCGTCCTCGACTCCGCCGTCTCCGCCGTCCTGACCAAGAAGGACGCCGACATCGACCAGCTCCTCAAGGACGCCTCCGGCAAGATCGACGGCATCCTGGCCCGGGGCTGACGGCCATGACGAAGACGGCCGAGCGGCAGCGGACCAGGACGGCCGCCGCCCCCACGGTCCCGGCGCCGTCCCCGGCAGGGGACCGGGGACGGCGCCGCCTGGCCGACCAGGCCCGCGCCTACGCCTTCCTCCTCGGCGGCCTGATCTGCTTCGCCCTGTTCTCCTGGTACCCGGCGATCCGCGCCGTCGTGATCGCCTTCCAGAAGTACACGCCGGGCTCGTCGCCGGAGTGGGTCGGCACCGACAACTTCACCCGCGTCTGGCACGACCCCGAGTTCTCCGCGGCCTGGCGCAACACCCTGACCTTCACGCTCCTCGCCCTGCTGATCGGCTTCGCGATCCCCTTCGTGATGGCCCTCGTGCTCAACGAACTCCGGCACGCGAGGGCGTTCTTCAGGATCGTGGTCTATCTGCCGGTGATGATCCCGCCCGTGGTCAGCGCCCTGCTGTGGAAGTGGTTCTACGACCCAGGTGCGGGCCTCGCCAACGAGGCGCTGCGCTTCCTGCACCTGCCCACCTCGAACTGGTCCAACGGTGCCGACACCGCGCTGGTTTCCCTGGTCCTCGTCGCCACCTGGGCCAACATGGGCGGCACGGTCCTGATCTACCTCGCCGCCCTGCAGTCCATCCCCGGCGAGCTGTACGAGGCGGCCGAGCTGGACGGAGCCAACCTGCTGCAGCGCGTCCGCCACGTGACGGTCCCTCAGACACGCTTCGTGATCCTGATGCTGATGCTCCTTCAGATCATCGCCACCATGCAGGTCTTCACCGAACCGTTCGTGATCACGGGCGGCGGCCCCGAGAACGCCACCGTCACCGTGCTCTACCTGATCTACAAGTACGCCTTCCTCTACAACGACTTCGGCGGTGCCTGCGCCCTCAGCGTCATGCTCCTGGCGCTGCTCGGCGCCTTCTCCGCCGTCTATCTGCGCCTGACCCGCTCCGGGGAGGAGGACGCGTGAGCACCCGGACCCTGATCTCCCCGGCGACCCTGGCCCGCCCCCGCGGCAAGGCTCTCTACTGGACGGTCTTCACCGCCGTCGTCCTGCTCTTCGCCCTCGCCTTCCTCTTCCCCGTGTACTGGATGGTGACCGGCGCGATGAAGTCGCCGGAGGAGATCGCGCGGACCCCGCCGACCCTCGTCCCCGACCACTGGCACCTCGGCGGCTACACCGACGCCTGGGACCTGATGCAGCTCCCGCGGCACCTGTGGAACACGGTGGTCCAGGCGGCCGGCGCCTGGGCCTGCCAGCTGGTGTTCTGCACCGCGGCCGCCTACGCCCTCTCCCGGCTCCGGCCCGCCTTCGGCAGGCTGATCCTCGGTGGCATCCTCGCCACCCTCATGGTCCCCGCGCAGGCCCTGGTCGTACCGAAGTACCTCACCGTGGCGGACCTGGGACTGCTCAACAAACCCCTCGCCATCTGGCTGCCGGCCGTCGCCAACGCCTTCAACCTCTATCTGCTCAAGCGGTTCTTCGACCAGCTTCCACGCGATGTGCTGGAGGCCGCCGAGATGGACGGCGCCGGAAGACTGCGCACGCTCTGGTCGATCGTGCTGCCCATGTCGCGGCCGGTGCTGGGGGTGGTCTCGATCTTCGCCCTCGTCGCCGTCTGGCAGGACTTCCTCTGGCCGCTGATGGTCTTCTCCGACACCGACCAGCAGCCCATCAGTGTGGCCCTCGTCCAGCTGTCGCAGAACATCCAGCTCACCGTGCTCATCGCCGCGATGGTCATCGCCAGCATCCCGATGGTCGCGCTCTTCCTGGTCTTCCAGCGGCACATCATCGCCGGGATCAGCGCGGGCGGCACCAAGGGCTGACGCCCTCCCTCCGACAGAAAGGCACGCACCGTGGGACCGTCCCGCCATGCCCGCAAGGAGTGGTGGCGCTCCGCCGTCATCTACCAGGTCTACGTCCGCAGCTTCGCCGACGGCGACGGCGACGGCACCGGTGACCTCGCGGGCGTCCGCACCAGACTGCCGTACCTCGCCGAACTCGGCGTGGACGCCCTGTGGTTCAACCCCTGGTACCTGTCGCCGATGAAGGACGGCGGCTACGACGTCGCCGACTACCGTGCCGTCGACCCGGCCTTCGGCACCCTCGCCGAAGCCGAGAAGCTGATCGCCGAGGCCCGGGAACTCGGCATCCGCACCATCGTCGACATCGTGCCCAACCACGTCTCCGACCAGCACCCGTGGTTCCGGGCCGCGCTCGCCGCCGGACCCGGCAGCCCCGAACGCGAGCTGTTCCACTTCCGGCGCGGACGCGGCGAGCACGGCGAACTGCCGCCCAACGACTGGCCGTCGCAGTTCGTCGGCTCCACCGAGCCGGTGTGGAAGCGGCTGCCCGACGGCGACTGGTACCTGCACCTGTTCACACCCGAGCAGCCCGACCTCAACTGGGCCCATCCGGCCGTCCGTCAGGAGCACGAGGACATCCTGCGCTTCTGGTTCGAGCGGGGTGTCGCGGGCGTCCGCATCGACTCCGCCGCCCTGCTCGCCAAGGACCCCTCCCTCCCCGACCTCGCCGACGCCCCCGACCCCCACCCCTTCATCGACCGCGACGAACTCCACGACATCTACCGCTCCTGGCGGGCGGTCGCCGACGAGTACGACGGCATGTTCGTCGGCGAGGTGTGGCTCCCGGACGCCGAACGCTTCGCCCGCTACCTCCGCCCCGACGAACTCCACACGGCCTTCAACTTCTCCTTCCTGTCCTGCCCTTGGGACGCCGGCCGGCTGCGCACGGCCATCGACACGACCCTCGCCGAGCACGCCCCCGTCGGTGCCCCCGCCACCTGGGTGCTCTGCAACCACGACGTCACCCGCACGGTCACCCGCTACGGCCGCGCGGACACCGGCTTCGACTTCGCCAAGAAGGCCTTCGGCACCCCGACCGACCTCGCCCTCGGCACCCGGCGCGCCCGCGCGGCGGCCCTGCTCTCACTCGCGCTCCCCGGCTCCGTCTACCTCTACCAGGGCGAGGAACTGGGCCTGCCCGAGGCCGACATCCCCCGCGACCGCGTCGAGGACCCGATGTACTTCCGCTCCGGCGGCACGGATCCGGGACGTGACGGGTGCCGGGTGCCGCTGCCGTGGGCGGCCGAGGCGCCGTACGCCGGATTCGGCGGGGAGCCCTGGCTGCCGCAGCCCGCCGACTGGCCCGAGTACGCGGCCGACCGCCAGGCCGCCGACCCCGCCTCGATGCTGAGCCTGTACCGGGCCGCGATCGGGCTCCGGCCGGCGTTCGGCGACGGTCCGCTCACCTGGCTGCCCGCGCCCGAGGGCGTTCTCGCCTTCGCCCGCGCGGAGGGCGTCCTGTGCGTCGTGAACCTCGCCGACGAGAGCGCCGGCCTCCCACCCCACACCGAACTCCTGTTGACCAGCGGCCCGTTGGACGAGGACGGCCGGCTGCCCACAGACACGGCGGTCTGGCTGCGCGGCTGAGACCGCACCCCGCTGTCCCCGTACCCCCACCCCGAAGGGATCGGCACATGTCCAGGTCCAGATCTGTCAGGCGCATGCCAGCAATCGGGGCGGTCGTCGCCCTCGCGGCCGGCACGCTCGTCACCCTCGCTCCGGCCGCCCACGCGGCCGCCGGCGCCACCCTGCCCTTCACCTCCGTCGAGGCCGAGTCCGCGACGACCACGGGTTCGAAGATCGGCCCCGACTACACCCAGGGCACCCTCGCCTCGGAGGCCTCGGGTCGCCAGGCCGTACGGCTCACCTCCGGTCAGCGCGTCGAGTTCACCGTGCCGCGCGCCGCCAACGCCGTGAACCTCGCCTACAGCGTCCCCGACGGCCAGTCCGGCTCGCTCGACGTGTACATCAACGGCACCAAGCTCGCCAAGACGCTCCCGGTCACTTCCAAGTACTCCTACATCGACACGGGTTGGATCCCGGGCGCCAAGACGCACCACTTCTTCGACAACGCCCGACTGCTGCTCGGCCAGAACCTCCAGCCGGGCGACAAGGTCGCCTTCCAGTCGACCGGCACACAAGTCACCGTGGACGTGGCCGACTTCGAGCAGGTCGGTGCCGCCGCCACCCAGCCCGCGGGATCGGTCTCGGTCACCTCCAAGGGCGCCGACCCCAGCGGCAACGGCGACTCCACCCAGGCATTCCGGGACGCGATCGCCGCGGCCCAGGGGGGAGTGGTCTGGATCCCGCCCGGCGACTACAGGCTGACGTCCTCGCTCAACGGTGTCCAGAACGTCACCCTGCAGGGCGCCGGCAGCTGGTACTCCGTGGTCCACACCTCCCGCTTCATCGACCAGTCCAGCTCCTCCGGAAACGTCCGCATCAAGGACTTCGCCGTCATGGGCGAGGTCACCGAGCGGGTCGACTCCAACCCTGACAACTTCGTCAACGGCTCGCTAGGGCCGAACAGTTCGGTCTCCGGGATGTGGATCCAGCACCTGAAGGTCGGCCTCTGGCTGACGGGGAACAACGACAACCTCGTCATCGAGAACAGCCGCATCCTCGACACCACCGCCGACGGCATCAACCTCAACGGCACCGCGAAGGGCGTCCGCGTCCGGAACAACTTCCTGCGCGACCAGGGCGACGACGCGCTCGCCATGTGGTCGCTGTACTCGCCCGACACCGATTCCAGCTTCGAGAACAACACCGTCTCCCAGCCGAACCTCGCCAACGGCATCGCGATCTACGGCGGCACCGACATCGCCGTCAGGAACAACCTGGTCTCCGACACCAACGCCCTCGGCAGCGGCATCGCGATCTCCAACCAGAAGTTCCTCGACCCCTTCTCCCCGCTCGCCGGCACCATCACGGTCGACGGCAACACCCTCGTCCGCACCGGCGCCATGAACCCCAACTGGAACCACCCCATGGGCGCGTTGCGCGTCGACTCCTACGACAGCGCGGTCAACGCCACGGTGAACATCACCAACACCACCGTCACCGACAGCCCGTACAGCGCCTTCGAGTTCGTGTCGGGCGGCGGACAGGGCTACCCGGTCAGGAACGTCACCGTGGACGGCGCGACCGTGCGCGGCACCGGCACGGTCGTCGTCCAGGCGGAGGCCCAGGGCGCGGCCACCTTGCGCAACGTCACGGCGACGGGCGTCGGCGCCGCGGGAATCTACAACTGCCCCTACCCGGCGAACTCCGGCACCTTCGTCCTCACCGACGGCGGCGGCAACTCCGGCTGGAGCAGCACCTGGGCGGACTGCTCGACCTGGCCACAGCCCGGGCAGGGCAACCCCGACCCCGACCCGAACCGCAACCTCGCCAAGGGCCGTGCGGCCACCGCGACCGGCTCACAGGACGTCTACACCCCCGGCAAGGCGGTCGACGGCGACGCGAACAGCTACTGGGAGTCGACCAACAACGCCTTCCCGCAGTCCTGGACGGTCGACCTGGGCTCCTCCTACGCGGTCCGCCGGCTGGTGCTGAAGCTGCCGCCCTCCTCCGCCTGGGGCGCGCGCACCCAGACCATCACCGTGCTCGGCAGCACCGACGGTTCGGCCTACTCGACCGTCCTCGGTGCCACCGGCTACCGCTTCGACCCGGCGACCGGCAACACGGCGACCGTCGCCCTGCCGAGCGGTACGAACCTGCGCTATCTCAGGCTCTCGGTGAGCGCCAACACCGGCTGGCCCGCAGGGCAGTTCAGTGAGGTGGAGGCGTATCTGACGTCGTGAGCACGTCGTTCGCACCCCCGCGCTTCGCCGCCCGGATCTGCTCGTACACATGGGTCCGCGGCTCGGCGAAGCGCGGGGCGGCGCTTCCTCCGGCGGTGGCGGTCAGAGATCGAGCACCAGCCGCCTGCCCCGGCAGCGCGAGACGCAGATCATCATGGTCTCCCCGCTCTCCCGCTCCTCCTCCGTGAGCACGGAGTCCCGGTGGTCCGGTGTCCCCTCCAGCACGTCGGTCTCGCAGGTGCCGCACGTGCCCTCGGTGCAGGAGAACAGCACCTCGACCCCGGCGGCCCGGACGGCGTCCAGCACGGAGACGTCCGGGGCGACGGTGACGGTACGCCCGCTCTGCGCCAGCTCCACCTCGAACTCGCCGTTCTCACCGACCGGTTGGTCCTTCGGCGAGAACCGCTCCACCCGCAGCCGGTCGGCCGGGCAGCGCTCCTCGACCGCGTCCAGCAGCGGCCCGGGACCACAGCAGTACACGAGCGTGCCCTCGGGCAGGTCCTCCAGCACGGAGGCGAGATCCAGCAGCCCCGTCTCGTCCTGCGGGGCGACGGTCACCCGGTCGCCGTACCGCGCCAACTCCTCGGTGAACGCGATGGAGTCACGGGTCCGGCCGCCGTACAGCAGGCTCCACTCGGCGCCCGCCGCCTCCGCCGCGGCCAGCATCGGCAGGATCGGGGTGATGCCGATCCCGCCCGCCACGAAGCGGTAGCGGGGTGCCGGCTCCAGCCGGAAGTGGTTGCGCGGGCCGCGCACCCGGACCTTGTCGCCCTGACCCAACTGCTCATGCACATGGGCGGATCCGCCACGTCCGTCCGGCTCCCGCAGCACGGCGATCCGCCACGCCGAACGGTCCGCGGGATCCCCGCACAGCGAGTACTGACGCTCCAGCCCGGGGCCGAGCACCACGTCGACATGGGCACCCGCCTCCCAGGCCGGCAGCTCCTCGCCGAGCGGATGGCGCAGGGTGAGGGCGAGCACGCCGTCGGCCGCGAACTCCCTGCGGTCGACGACGAGCTCGGCTTCGTACACGGTCATGAGTCGCTGCTCTCCTGTGGCCGGTGACCGTCGGGATGGGCGAGCATCCACTCCCACATCTCGACCGGGTCCTGGGCGGTGTGCTCGGCGCCGCAGTGACAGGTGCCGTGCAGCACGTCGGTGCCCGGCATCCAGTCGATGCGGTAGATCTCCCCGGTGGCGCCGGTGCTCACAGGACCTTCTCCACGGGCTTGTCGCCCTCCTCGACCAGGCGGGCGAGGATACGGCGGGCGGCGAGACCGCCGGTGTCGATGTTGATGCTCAGCTCCTGGTAGCCGGTGCGCTCGGTGCCGAGCGTCCTCTGCAGCAGGTTGAGCGCGTCGACGTCCTGCATGACCACGGTGTGGTTGTTGCCCCGCAGGAACTCGGTGACCTCGGCGTCCGCGGTCGCCCAGTCCCGCGAGACCATCCAGAAGTCGTACACGTGCCCGTCGGAGGACGGGGTGATGGCGTACGTGATCTCGGTGTGGAAGCCGTTGGGGTCACTGCCGTCGGCCTCGGGCAGCACGCCGACCGGGGCGATCCGGCTGTGCAGCAGGTACAGGCAGGGCGCGTGGTACTCGATGTCCTGCCACCGGGTGATCCGCCCCTCGATACCCGTCGACTTCGCGTAGAACGGCGGGCACGCTGCGTCGTCCATGTGCCGGCTCACCCGCACGATGCCGGCGCCCTCGTCGACCTCGGTGGTGATCGGGGTCTCGGCGACTTCGGGGGTGCCGATGTAACCGCCGTGCAGATACGTCTCGTGGGAGAGGTCGAGCAGGTTGTCGACCAGCAGACCGTAGTCGGCCTCGATCGGCTCCATGCCGCGGACGGTGACCCAGCCGGGGGAGTCGAGGTGCTTGGCGCGCGGGATGGTCTGCGGGTCGGCGAGCTGCGGGTCGCCGATCCACACCCACACCAGCGAGTCCTGCTCGACCACCGGGTAGGAGGCGACGCGGGCGGTGCGCGGTATCCGCTTCTGCCCCGGCACGTACACACAGGTGCCGGTGGTGTCGTACGTGAACCCGTGGTACCCGCACACGAGCCGGTCACCGTCCAGCCGGCTCGGCTTCTCGTGCAACGGGAACCGGCGGTGCACACAGCGGTCCGCGAGCGCGACGGGCGCCCCGTCCTCCTCGGTCCGGTAGAAGACGAGCGGCTCCCCGAGAATGGTCCGCCCGAGCAACTCCTCCCGCCCGACCTCATGACTGTAGGCGGCGACGTACCACTGGTTCCGGGCGAAGGCGGTGATGTGCGGCATGGATGCGGCTCCCGTCTCTGGGTGATGGCGACATCGTCGGGACGGGCCGCCCGGGGGCGCAACAGGGCTTCCGCCTCACGGAAGAGCCCTTGGAAAACGCCTGGTGAGAGCGGTCATGCCGGGGACCGTGGTGCCGATGTCGCCCATGGCGTCGTTCGGAAGGACTGCACATCCGGTCGCACCACTCGTCTGTGAACTGCCGTCTTTCGGGTACTCGCGCGCGAGTGAAAAGGGCCGGACCCCGGCCCCAGGACGAGAGCGACGGGAGGTGACGGTCGTGTCGAGCATCCAGCGATCCGCGCCCGGGCCGGACCACGGCGCGCACCCCTCCGGCCAGGAGCCGGTGAGCGAGCTGGTGCAACGGGCCTCGCAGCAGCTGACGGAGCTGGTGCGAGGTGAAATGCGCCTGGCGCAGGCGGAGATGAAGGAGAAGGGCAAACGCTACGGCAAGGGCGGCGGTCTGTTCGGCGGCGCCGGTGTGGTCGGCTTCCTGATGCTGGAGGCCCTGGTGGCCACCGTCATCGCGGCGCTGGCCGTACCCCTCCCCGTGTGGGCCGCAGCGCTGATCGTCACCGCCGCTCTGGCCGTGATCGCCGCAGTGCTGGCCCTCGGCGGGAAGAAGCAGGTCGGCCAGGCCGCGCCGCCCACGCCCGAGCAGACGATCGAGAACGTGAAGGCCGACGTGGCCGAGATCAAGGAGAGCGCACAGCGATGACCCAGCCACCCCACGACGAGCCCACGGCCGCCGGTCCCGAGGAACTGCGCGAACAGGTGGAGCAGACCCGCGCGGAGCTCGGCGAGACCGTCGAGGCGCTCGCCGCCAAGGCCGATGTCAAAACACGGGCCCAGGAGAAGGCCACCGCGGTCAGGGAGCAGGCCACGGCCAGGGCGGGCGAGCTGAAGACCAAGGCCGCCGACCTGGCCCACCAGGCACAGGACAAGCTGCCCGACCCGGTCAAGGACAAGGCCGCCCAGGCCGCCGGACAGGCCCGCGCCAAGGCCGCCCAGGCCGGCCAGGTCTGGCACGACAAGGCACCCGAACAGGTACAGCACACCACCGCCCAGGGAGCGCGACTGGCACGCGACAACCGCAACCTGCTGCTGGCGGCCGCCGGTGCGGCCGTCCTGGTGTGGCTGGCCTGCCGCCGCAAGGACTGACCCGCTCGGGTGCGGGCCTCATCCCGGGGTCGCCGGGATGAGGCCCGCGGTTCCGGTCGGCCGTCGCCGGTCGTGCCCCTTCAGCAGGTGGGGACGCCGGGGAGCCAGGCGGGACCCTTGATGTAGATGTTGGTCAGCCAGGAACCGTCGGTCAGCTTCGCCCAGGCGTCGTTGGTGTAGCCGTCCGCGGTCACCTCCTGGGCGTGCGCCTGGCAGACCACGTTGACCGTCGTGGGCTGCGCGAAGTAGTCGACGACGCCGGCGTTGACGTTCGGCTCGCTGTGCGTGCGCACCCCCGTCCCCCACGTCTGGAACGGCGTGCTGCCGCCCGACGGCGGCGGGGTGCTGCTTCCGCCGCAGTCCGGTATGCCGGGCAGCGAGGCCGGGCCCTTGATGTAGATGTTCGTCATCCACGAACCGTCGGCCAGCTTCGACCAGATGTCGTTGGTGTACCCCTCCGCGGTGACGGTCTCCGCGTGCTGCTGGCACTGGACCGACACCTGGGTGGGACCGGCGAAGGTGTCGACCACGGCGGACCGCACGCTCGGCGTGGAGTGGGTGCGCACTCCCGTGCCCCACGTCTCGAAGGTCGTACCGCCGTTCGCGGGCGGGGGAGTCGGGGTGCCCGACCCGTTGACCCGGATCGCGCCCGCGTAGTCGCCGCCCGTGCGCACAGGGGTGACCCTGATGTGGGTGCCTGACTCGTAGGCCTCGACCATCTGCCCGTTGCCGAGGTACATGGCGACGTGGTGGATGTGCCCGTTGCCCCAGAACATCAGGTCGCCCGGCACCAGCGGGGCGGTGCCCTGCCCGGCGGAGAAGCGGGCCGAGGCCTGCGCGCTGTGGAACTGGTCGTCCGCCGTGCCGTTGAGCAGGTCCCTGCCGGTCGCCCTCCAGTACGCGTACCGCATGAGGCCGGAGCAGTCGAAGCCCTTGCGCTCGTTGTCGTGCAGGCTGTCCGGGTCCGAGCCGTCGTAGTAGCCGTAGGTGGCGCCGGGCGTCGCGCCGTGGCCGCCGCCCCAGCTGTACCAGACGCCGATCTGGGAACAGGCCGCGTTCACGGCGGCCTGTGCGGTGGCCGAGGCGCCCGGCGCGAGGACCCCGCAGGAGGTGTCCTGGGCGGCGGCGTGGGCCGGGGCGGAGAAGAACGCGGTCAGGGCCAGGACCGAGGCCCCCAGAAGCCCGCCGCTGGTCCGGCGGCGCGTGCTGCTGATCTTCACGGAAGTCATCCTTCGTCGATGAGTCAGTAAGGCTCAGTAAGTCGATGAGTCGATGAGTCAGTGAATCGATGGATCGTCACCGGGCGTGCCCGTGGCGGCAGTTGGTCGCGTGGCCGCCGCTCCCCGCCCCCGTGGGGGAGCGGTGCGGTCCTAGAGGTCGAGGGCGGCGCGGATCTTGGCCAGGGCCCGCATGCGGTTGCGCTGGACCGTGCCCCGGTGGGCGCCGAGCCGCTCGCCGGCCGTGTCGTGGCTGAGGCCCTCCAGGTCCACGAGGATCACCGCGGCGGCCTCCTTCTCGGAGAGCGTCCGCAGCAGAGCGAGCGTGGTCGCCGAGGCCTCGTACGAGGCCAGTCCGCCGTCCCAGCCCGCCTCGGGCAGCCGGTCGGTGCTCTGCTCCCGGCGGGAGGGATGCTGCCAGGAGTCACGGAGCAGGTTCAGGGCGACGGTGCAGGTGTAGGCGTACGGGTGCCGCTGGTGCGTCAGGTCCTGGGCGCGGGCGCGCCGGGAGAGCCGTAGATACGTCTCCTGGAGCAGGTCGTCGGCGTCGTGCGGGTTGCCCGTGAGCGCCAGCAGCCGGCGGCGCAGCCGTGGCATGTCGGCGGTGAAGGAGGCGTCGAAGTCCCCCGGGCTCATCCGGTCGGGGTCGGGGTCGCGGATTGGCGTGGGCGGACAGGCAGCGTTGCTGATCTCCAACGAGGTTCCCCCTCGGTCGTACGGTGTGGTCGTGCCGTGTCCCGGTCGCGGCTGGTCAGGCCGTGGACACGGGCGGGGCTGCGGGGCCGTAGCGGGCGGCGGGGGCCCGGCGGACAAGGGCCCAGTACCGGTCGCCGTAGGACCAGTGCCACCATTCGGTCGGGTAGTTGACGAAGCCGGTCGCGGTGAGGGCCCGGCTCATTGCGGCCCGGTTGGCGCGTGCCTCGGCGCCGATGCCGGGCGCCTCGGTGCGGCAGGCGCCCCCGCTCTCCTCGGGGGTGGCGTTGACCTCCGTGCCGAGCGGCAGTTCCCTGCCGTCCCGGTCGCACAGCGTCAGGTCGACCGCCCCGCCGCTGACGTGCGGTGCCACCTCCGGCGGGGAGATGTAGGCGCTCGCCAGTTCACGGATCCGCTCGGGACCCGCGTCCGGGTGGGCCCGGCGCATCACCTCCGCGTACTGCTCGAAGTACCTCCGCTGCAGGTCCGGCGGCCGGTACCCCTCCACCACCAGGAACCGGACACCTGCCGGCAGCAGACGCTGTGCCCGCACCAGACGGCGCAGCGCGCCGGAGCGCAGATGGGCGTAGGTGCCGTCGCCGTCGGCCTGCCGGTGATCGAGCCGCAGGTGGTCCGTCCCGCGCAGGTCGACCAGCGGTTCACCGCAGTCGGCCTCCGCGACCGCTGCGACCCGTGGGTCCGAGAGCGTGATGATGTCGGGCACGCGGATCAGCGTCGCCCAGGCCGCTGCACATGCTCTGCAGGTTGCCTGTAAGCGGCCGACCGGCCTTTCTGCATACGGCCGGGATCACTCGCCGGGGTCCGGTTCGTGGGCCTCCCGGCAGTCCAACTCCCGGAAGACCGCCAGCGCTTCGGCGCGCGCCGAGCGCGCGGCCGGCTCGTCGCCGAGTGTCGACCGCACCCGGGCGAGGTCCCGGAGCGTACGGGCCCGCCACAGCGGCAGGCCCAGGGACTCCCACATCGACAGCGCCCGCTCCAGCGGCTCCCGGGCGGCAGCCGGATCACCGGCCGCCAGCCGCGACTCGCCCACGGTGCGCAGCACCAGTGCCTCACCGAACCGGTCCTGGCGCTCGCGGGCCACCTCCAGGCACCGCTCGAGCCGCACCCGCGCCGCGTCCAGGCGGCCCTGCCGCACCTCCGTCTTGGCCAGGGACTGTTCGGTGTACATCACCCCGAACTTGTCCTGCAGCCCCTCGAAGATCCTCAGCGCCTCCAGCAACAGCCGCTCCGTCTCGGCCAGTTCGCCCTCGGCCCGGTGGCACAGGGCCAGCGAGCGCAGGGTCAGTCCCTCGCCGTGCCGGTCGCCCTCCGCGCGGTACAGCTCCAGCGCCCGCGACAGGGCCTCCAGAGCCTGCGGACCGCGTCCCTGTTCCCGGTGCACATAGCCGATGCCGTACAGCACACGGGCCCGCGCGCCGCGGTCCGCGGACTCGCCGTAGCGCTCGAGCGCGGCCGTCAGCAGGTGGGACGCCTCGCCGTACCGGGCCTGTTCGCGCCGGGCCGTCCCCATGCCGGCGAGCGCCAGCGCCTCGCCCCACGGCACGTCGCCGCGTGCCTCGAACAACCGCAGGGCCTGCCCGAAGTAGGCGTACGACTCCTCGAACTCGTCCTGCTCGTAGCGGAGTTGCCCGAGGCCCGTGAGCAGCCACGCCTCGCCCTCGCCGTCCCCGCTGCGGCGCACGGCCGCCATCGCCGCGGCGTGGGAACGGGACCAGGCGTCGAACTGGTTGTAGAGCGCGGCGGAACTCGCGATCAGCGCTCCTGCCAGATCGCGGGCGGCGCGGTCCATCCCGTGGTCCGCG
Source organism: Streptomyces sp. NPDC002144 (assembly GCF_053593695.1). Lineage (NCBI taxonomy): Bacteria > Bacillati > Actinomycetota > Actinomycetes > Kitasatosporales > Streptomycetaceae > Streptomyces > Streptomyces sp. NPDC002144. The sequence goes on from NZ_JBSFDB010000026.1 coordinate 44,988, forward strand.
CAGTACTCCACCGCGGCGAGCAGACAGGCCTGTTCCGCCGCGAACCAGGCGGCGGGCCGCTGAAGCAGCTCGTCCTCGGCCCGTGGGTCGAGAGCGTCGAGGGACCGTACGGCCGCAGGCTGCGGGAAGTACCGGGCCGCTCCGCCCGGCCCGCGGGCGGCCGCCCGTTTGGCGAGCCCCAGCCAGCACTCCACCAGCCGTTCGACGGCCCCGGCGCGCTCCTCGGCGCTCTCCTCGGACAGACAGCGCTCCCGGGCGTGCTCGCGGGCCAGGTCGTGGATGCGGTAACGGACGCGTCCGGTGTCGTCGGCGCCGAGCACGTCGACGAAGTGGCAGTCCACCAGCCGCTCCACGGCCTCCTCGGCCTCCTCCGTGCCGATGTCCAGCAGCGGGGCGGCGATCCAGGCCGCGAAGTCGGGCAGGTCGAGCAGGGCGAGCCGGCGCAGCGCCCGCCGCTCCTGCGGGTCGAGGTCGCCGTACCCGAGTTCCAGGCTGGTGCGCAACTCCAGGTCGCCGGCGCGCAGTTCGTTCAGTCGGCGCCGCTCGTCCCGCAGCCGGCCGGCGAGTTGGCCGGGCACCCAGTGCGGACGGGCCGCGAGGCGCGCCCCGGCGATCCTGACGGCCAGCGGCAGCCGCCCGCACAGCGAGACGATCTCGGCGGCCCGCTCCGGCTCGGCGTCGGTGCGCTCCGGCCCGGCCACGCGCCGGAGCAGTTCGAGCGCCTCGGCCGGCTCCGGCACGGTGAGGTCCAGGTGGGTGGCGCCCTCCAGCGCGACCAGCCGGCGGCGGCTGGTGACGAGCACGGCGGAGCCGGGGCCCGGCGGCAGCAGGGGCCGCACGTGTGCCTCGCCGGCCGCGTTGTCGAGGATCAGCAGAACACGCCGGTGCGCGATGTGCGTGCGGTACAGCCCCGTCAGCTCCTCGACCGAGGACGGCAGCGTCTCCGGTTCGGCGCCCATGGCGCGCAGCAGCCGGGCGAGGGCGTCGGCGGGCTCCAGCGGTGCGGTGTCGGCCGCCCGCAGGTCCACGAACAGCCGCCCGTCCGGGAAGAGTTCGGCCGTGCGGTGGCCGACGTGCACGGCGAGGGCGGTCTTGCCCGTGCCGGACCGCCCGGAGACGACACCGATGGGCGGTGCGGTGCGGCCGGCGTCGTCGACCCCGCGCAGCAGGGAGGCGGCCCAGTCGATCTGCTCCGAGCGGCCCACGAAGTCGGCGATGTCCGGCGGGAGATGGGACGGGGCGGGCCGTGGGGGCGGTACGGGATCGGTCGCTCTCGCGGTCTCCCGGGGCTTCGGACGTCCGGCCGGCCGGGCCGCCGTACCCCGGGAGCCGGTGCCCAGCAGCGCGGGATCGTTGGTCAGGACCGCCTTGTGCAGCGCCCGCAGCTGCGGCCCGGGGTCGATGCCCAGCTCCTCGCGCAGGACCTCGCGGCCCTCCTGGTAGGTGCGCAGGGCGTCGGACACCCGGCCGGTGCGCACCAGCGCCGTCATCAACTGGCCCCGCGGGCGCTCCCGCAGCGGGTGGTTGGCGACGTGCGCGAGCAGGGGAGCGATCGTCCCGTCCGCGCGGCCCAGCTCCAGTTGCAGACCGAAGGACTCCTCCTGGCCGACGACCCGCAGCTCCGCCAGCCGGGCCGCCTCGATCCGGGCGAACGACTGGCCGAGCCCCTCCAGGGCCTCCTGCCCGTGCCACAGGCCGAGCGCCTCGGACAGCAGGTCCCCGGCCTCTTCCGGTCGGCCCGCCGCGGCCGACGCCCGGCCCGCGGTGAGCAGTTCCTCGAAGCGGCGGGAATCGACCCGGGAGGGATCCAGCTCGGCGTGGTAGCCCGGCGGCCGGGTCCGGATGACGTCCGCCTCGCCCACCCGGGCCAGGGCCCGGCGCACGGCGGAGACATGGGTGGCGACGAGGGCACCGGCCGTCGCGGGCGCCTGCTCGTCCCACACGAAGTCCACGAGCCGCTCGGTGGAGAGGACTTCGCCGAGATGGACGACCAGGGCGGAGAGCACCGCCAGGGGCCTGACCCCGCCCAGGGGCACGCGCCGGTCCCCGTCCCACAGCTCCACCGGACCGAGCAGACGTACCTGGAGCATCGTTCCCCGATCGCCGTACCGCCCGCCCCCCGCGGATCGTGGCAACGATATCGGCGCATGCATGGGGTGGACATGCCGAAGACCGGACCGTCTGGCCGGATCGGGCCGGTCCGCGGCAGCGGAGCGGGTCCCCGACGGGGCCTGGCGTCCGGAACGAGAACAGCTGCCTTCCCGGTCCTCCTCGGCTCGTCACTTGGCTGGATCCGAGCGGCACGCGGACGCACCGCTCACCCGTGTGACGGCGGCGCGGGGGCCGCCGTATGACAGGAGACGCGAGAAAAACCCGTGTGCTTGCGGCGTCATACGAACGTGCCGCCCGGGGCGTCAACGGCTCGACAGCACGACGCCCCCCTGACGCCCCGGGAGCATGCCGATGAACCGCACAGCCGTCCCCCGCCTGACCGCCGCGGTGTGTGCGGTCACCGCGGTGGCCTCCCTCGCCCTGACGGGCTGCACGGCGGGAGCCCCGACGGCCCGTCAGACCGCCACGGCGGCGGCCGCCGCCTCGCGGCTTCCGGACCTCACCTGGGCCGAGGGCCTGCGGGTCTCGGACGCAGAACAGCGGCTGACCGCACAGTGCATGCGGCGTCACGGCTTCCGCTTCTGGGAGGAGCGGACACTGAGCCTGACCGAGAGCCGGCCGGTCGGCTATGTGCAGGACGACGTCGTATGGGCGCGCGAACACGGCTACGGCAGCCGGATCATGGCGAAGGAGGACCGCGCGCGTCTGCGCAACCCCAACCTCGCCTACCGCGGGACACTCCCGCCGGCACGGCGGATCGCCTACGACGCCGCGATGGACGGCGGACGGGAGGCGGCGCTGCTGAAGTCGCGGGCCCCGTCCGGCGGCACCATCACCAAGCAGTCCGGAGGTTGTGCCGCCGAGGCCGAGAAGAAGCTCTACGGCGACCCGGCGGCCTGGTTCCGCACCGACACGACCGTCAGCAACCTGCGTCCCCTCTACGTGGACAAGCTGCTGCGCGACCGGCAGTTCACCGCCGCGGTGCGCGCCTGGTCGCGCTGCATGGGGCGGGCCGGCCACTCCTACCCCGACCCGGACGCCGCACGGCAGGCGACAAGGGACCACGCCGCCGGCCAGTCCCGGGCCGAGGAGGCCAGGTCCTTCGCCGCGGAGACCCGGATCGCGGTCGCCGACGCCACCTGCGCCCGCAGCGTCTCGCTCCGCTCCGTCGGCGAGCGGCGCGAGGCCCACTACGTCGGCGAACTGCGCGGCAAGTACGGGGCCGCGCTCGACACCTACCGGCAGATCGGCCGACGGGCCCTCGCCCGCGCCGAACGGATCGCCCCCGCCCGCACCTGACCCCTCGACCACTCCGACCCGTACCTACGCCTCACGAAGAGGCAGAACAGGAAAATCCGTCATGCGCAAAATGACCGTCTCCCTCGCCACCCTCGGCCTGGCGGCCCTCGGCATCGCGATCCCGGCGACCGCGACTGGAGCGATGACGAGGGCCCCTTCCAGTGGGGCGACCAGAACAAGGCCTCGTCCGTCATGAACAGCGGTTACGTCGGCGGCAAGGACGTCGTGACCTTCTACTACACGCCGGGATACCCGTCCTCCGCCTACGGCTGCCTCAAGCCGGGCGAGTTGTACGTGGACGACCTGAGCCGCAACCACTTCACCAACAACGAGAACATGAACGACAACATCATGTCCCATGTGTGGGTGGCCTCCAGCGCCTGCGCCCCGGGCTCCTTCATCAGCTGACGACGACAGAGCGCGGCCCGCCGGTCTCCCGCCGGCGGGCCCGGTCGAGCATCACCTCTCGTACTGACGACTTTCACACGGACGCCACCGGACCCTTCCCTGACGTTTGTTGCTCTTGGAACACTCGCACCGCGCGCAATCCGTCACGTTCCGGCCATCCGCACCAGGATGAGAGGCACTCACCCATGCCCGAAGTAAATCGGCGCCGATTCCTGCAACTCGCGGGCGCGACCACCGCCTTCACCGCCCTGTCCAACAGCATCGAGCGCGCCGCCGCGCTGCCCGCGAACCACCGCACGGGGTCCATCGAGGACGTCGAGCACATCGTCGTCCTGATGCAGGAGAACCGTTCTTTCGACCACTACTTCGGTTCACTCAGAGGCGTCCGCGGCTTCGGCGACCCGCGCCCGGTGACCTGGCCGAACGGCACGTCCGTCTGGCACCAGCAGGACGCGAGCGGCAAGGAGATCCTGCCGTTCCACCCCGACGCCGACGACCTGGGCATGGCGTTCATCCAGGACCTCCCGCACGGCTGGAACGACGGACACGCCGCCTTCGACGGCGGCAAGTACGACAAGTGGGTGCCCTCCAAGGGCTCCACGACCATGGCGTACCTGACCCGCGAGGACATCCCGTTCCACTACGCGCTCGCCGACTCCTTCACCATCTGCGACGCGTACCACTGCTCGTTCATCGGCTCGACCGACCCCAACCGGTACTACATGTGGACCGGTTACACCGGCAACGACGGCCAGGGCGGCGGCCCGGTCCTCGGCAACGACGAGGCCGGCTACAGCTGGACCACCTACCCGGAGCGCCTGGAGAAGGCCGGCGTCTCCTGGAAGATCTACCAGGACGTCGGCGACGGCCTCGACGCGGCCGGCGGCTGGGGCTGGATCCAGGACGCCTACCGCGGCAACTACGGCGACAACTCGCTGCTGTACTTCAAGCAGTACCAGAACGCCAAGCCCGGCGACCCGCTCTACGACAAGGCCCGCACCGGCACCGACGCGACCAAGGGCGAGGGCTTCTTCGACCAGCTCAAGGCCGACGTCAAGGGCGGCAAACTGCCGCAGATCTCCTGGATAGTGGCCCCCGAGGCCTTCACCGAGCACCCCAACTGGCCCGCGAACTACGGCGCCTGGTACGTCTCCCAGGTCCTGGACGCGCTCACCGCCGACCCGAAGGTCTGGGCGAAGACCGCGCTGTTCATCACCTACGACGAGAACGACGGCTTCTTCGACCACCTGGTCCCGCCGTACGCGCCGGGCTCGGCCGCCCAGGGCAAGTCGACCGTCGACGTCGGCCCGGACCTGTTCAAGGGCAACAGCAGCCACCCGGCCGGCCCCTACGGCCTCGGCCAGCGGGTGCCGATGATCGTCGTCTCGCCCTGGAGCAAGGGCGGTTACGTCTGCTCCGAGACGATGGACCACACCTCGATCATCCGGTTCATGGAGCGCCGCTTCGGTGTGCACGAGCCGAACATCTCGCCGTGGCGCCGGGCCGTGTGCGGCGATCTGACCTCGGCGTTCGACTTCTCGCACAAGGACACCAAGCCGGTCGCCCTGCCGGGCACCGACGGCTACCAGCCGCCGGACAAGAACCGCCACCCCGACTACGTCCCGACCCCGCCGGCCAAGGGCTCCCTGCCCCGGCAGGAGCGCGGCCTGCGCCCGGCACGTCCGCTCAAGTACGCGCCCCACGTCGACGGTTCGGTCGACGCGGCCGCCGGGAAATTCACCCTCACCTTCGCCTCGGGGGCGAAGGCGGGCGCCGCGTTCCTGGTGACCTCCGGCAACCGCAATGACGGCCCCTGGAGTTACACCACCGAGGCCGGCAAGTCGGTCGCGGACACCTGGAACTCGGCGTACTCCAGCGGCTCGTACGACCTGACGGTGCACGGCCCCAACGGCTTCCTGCGCGTCTTCAAGGGCGTCAACAAGACCGCCGGACCCGAGGTCACCGCCCGCCACCACGGCGACGACCTCGAGCTCACCTTCACCAACAAGGGTTCCGGCACCGTCCGGTTGCGGCTGAGCGGCGGTTACGGCCACAAGTCCCAGGTCGTCACCGTGCGGCCCGGCGCCACGGTGAAGCACGGCGTCGACCTAAAGGCGAGCCGCCGCTGGTACGACCTCACCGTCACCTCCGAGGCGGACCCGGCGTTCGTACGGCGGTTCGCGGGCCATGTCGAGAACGGGCGTCCGGGTGTGAGCGACCCGGCGATCCTCACCGCGTAGGCGAACGGGCGGTGGCAGGCAGGTAAAGGGTGAGGCAGGGCGTGCCCCGGGGTCTGGTCAGGTGCCGGTGGGCCCGGGGTAGTGTGCCCCGGTGACCACGCATTCGAACACTCCTGCAGGCTGGTACCCGGATCCGCACGGTGCGTCCCAGACCCTCCGGTACTGGGACGGCGCTCAGTGGACCCAGCACACGCACGCGGACCAGCAGCAGGCCCCGCAGCACGCCGCTGCCCAGCAGCAGGTGCCGCAACAACAGGTGCCTCACCAGCAGATGCCGCAGCAGCAGGTGCCGCAGCAGCCCGCGGGGCCCGATCCGCGGGTGCAGCGTCAGGTGCAGCAGCAGGCCGGGGTCGCCGCGGGCGGCCCCGGTGGCGGCACCTTGTTCTCCGAGCCGGTTCTGGTGGTCAACCAGAAGGCCAAGCTGATCGAGCTGACCAACGAGTACACGGTCATGGATCAGAACGGCCACCAGATCGGCTCGGTGACCGAGGTCGGGCAGAGCACGCTGAAGAAGGTGGCGCGGTTCGTCTCCAGCCTGGACCAGTTCATGACGCACCGGCTGGAGATCCGGGACGCCCACGGGCAGCCGCAGTTGGTGCTGACCCGGCCCGCGAAGGTCTTCAAGTCCCGGGTGGTCGTGTCCCGTCCGGACGGTTCGCCGGTCGGTGAGATCGTCCAGCAGAACATGATCGGGAAGATCAATTTCGCGATGACCGTCGACGGGCAGCAGGTCGGCGCGATCAAGGCGGAGAACTGGCGGGCCTGGAACTTCGCGATCGTCGACCACGCGGAGAACGAGGTCGCCCGGATCACGAAGACGTGGGAGGGGCTCGCCAAGACGATGTTCACGACCGCGGACAACTATGTGCTGCAGATCCACTACCAGTTGCCCGAGCCGCTGCTGAGTCTGGTCGTGGCGACGGCGCTGACCGTCGACACGGCGCTGAAGCAGGACTCCCGGGGCCTCGGCTGACGGCTGTCAGAGCGAGGTGAGGTGCCCCGGGTCGACCGACTGCCGGGGCACCAGCGCCGGTTCGAGAGTGGCCGTCTCCGGCTTGAGGGCCAGGACCGCCGCCACCGGGTGCTCCTCATCCGACGAAACCGGCCCGACCGACGAAACCGGCCCGACCGACGAAACCGGTCCGACCGACGAAACCGGTCCGACCGACGAAACCGGCCCGACCGACGAAACCGGCTCGACCGGCGCCACCGCCGCGACGGGCGCCACGCGGGTCAGGAGCACGACCCCCCACGACGCGAGCGCCGCGCCCGCCAGGCCGAGCAGCACACCCGCCGCGCCGCCGCGCAGTCCCTGGCCCAGCAGGGTGAGGCCGATCACCGCGGCCGCCACCGGGTTGGACAGGGTCACCACCGCGAGGGGGGCGCCGAGGCCGCCCTTGTAGGCGGTCTGCGACAGGAGCAGGCCGCCCACCGCGAACGCGGCCACCAGGACCGCCACCAGGACGACCCGCGGGCTCAGCACCGGACCCGAGTGGTCGGTCGCGGCGACCGTCACCGTCTGGGTGAGCGCCGAGGCCACACCCGAGGCGAAGCCGGAGGCCGTGGCGTGGCGGAGGCCCGGACGGGCCCCCGGACGGGCCAGCAGGCCGATCAGGGCGGCCGTGGTGCCCGCGACCGCCACCGCCTCCGTCAGGCTCAGCACCTGTGCGGGCGCCGAGCCGGACGCGGTGACCAGCAGCGCGGCCAGTCCGGCCAGCGTGAGCGCCGTACCCCGCCACTCGCTCGTGCTCACCTTGCGGCCGGCGACCCGCGCCCCCATCGGCACCGCGGCGACCAGGGTGAGCGCGCCGACCGGCTGTACGACGGTCAGCGGGCCGTACTTGAGGGCGACCACGTGCAGCAGGGCCGCGCCGGCGTTGAGACCGACCGACGCCCACCAGGCGCCCGCGCCCAGCAGACGCAGCATGCCGGTGCCGGAGCTGCGGGCGGCGAGCCGCTCCTGGGCGACGGCCGCGGCCGCGTAGGCGACGGCGGAGACCAGGGACAGGGCGACGGCGACGAGGGTGGCGGTCATCGGCCCGCTCCTACCAGGACGTTGTCCTCGGCGACGGGCGCGAGCTGTTCGGTGCCGCGCCCGGCTGTGGTGGTCGTGCGGTGGGGACGGTGGATGAGGGCGAGCGCGGCGCCGAGCATCGCGGTCGCCACGATCGCGTCGAGCCAGTAGTGGTTCGCGGTGCCGACGATGACCAGCAGGGTGACCAGCGGGTGCAGCAGCCAGAGCCAGCGCCCGCGGGACCTGGTCGCCGCGATCAGGCCGATCGCCACCATCAGGGCCCAGCCGAAGTGGAGCGAGGGCATCGCCGCGAACTGGTTGGAGAGGTGGTCGGAGGAGGGCGGGCCGTAGACGGAGGGGCCGTACACGTGCGCGGTGTCGACGAGACCGGTGGCGGCCAGCATGCGCGGCGGGGCCAGCGGGAACACGAAGGGCAGCACCAGGGCCGCCGAGGTCACGGTGGCGAGCACCCGGCGGGCCCAGACGTAGTGCGCGGGGCGCCGGAGGTAGAGCCAGACCAGGAAGGCCACGGTGGCGGGGAAGTGGACGGTGGCGTAGTAGGTGTTGGCGATGCGCGCCAGGGTGTCGCCGTGCAGCAGCAGGGACTGCACCGAGCCCTCGCCGGGCAGATGGACCGCTCGCTCGAAGTCCCACACGCGGCGGGCGTTGTGCAGGGCCTCGCCGGTGTGGCCGGTCGCCAGCTGACGGCCGAACTTGTAGACGAGGAAGAGCCCTGCGACGAGCAGGAGTTCACGGACGAGCGGAGGCCGGACTATGGCGCCGGTCTCTCCTTCTGCAGGCTCGGTGCGGGCATTCATCCCCCGGCCCCTTCGCTGACGGTGGTGCGGTGTGCTGGCAGGAGTCGAGACCGCTGTCGTGGCCCGAACTCATCGGTACGCGTCCGTGCCGAAACGAAAGCGTTCCGATACGGGAGTGTACCGATACTTAGGCGTTCCGGTACACTGGCGTATCGATTGAGGAACGCCACACTGGATCCCGGGAATAAAGCCGGGATAAGGAACCGCTCGAGAGCCGGACTGGGCAGACCGCTTGAGACGAAGGAGAAGGGCACATGACGTCGCAGGCCGCGGACGAACCGGAGACGGTCGCCGCCTCGCGCCGCTCCAAGATCACGCCGGAGCGTGAGCAGGAGTTCTTCGACGCCGTGCTCGAGCAGGTCCGCGAGTGCGGGTACGAGGCCGTGACCATGGAGGGCGTGGCCGCCAGCACGCGGTGCAGCAAGTCGACGCTGTACCGGCAGTGGAAGACCAAGCCCCAGTTCGTGGTGGCCGCCCTGCGCTCCCGGCGCAGCAAGCGCCTCGGCGGCATCGACACCGGGTCGCTCGCGGAGGACCTGCGCGAGGCCGCCCGCGCGATCGGGCGCTGGTCCAACACGGACACCAAGCTGCTGCAGGCCCTCGGCCACGCCGTCACCCAGGACGAGGAGCTGGCCCGGGCGCTGCGGGAGGCACTGGTCTTCCCGGAGATCGAGGCGCTGCGGGAGCTGCTGCGGCGCGGGGTGGAGCGCGGTGAGGTGTCCGCCGACAACCCGGCCCTCGAGTACGTCCCCGCCCAGATGTTCGGCATCGTGCGGGTCCGCCCGATCCTGGGCGACGGGTACGCCGACCCCGACTACCTGGTCTGCTTCGTCGAGGCCGCCGTGCTTCCGGCCCTGGGCCTGACCTGAGACGCAGGCCGCCGTCCACGGGATGACTGGACGGTGGCCTGGCCGCGCCGCACCGTGGGGACGGGGGCGGCGCGCACCCCCCGGCCGGGTGGGGCTCCTCCTTGAGCGGAGGGGAGCCCCGCCCGGCCGACCGCTGTCCGGTTCCGGGGGCCGGGGTCAGACGTTGTGGCCGTCCCCGCCGCCGGTGGACACCTTGATGCCCTTGGTGATGTCGTCGATGACGGACTCCTTCTGGCCGACGTCGACGCCGAAGCGGACCACGACGATCTCCGAGGGGTTCGCGGGCGACGGGAAGGCGAGCGACTCGACGTAGCCGTCGGCGCCCTTGCTGGTGACCGCCTTCCAGCGGACCAGATAGCCCTTCTGCCCGGCCACGGTCACGGCCTTGGACTCGAGCACGTCGTGCGAGGTGATGGAGCCGTAGGTCGTGCCGCCGTAGGACTCCTTGGCGTTCGCCGCGATGTCGGCCTTCGCCACCACCTCGGCCGTGCTGCCGGCCGTCTTGAGCACGGAGGCCGGTGCCGAGTACGCACCGCCCTTCGTGCAGGTCTGGGAGGTGTCGCCCGGGCACTTGTAGGACGCGTCGGACGTGACCGAGGCGCCCACCTGGATCTGCTGCCCGTACCAGCCGTCCGGAATGGGCAGGCTGATCCCGCTGATCGGGTCGGCCACCGAACCACTGGTGATCTTCGGCGCCTCCGACTGCCCGGGCGCGGGCGACTGACCGCCGTCACCGCCGCCCGAACCACCCGAGCCGCCCGAACCTCCGGAGCCGCCGCCATTGCCGCCGAACGGGCCGCCCTGACCGCCGCCCTGCCCGCCGAATCCGCCCTGCCCGCCCGAACCCTGCTGGGAGCCGGTATTGCCGCTCGAGCCGCCGTTGTCGGTCAGCGCCCACACACCCACACCGATACTGGCGAGCACCGCCGCGGCCACGGCGACGGCTATGCCCGTGCGCAGACCGCGCTTCGGGGCGGCCGGCGGGTGCGCGGGGTACACCGGATAGGCGGGATACGCCGCGTACGCCGGATCCGCCCCGGCCGTCGGCGACTGCGCCGGGGGACCCCATACGGCGGCCGAGCCCACGGGTCGGGTCCGGTCCGTCCATGCCTTGCCGTCCCACCAGCGCTCGGCGGCGGGACCCTCACTCGTCTGCCCCGGATCGGGATACCACCCGGGAGGAGTCACCTGCGTCATGCCCCCACCGTATGAGGCGTCGGTGAAAGCGGGATGAGAGGATCCGGCCTTCGCCCCGCCGCCTCCTCGTCGGGCTCGCCGGCCGCAGGTCACAGCCCTGGTGCGTCGACCCGTCGCGACCGGTGTCACCCGTCACGGGAACTGGTGGCCCCACCGGGGTCCGCTCGCCCATGGCGACGGCTACGCTCGACCTCGGTACGTCGTTCGGGCGACTTGGGGAGGTAGCGGGATGACGGAGGCACGGCCCGGGGAGGCCGCCTCGGACTCCCTGTGGGAGCGCGAAGAGGAGATCGCCGCCGTCGAACAGGCGGTGGACACCCTGTGCGCCGACCGTTCCTCCCCGGGCGGCCTGCTGATGATCCGGGGCGAGGCGGGCCTCGGCAAGACCAGGCTGCTGGCCGAGACCCGGCGCATCGCCGAACAGCGCGGCTGCGCCGTCTGGTCGGCCCGCGGCGCCGAGACCCTCAGGTCCGTCCCGTTCAACGTGGTGCGCCAGCTGTTACAGCCCGCGCTGATCTCGCTGATGCCCGAGGAGGCCCGCGAGTACCTCGGCGACTGGTACGACGTCGCGGGCCCCGCCCTCGGCATCACCGAACCGGGGGAGCGCCAGGCCGACCCGCAGGGCGTCTACGACGGTCTGGTCACCGCCGTCCGCCGACTGGCCCGGCGGGACTGGCCGTTGGTGCTGCTGATCGACGACGCGCACTGGGCCGACCAGGAGACCCTGCGCTGGCTCGCCGCGTTCGCCGAGCGTCTGGAGGACCTGTCGGTGCTGGTCGTCGTCGCCCGCCGGCCGGCCGACGTCAGCGGTGAGAGCGCCCGCCACCTGGAGGCAGTCGCCGCCGCGGCCAGCCCCGCCGCCGTACTGAACGCCCTCACCCCGGAGGCCACCGCGGGCCTCACCCGCGCCACCCTGGGCGCGCACGCCGACGCCCCCTTCTGCCGCGAGGTCTGGGCCGTCACCGGCGGCAACCCGTACGAGACCGTCGAACTCCTCGCCAAGGTCCGCGACAGCGAGCTGGAGCCGACCGAGACCGGCGCCGCCGAACTGCGCGCGCTCAACCGCTCGGCCCGCGGCGGCGGCCTCGTCGCCCGCTTGGAGGAACTGGGCATCGACGCCACCCGGTTCGCCTGGGCGGCCGCCATCCTCGGCACCGGCATCACCGTCGACCTGGTCGCCCGGCTCGCCACCATGAACCGCGACGACGCCGCGCGCTGCGCCCAACTGCTCCAGGGCGCCCGCATCCTCACCGCGCCCGACCCCGCCGGCACCCAAGGGGACGGCGGGGAGCTGGAGTTCGTCCACCCGCTGATCGCCTCCGCCGTCTACAACTCCATCCCGGACGCCCTGCGCACCGCCATGCACGGCATCGCCGCCCAGGTCATCACGGACTCCGGCCTCGGCGCCGCCATGGCCTCCCGGCATCTGCTGCGGGTCCACCCGGACGACGACGAGGAACTCGTCGCGCAACTGCGCGAGGCGGCCCGCGAGCACCTCGCCGTCGGCGCGCCCGACGCGGCCCGCCACTGCCTGGAACGCGCCCTGCTGGAACCGCCCACCCCGGACGTCCACGCGCACGTGCTCTACGAACTCGGCTGCGCCACCCTGCTCACGGCGCCGCCCGCCACCACCATCGACCACCTCCGCGACGCGCTCGCCATGCCCGGACTCCAGGGCGCCGAGCGGGTGGACGCCGTCTTCCGGCTCTCCCAGGCGCTCATGCACAACGACCAGTTGGAGGAGGCCGTCCGCACCGCCGAGGCGGAGGCCGCCCGGCACGAGGAGGGGCCCGCCAAACGGCGGCTGCAGGCCGTGCACTTCATGTGGGAGGCCATCTACGTCGGCGAGGCCATCTCCCCGGACCGCTCCGAGCGTCTGGCGGCGCTCGCGGGCACCTGCGCCGGCCGCGACAACTCCGAGCGCGCCCTGCTGATGCTGCGCGGTTTCGACGCCCTGATCCAGGGTCAGAGCGCCGAGGAGGTCGTCGAGTTCTGCGACCGCTCCCTGGTCAACGGCCGACTCGCGCCCGGGCTCGGCTGGACCGACACCGAGTGGGGCTTCGAACTGCTGCTGATGCTCGGCAACTGCTACGCCTTCACCGACCGTCTCGACCGCGCCGACAGCCTCTACAACGAGGCCCTGCACGCCTACGAGTCGGCCGGCTGGAGCGGCGGCCACCTCGCCCTGGCGCACGCCTGCGTGGGCCTCGGCCACCGGCGGCGCGGCCGCCTGCGCGAGGCGGAGGCATCCCTGCGCGAGTCGCTGCGGCTCGCCGAACGGGTCGGCCGCGGGCTGCCGTTGTACTGGAACGCCACCTGCAACCTCGTCGACACCCTGCTCGCCCGCGGACACGTCGAGCAGGCGTGGGAGATCGCCGAGCAGTACGGGTTCGCGCCGCCGTACCCGTCCACGATCGCCATGCCGGACTCCCGGTCCGTGCGGGGCCGTCTGCTGCTCGCCGTCGGCCGGACCGAGGACGGCATCGCCGAACTGGAGGCGGCGCAGAAGGCGGCGGCCGCCCGCGGCCGGCACAACCCGGTCATCGTGCCCTGGGCGCTGGACCTCGCGCGCGCCCTCGCCACGAAGGACCCGGACCGGGCCGCCCGGCTCGCCGCGGACGCCCGGCGGCAGGCCGAGCGGTTCGGCACGGACACGGCGATCGGCGAGGCCCTCCGGTGTGCCGCGGCGCTGGAGAGCGGACAGCGCGCGGTCCGGCTGGCCGCCCAGGCGGTGGCCTACCTGGAGGCCTCACCCTGCCAGTACGAGCACGCGGCGGCACGGATCGAGTACGGCATCGCCGCACGGCAGGACGCCGACCTCGAACGGGGTCTGGCGCTGGCCCGTTCGTGCGGGGCGGACGGGCTGGTGGCGCAGGCGCGTCAGGCGCTGGAGTCGGGGCAGTCGGTCCGGTCGGTCACAGCGCCAGCAGCTGGTCCGTGACCGCCGACAGGCGCCCCTGCACCTCGTGGTCGTACGTCGACTCGTGCGCCCGCGAGGGGGTCGTGCCGTCGAAGTAGCCGCCCGTGCCCCGGTCCTCGGTGGCCAGGGACAGGACGCCCGGGGCGCCGTCGGCGACCGTGTTCCAGGGGGCGATGCCGCCCTCGCGGACCATGGCCGTGTCCATGAAGGTCGCCGGATGCAGCACGTTCACCGCGACCCCGGAGCCCGCCAGTTCCTCGGCCAGGGCGAAGGTGTGCGCGGCCAGGGCGAACTTGGCACGGCAGTAGGCGGCGAAGCCGGCGTAGCCGCGCCGGAACTCGATGTCGTCGAAGTCGACCGGTTCCTGGCCCACCGAGCCGACGTTGACGATTCGCGCGGGCGTGTTCGCGCGCAGTACCGGCAGCAGCGCCCGGGTGAGGACGACGGGCGCCAAGTAGTTGACCGCCAGCCGCAGTTCGTGCCCGTCGACACTCAGCTCGCGGCCCGTGCCGGGGGCGCCCGCGCCCACGCCCGCGTTGTTGATCAGGACGTCCAGGTCGGGGTGCGCGTCGGCCACGTGCGCCCCCAGCCCGCGGACCTGCGCGAGCGAGGCGAGGTCGGCGACGAAGCCCTCGGCGTCTCCCTCCGTGCGCAGCTCCTCCACCAGCCGCTCCGTACGGTCCGGATCGCGGCCGTGCGCGAGGACGACATGGCCCGAGCGGACCAGCTCGAAGGCGACGTACCGGCCGAGACCGGAGGTGGCGCCGGTGATGAGAATCGTGGACATGTCCCCACCGTAGGCACGCGGCGGGGGCATGAGCGAGGTGCTGCCGGAGCTACGACCAGCAGGGTCACCCTCGGTCGTCGTCCTCCTCGGCCAGCACCCGCTGGGCCGTCGTGAAGGCGGAGTTCGCCGCGGGCACCCCGCAGTACACCGCCGTCTGCAGCAGCACCGCGCCGATCTCCTCAGGCGTGAGCCCGTTGCGCCGGGCCGCCCTGACATGCATGGCCAGCTCGTCGTAGTGGCCGTGCGCTACCAGCGCGGTCAGCGTGATCATGCTGCGTTCGCGGCGCGAGAGGGTGGGGTCGGTCCAGATCTCGCCCCAGGCGTAGCGGGAGATGAAGTCCTGGAAGCGGGCGGTGAAGGGCGTCTGGCGGGCCTGCGCCCGGTCCACGTGCTCGTCCCCGAGCACCTCCCGCCGCACTTCCATGCCACGCCCGGAGCCCCCGCCGAGGTGCGCCCGCAGCGCCGTCAGCACGGCCCGGGGGCACTGGGCGGGGGCGAGGTGGCCGGCGCCCGGCAGTTCGACGAGGGTGGAGCCGGACACGGCGTCCGCGATCTCCCGCAGATGCGGCGGCGGGGTCGCCCGGTCCTCACGTCCGGCGATCAGCAGGGTGGGCACGGAGATGTCGGCGAGCCGGTCGCGCAGGTCGAAGGCGGCCAGCGCGTCACAGCAGGCCGCGTACGCCCCGGGGTCGGCGGCCCCCTGGTCCCGCACGAGTTCGGGAACGGTGAAACCGGACGTGAACCAGCGCGCCGGAGCGCTCTCCACGAGCCACTCCAGTCCCTCCCGCCGTACCCGCTCGGCCCGCTCCTCCCACGGCCCCGCGCCGTTGAAGTGGGCGGAGGAGCAGATCACCGCGAGCGACGACAGCCGCTGCGGATGGTGCACGGCGAGATGCAGACCGACGGCCCCGCCCAGCGACACACCCGCGTAGGCGAACCGTTCGAGGCCGAGCGAGTCGGCGAGCGCGAGCACCAGGTCGGCGAGGTCACCGACGGTGGCGCCGGGACCGATCAGCCCGGGCGCGGAACCGCCGTGCCCGGGCAGGTCCCAGCGCACCACCCGGTGGCCGGCGGACAGCTCGGGCGCCACCTTGTCCCACAGGGCGTACGACGTCCCGAGCGAGGGCCCGAGCAGCAGCGGGGGCGCGGAAGCGGCGCCCTCCGTGCGGTGATTGAGGAGTTTCTCGGTCAACGTCGCTCCAGGGCACGGTCGGTGAGGTCTCCGGCGGAGCCGGTGTAGTGGGCGGGGTCGGTGGACCCGGTCAGGTCGACGTCCTTCAACTCGGGCACCTCGGCGAGGAGTTCGCCCAGGGAACGGCCCTCTGTGTAGGTGCGACGGGCGGCTTCCGTCAGCACGGACTTGGCGCGGGCGCGGCCCAGCACCGGCGTCAGCTCGGCGGAGAGCCGCTCCGATACGATCAACCCGTGGGTGAGGCCCAGGTGTTCGCGCATCGCGTCGGCGTTCACCCGCAGTCCCTCGGCCAGTTCGGCGGCGTCCCGGGCGGCCCCGCCGGCCAGCCGCAGCAGATCCCGCAGCGGCTCCCACTCGGCGTGCCAGGCACCGGCGGGCCGCTCGTCCTCGGCGGCCATCGAACCGTAGAGCGTGGCCGCGAGCAGGGGCGCCCGTCGCGCGGCGGCCGCGATCAGCGTGGAGCGTACGGGGTTGGCCTTGTGCGGCATGGCCGACGAGCCGCCGCCGCTGCCCTCCGCGACCTCGGCGATCTCGGTGCGGCCGAGGACGAGCACATCCGCCGCGATCTTGCCCAGCGCCCCGGCCGTGAAGGCCAGACAGCCGGCGAGGTCGGCGATCGGGGTGCGCAGGGTGTGCCAGGGCAGAAGGGGTTCCCGCAGGCCGAGTTCGCGGGCGAAGGCGGCCGTCAGCGCCCGGGTGTCCGCGGCGCCGTAGGCGGTGAAGGCGGCCAGGGTTCCGGCCGCGCCGCCGAGTTGGGCGGGCAGGCCGTCCCGTACCGTCCGGACGCGGTCCCGTGCGTCGAGCACCAGTGACCGCCAGCCGGCCGCCTTCAGCCCGAACGTCGTCGGTACGGCGTGCTGGGTGAGCGTGCGTCCCGGCAGCGCGGTGTCGCGGTGCTCGGCCGCGAGCCGGGCCAGGGCTTGCTCGGTACGGGCGAGGTCGGCGAGCACGAGGTCCAGGGTGCGCACGGCGACCAGCATCAACGCCGTGTCCATGATGTCCTGGCTGGTCGCGCCCCGGTGGACGTGGGGGCCGTGCTCCTCGCCCACGGCCTTCGTCAGGTCGGCGACCAGCGGAATGACCGGGTTGCCGCCGGAGCGGGCGCGCCCGGCGAGGGAGCGCAGGTCGAAGCGGCCGGCGTCGGCCGCCTCGGTCACCGCCGCCGACGCCTCGTGCGGGGCGAGATCCAGCGCGGCCTGGGCGCGGGTGAGGGCCGCCTCCGCGTCGAGGAGGGCCTGCAGACAGGCCGTGTCGGAGGTCGCGGAGGCGGCCGGGGAGCCCGCCCACCCGGGGGCGAGCAGGCCCGTGTCGTCGGGATCGACAGAGGTCACGTGAACTCCAGGAAGACCGTCTCGCCTTCGCCCTGAAGGCGGATGTCGAAACGGTAGGTCCCGTGGCCCTCGTCCCGCGCGATCAGCGTGTCGCGTCGCGCACCGTCCAGCCGGGCCAGCAGCGGGTCGGCCGCCAGCGCCGTCTCGTCGCCCGGCAGGTAGATCCGGGTGAACAGGTGCACCAGCAGCCCGCGCGCGAACACGCACACGCTGAGGTACGGGGCGCTGCGCCCACGGGCGCCCGGCCGCAGGGTGCGTGCGTACCAGTGGCCATTCGCGTCGGTCTGGATGCGCCCCCACCCGGTGAACTCCACGCCGTTGCGGCCCAGATAGCCGCCGGTCGCCGGGTCGCGGCGGATCGAGCCGTCGGTGGTCGGCACGTTGCCGTCGGGGTCCGCGCCCCACAGCTCCACGAAGGCGTCGGGCAGCGGCTCGCCCTCCCCGTCCAGGACGTACCCGTGGACGGTGACGGTGTCCGGGTGTCCGACGGGCGCGATCTCCTCGCCGCCGCGGAAGGGCAGCGCGTATCCGTAGAAGGGGCCCACGGTGTGCGAGGGGGTGGGCAGCACGCTCTCCGGCCTGCTGGTGTCGATCTTCGTCATGGCAGGTCAGCGCCCTTCCTCGAGCCAGGTGGCGTTCGGCCCGTCCAGCACGATGTCCCAGTGGTAGCCCATCGAGAACTCCGGCACGGACAGGTCGTGGTCGTAGGTGGCCACCAGCCGCTGCCGCGCCGCGTCGTCCGTCACCGACTGGATGATCGGGTCGTACGGGAAGAGCGGGTCGGCCGGGAAGTACATCTGCGTCACCAGCCGCTGGGTGAACGCCGTGCCGAACATGGAGAAGTGGATGTGGGCCGGCCGCCAGGCGTTGAGGTGGTTGCGCCAGGGGTAGGGGCCGGGCTGGATGGTGGTGAAGTGGTAGCGGCCCTCGGCGTCCGTGATCGTACGGCCGACACCGGTGAAGTTCGGGTCCAGCGGGGCGTCGTGCTGCTCACGCTGATGGGCGTAGCGGCCGGCCGAGTTGGCCTGCCAGATCTCGATGAGCTGGCCGCGCACGGGCTTCCCGGCCCGGTCCAGCAGCCGGCCCGAGACCGTGATGCGCTCGCCGACCGGCTCACCCGTGTGCTGCCGGGTGAGGTCGTTGTCGATGGCGCCGAGGTCCCGCTCGCCGAAGGCGGGGGAGTGCAGCTCCACCAGCTCCGGGTCCTTGCTGACGTCGATGGCGACCAGCGGCTGCTTGGGGTGGCGCAGCACCGAGGAGCGGTACGGCGCGTAGTCGCGGCGCGGATGGTGCTCGACGGGGGCGCCGTCGGCGACTCGCTTCTCGTACGCGGCGTGCTCGGCCGCGATCTCCTGGTCGATGTCGTGCTGGGTGAGAGTCATGGCGGCTTCCCCGGTAATTAATCAGGGCACTGAGTATTTTGGTGAAGTTTCCTTCACGCTGCCACCCGAGCCGTCCGGCGTCAAGACCCCGCAGAACAACAAGGTCAAACAGGGGAGCGCAGGCTGAAGACAGGGCAATGGCCGCCAGGTATCGTTCAGTGCACCAACGAATTCGACGGGGGGAGCGCACATGGCAGCGGTGGACCTCGCCACCCACCCCGGGCATCTGGCCCGGCGCCTGCAGCAGGCCCACTACCTGCTGTGGAACACGATGGTCTCGGAGGAGATCACCTCGCCCCAGTTCGCGGTGCTCAACGCGCTCGTCGCCGAGCCGGGCCTGGACCAGCGCACGGTGGGGGAGCGGGTGGGACTCGACCGGTCCACGATCGCCGAGGTGATCAGCCGGCTCGGCAGGCGCGGCCTGCTGGACAAGGTGCGCGACCCGCGGGACGGCCGCCGGTTCCTGCTGCGGCTGACGGAGGACGGGGTGCGCACCCACCGCAAGCTGACCGTGCGCACCGCCCGGATGAACCAGGTCTTCCTCGCCCCGCTGTCGGCCGCCGAGCAGACGGTGTTCTTCGAGCTGATCCAGCGGGTCGCGGACGCGGCCGAGGGGCTCCGCAACCCCGCGGAGCCCCTGGTGGCGCAGGGCTGAGCGCGTGGGGCCGATCAGGACGCCTTCGCGAAGACGACCCAGACCTGGCCCTTGGCGAAGTCGACGGGCCTGCCGTCGTTCGTCGTGAAGTCCGTGCCGTCCGTGGCCTTGGCGCGCTTCCAGTCGACATCGTAGGCCTTGCCGTCGCGCAGCACCTTCGCCCGGCCCGAGCCGACCGTGTCGGTGAAGGGCGTGTTGTTGCCGAGGAAGTCGTGGAAGCGGGACTTGCGCATCGTCACGTACTGCACGACGACCGTCGCCGGGGCCACCGGCTGCCCGTCGGTCGTCCTGCTGGGCCTGCCGTCCATCGCGACCAGCCAGCCGTGGCGGCTCGCGGACCAGGTGAAGGTGAAGCGGGCGGCGGGATAGCGCACGGTGAGTGAGGTGTCCGGTCGTCCGCCGTCCGGTGCGGGGCCGTAGCGGAAGCCGTTGGTCAGCGCGCCGGGGCCGGGGGCGGTGCGCATCAGACGGGCCGGGCGCAGATAGAGGTTGTGCGGTGCGGCCCGGTCGCTGCCGCGGAAGTAGGCGTCGGACGCCTTCTCCGGCGGCTCGGCCTTCAGCGGGGCCTTGGCGATCAGCGGCAGCAGCTTGTGCTGTGCCCCGGAGAAGGCGAGCGTCGGATGGTCGTACTGGCGCAGCAGTTCCAGATCGGACTCGCGGGCGCTGCGCACCGGGCCGACGGCCTTGGGCAGGGTGCTCGCGTACACCGCCATCAGCCGGCTCAGTCCGCCCTCGACCTGCTCGACGTAGACGACGTCGGCCTGCCGCAGCCCGGTGTGGGGACGGGCGTCGGGGGCGTTGTCGATCTTGACGGCGAGGACGTGGCCGTGGCTGGTGGCGCTCCTGGTCGGGGTCGGGGTCGGGGAGGTCGGGACGGGGCTCGGTGGCTTGGTGCGGCCGCGGCCGTCGTCCGAGGGGTGCGACTGTGCGCAGCCCGCCGCGAGCGCTGCGGTTGCCGTGGCGGCCAGCAGGGCCACCGTCATCGAGGCGTGCCGTCTGCGCGCCCGCCGTTGCGATCTGCCCACTGTGGCCCCACATCCCGTGTCAGTGATTGTGCGTTTATAGGTTCATTGGTGGCCATACCCGCTCGCTTCTGGTTGCGCGCGTTTGAATACCCCGAATGATTCCGAACGACCCCGATGGGCGTACAGGGCGGCGCTTCGGCGCGGAGGGGCCGGGGTACTCGGGCCGTCCATGCCACCGGACACCCCGACGCGACGGAGGGAGCCCACGCGATGAAGGCTGTGACCTGGCAGGGCAAGCGGGACGTGCGGGTGGAGGACGTGCCCGATCCGAAGATCCAGGAGCCGACCGACGCGATCATCCGCATCACGTCCTCCGGTCTGTGCGGCTCCGATCTGCATCTGTACGAGGTGCTCACCCCGTTCATGACACCGGGCGACATCCTCGGACACGAACCGATGGGCATCGTCGAGGAGGTCGGACCCGGGGTACCGGACCTGGCCGCGGGCGACCGGGTGGTGGTGCCGTTCCAGATCGCCTGCGGCAACTGCTGGATGTGCCTGACCGGGCTGCCCACCCAGTGCGAGACCACCCAGGTCACCAGCGAGGGCATGGGTGCCGCGCTGTTCGGCTACACCCGGCTCTACGGCGCCGTCCCGGGCGCCCAGGCCGAGTACCTGCGGGTCCCGCAGGCCCAGTTCGGGCCGATCAAGGTCCCCGAGGGCCCGCCCGACGACCGCTTCGTCTACCTCTCCGACGTGCTGCCCACCGCCTGGCAGGCGGTCGAGTACGCGAGCATCCCCGACGGCGGCAGCGTCGCCGTGCTCGGCCTCGGACCGATCGGCGACATGGCCTGCCGGGTGGCCCGGGTACGCGGCGCCGGGCAGGTCTTCGGCGTGGACCTGGTCAGCGAACGACTGCGCAGGGCACGGGCCAGGGGCGTGGAGACGTACGACCTGAGGCACTTCGACAACGAGAAGGAACTGGTCGAGGCGATCCGGGCCGAGACCGACGGCCGCGGCCCCGACGCCGTGATCGACGCCGTCGGCACCGAGGCCCACGGCAGCGCCGCCGCCCGGCTCGCCCAGCAGGCCTCTGCGATGCTGCCGCGCAAGATCAGCGGACCGTTCGCCGAACGCTTCAGCGTCGACCGGCTCGCCGCGCTCCACACCGCGATCGAGCTGGTCCGCCGCGGCGGCACCATCTCGCTGACCGGCGTCTACGGCGGGACGGCCGACCCGATGCCGATGCTCACCCTCTTCGACAAGCAGATCCAGATGCGCATGGGGCAGGCCAACGTGCGCCGCTGGAGCGACGAGATCATGCCGTATCTGACGGACGAGGACGAGCTCGGCGTCGACGAGTTCGCCACCCACCGGGTGCCGCTCTCGGACGCCCCGCACGCGTACGAGATGTTCCAGAAGAAGCAGGACGGCGCCGTCAAGGTGCTGATGACGCCATGACTCCCCCGGGGGAGCGGACTCAGCCGGGGGAGCCGAGGATCTCGTCCAGGTCATAGCGCACCGGCTCCTCCAACTGCGCGTAGGTGCAGCTCTCCGGCACACGGTCCGGCCGCCAGCGGCGGAACCGGGCCGTGTGGCGGAAGCGCGCCCCGTTCTCCATGTGGTCGTACGCCACCTCGGCCACCCGCTCCGGCCGCAGCGGCACCCATGACAGGTCCTTCTTGCCCGACCAGCGGCTCGGCGCCCCCGGCAGCCGGGCCGTCTCGTGCGCCGCCTCGTCCGACCAGGCCGCCCACGGGTGCCCCGCCACGTCGTCCATCCGCAGCGGCTCCAGCTCCTCGACCAGTTCGGCGCGCCGCTTCATGGCGAACGCGGCCGACACGCCCACGTGCTGCAGCCGGCCCCCGTCGTCGTACAGCCCGAGCAGCAGTGAGCCGACGACCGGGCCGCTCTTGTGGAAGCGGTAGCCCGCGACGACGACGTCCGCGGTGCGCTCGTGCTTGATCTTGAACATCACCCGCTCGTCCTGGCGGTAGCGCAGGGTGAGCGGCTTGGCGATGACCCCGTCGAGGCCGGCCCCCTCGTACTCCTCGAACCAGCCCCGCGCCACCTCGATGTCGGTCGTCGCGGGCGCGAGATGGACCGGCGCGGTGACCCCCGCCAGCGCCCGGGTCAGCAACGCCCGCCGTTCGGTCAGCTCCACGCCCGTCAGCGCCTCGTCCGCCAGCGCCAGCAGGTCGAAGGCGACGAAGGAGGCCGGGGTCTTCTCGGCGAGCATCCGCACCCGGGAGTCGGCCGGGTGGATGCGCTCGGTCAGCGCGTCGAAGTCGAGCCGCCCCTCCCGGGCGATCACGATCTCGCCGTCCAGCACGCACCGCCCCGGCACCCGGTCCTTCAGCGCCGCCACCAGCTCGGGAAAGTACCTGGTCAGCGGCTTTCCGGTACGGCTGCCGAGCTCGACCTCGTCGCCGTCGCGGAACACGATCGCCCGGAAGCCGTCCCACTTGGCCTCGTACTGCATGCCCGGCGGGATCTTCGCCACCGACTTGGCGAGCATCGGCTTCACGGGCGGCATCACGGGCAGATCCATGATTCCGATTCTGCGCGCATACGGCGGCTCTCGCCCGGTGTGCGCGGTGTGCGCGGTGCGCCTACCGTGGCCGCATGGGCGAAGCGGTGGAACTTCAGGCGGGCGGCCGCACGATCCGGCTCTCCAGCCCGGACAAGATCTTCTTTCCCGAGCGCGGTTTCACCAAGCTGGACCTCGCCCGGTACTACGTCGCCGTCGGCCCCGGCATCCTGCGCGCCCTGCGCGACCGGCCCACCACCCTGGAGCGCTATCCCGAGGGCGTGACCGGCGAGTCCTTCTTCCAGAAGCGGGCTCCGAAGAACATGCCCGACTGGATCCCGACCGCCCACATCACCTTCCCCAGCGGCCGCAGCGCCGACGAGATGTGCCCCACCGAGGAGGCCGCCGTGCTGTGGGCCGCCCAGTTCGGCACCCTCACCTTCCACCCCTGGCCGGTCCGCCGCGACGACGTCGACCGCCCCGACGAGCTCCGCATCGACCTCGACCCGCAGCCCGGCACCGACTACGACGACGCCGTCCGCGCCGCCCACGAACTGCGCGCCGTCCTCGACGAGTTCGGCGGGCTGAAGGGCTTCCCGAAGACCTCCGGCGGACGCGGACTGCACGTCTTCGTGCCGATCGAGCCGCGCTGGACCTTCACCCAGGTACGCCGTGCCGCCATCGCCGTGGGCCGGGAGATGGAACGCCGGATGCCGGACCACGTGACGATCAAGTGGTGGAAGGAGGAGCGGGGCGAGAAGATCTTCATCGACTACAACCAGACCGCCCGCGACCGCACCATCGCCTCCGCCTACTCCGTACGGCCCCGCCCGCACGCCCCCGTGTCGGCGCCCCTGCGCTGGGACGAGGTCGGGGTCGCGCATCCGCGGGACTTCGACATCGCGTCCATGCCCGCGCGCTTCGCCGAACTCGGCGACGTGCACGCCGACATGGACGACCACCGCTACTCCCTGGAGGCGCTGCTGGAACTGGCGCGCCGGGACGAGCACGAGCACGGGCTCGGCGATCTGCCGTACCCGCCCGAGTACCCCAAGATGCCGGGCGAGCCCAAGCGGGTACAGCCGAGCCGGGCGAGGAAGGACGGGCCCGCGGGTGCCTGAGGCGCTCTCGCGCGGACCCGTTGACCGATCATGGACGGGTGACGCTTCTCCTGACCCACGGTGACCTGCGGGCCCTCCTGGACGTCGACGACTGTCTCGACGCGCTGCGGGAGGGTTTCCGTACGGCGGGCGCCGTGCCGGTGGCCGGGCTGCGGGTGCGGGCCGATCTGCCGTTCCCGGGGACGGCCACCGCCCTGCTTCCCGGCCTGCTGCCCGGCGTCGAGGCGTACACGGTGAAGGTCAACGCCAAGTTCCCCGGCGCGCGGCCCGCCCTGCGCGGGGTGATCTGCCTGCACAGCGGCGCGGACGGTGAACTGCTCGCCCTGCTGGACTCCGCCACGGTGACGGCCTGGCGCACCGGGCTGGCGGCGGCCCTGGGGACGCATCTCCTCGCCGGGCGCGGCGAGGTGACGGGGGTGGTCGGAGCGGGCGCGCAGGCGGAGTTGGTCCTGAGGGGGCTGGTGGCGCTGCGGGGCCCGGGCGCCCTCGTCGTCCACGACACGGACGGCGGGCGGGCAAAGGAGTTCGCCGCGCGGCACGGGGGACGGGTGCTGGGGTCGGCGGCGGAGGTCGCCGCTGCCGCCGATGTGGTGGTGCTGGCGACCTGGTCGCGGGAGCCGTTGCTCGGGACGGGCGAGACGAGGGCCGGGCAGCACTTCACGAGCCTGGGCGTGGACGAGCCGGGCAAGCGGGAGCTGGCGGCGGATCTCCTGGAGGCGGCGCTGCTCGTCGTCGACGACAGGGAACTGGCCTCGCAGACCGGCGTGTTGGCGTCCTCCGGCCTTCCTGACACGGCTGTCGCGGCGACACTGGGCGAGGTGATTCGCGGAGAGCACCCCGGCCGGGGAAGCGTCGAGGAGCGGACCGTGTACGCGCCGGTGGGGCTGCCCTGGCAGGACCTGGCGCTGGCGTGGACGGCGTACCGGCGGGCCGAGCGGGAGGGGGCCGGGCGGCGGATCGATCTGCTGGCGTGAGACCGGATCCCCGTGATTCGTCGTCCTCTGGCGTGATGCCGGGCCGCCGCGATCCGAGAGCGCTCTCACCGGGCCGTCCCACCGGAGCTATCCTGATCCGCACCCGCCGATGAGGAGCCTCGAAGTGACCGACACAGCGCCGCGTCCCACCCTGGAGGCCGTGGCCGCCCGGGCCGGGGTGTCGCGGGCCACCGCCTCCCGGGTGGTCAACGGCGGGGACGGGGTCAGGGAGCCGCTCGTCGCCCGGGTGCGCCGGGCCGTCGAGGAACTCGGCTATGTGCCCAACCAGGCCGCCCGCAGTCTGGTCACCAAGCGGCACGACGCGGTCGCCGTGGTCATCGCCGAACCGGAGACCCGCGTCTTCGCGGACCCCTTCTTCGCCCTGCAGCTCCGCGGCATCAGCAAGGAGTTGACCGCCCACGACAACCAGCTGGTCCTGCTGCTGACGGAGGGCCGCGACGACCACGCCCGCGTCGGCCGCTACCTCGCCGGCGGCCATGTCGACGGCGCGCTGGTCTTCTCGCTGCACCTCGACGACCCGCTGCCGGGACTGATCCACCACGCGGGGGTGCCGACCGTGTTCGGCGGGCGACCCGGCTGGAGCGACGGGCGCGGTGGTGCGGTGTACGTCGACAGCGACAACCGGGGCGGTGCCCGCGAGGCCGTACGTCACCTCGCCGGCCTCGGCCGCACCCGGATCGCGCACATCACCGGCCCCCTCGACCAGACCTCGGCGGCGGACCGGCTGGACGGCTTCCGGGACGTCATGGGCGACATCGATCCGGGGCTGGTCGTGGAGAGCGACTTCACCCCGGCCGGCGGGGAACGGGCGATGCGCCGGCTGCTGGACCGGCATCCCGACGTGGATGCCGTGTTCACGGCGAACGACCTCACCGCCGCCGGTGCCCTGCGGGTGCTGCGCGAGCGGGGGCGGCGGGTGCCCGAGGACGTGGCCGTGATCGGGTTCGACGACATGGTGGCGGTCGCCGAGCAGACCGATCCGCCGCTGACGACGGTGCGTCAGGACATCGAGGAGATGGGGCGGCTGATGGCGCGGCTGCTGTTGCGCCGGCTCGGGCACAAGGGCGTCGAGACGGACGGCGCGGGCACGCCGTCCAGTGTCGTACTGCCGACGACACTGGTACGGCGAGCCTCGGCCTAGGCGCTCCCGTCGGAGGACCGTTTCTTGACCCGCCCCCCTTACCCCTGCGGCGGTGCGCTCTTGATGACGGCGAAACGGGCGCCGTACGGGTCGGCGAGCTTGGCGAAGCGGCCCACGCCCTCGATGTCCGTGGCGGGCAGGCGGACCGTGCCGCCGAGTCGCTCGGCCTCGGCGACCGTGGCGTCCGTGTCGGCGACCTCGAAGTACGGCAGCCAGTAGGCGCTGTCCTCGGACGGGTCGTCGGCCAGCGGCACGAGCCCGCCGAACATCGAGTCCTCGCCGCCCCCGGCGGGGTTGAACGTGGTGTACGTGCCGCCCGGGAAGGGCACCGCCGCCGTCTCCAGGCCGAGCGTCTCGTGGTAGAACCAGGCCGCCGCCGCGATGTCCGGGGTGTACAGCTCGACCCAGGACAGGGAACCGGTCTCGTTCGCCCGGTCGATGCCCTTGGTGCGCCCCGGCTGCCAGATGCCGAACGGCACGCTCGCCTTGTCGGCGAGGATCGCCATGTGCCCCTCGCCCATGACGTCCATGGGCTGCATCAGGACGCTGCCGTGCGCCTGCTCGGCGGCCTTGGCCGTGGCCTCGGCGTCCGCGCTCTGGAAGTAGACGGTCCAGGAGGGCGGGCCCTGCTCGGGCGTGGTCTGCATGCCGCCGGCCACGGTCTTCCCGTCCAGCTGGAAGAAGCCGTAACCGCCGGCGTCCGGTCCCGCCGACCGGAACGTCCAGCCGAACAGACCGCCGTAGAAGGAAGTGGCGCCGTCGATGTCGGAGGTACCGACGTCGATCCAGTTGGGAGCGCCGTTGACGAAACGGGTGGTGAGCATCATCGCCCTCCTCGGAAGGGTCCCGTTCTCTGTTCTGCCGAGTCTCGCACCGCCCACTGACAACGCGCTGCCGGAGCCACGCCAAGGACCGGAGCGGAGTGAGGGATGACCGTGGGTCACCGTGCGGGACCGCACGGTTTCCGGGTCGTTCCGCGCGCCGCCGTGCGCCGCGTGGTGCGCACACGTCACCATCGGGTGGCCGGAGGCCGTGAACGGCGTCGTTGATCCCGCGTTGATCGAACGTTTTTCGCCGCCCGGCACGATCCCGTCCATGCACATCGACACCATCATCCCGGCCGACCTCGACTGGCACGCCCAGGCGCTGTGCGCGCAGACCGGGGCGGACTTCTTCTTCCCCGAGCCGGGCAGCTCGGTACGCGAGGCGAAGCGCATCTGCGGCATGTGCGAGATGCGCCCGGCCTGCCTGGAGTACGCCCTGCGCAACGACGAGCGGTTCGGTGTCTGGGGCGGGCTGTCGGAGAAGGAGCGGCTGGAGCTCAGGCGGCACGGAAACCGGTGAGCTGCCGGGGCGGGGGACCGGCTACGATCCGGGGGCGCACCCGGGCGTAGCGCAGAGGCAGGCGCACTCGCCTTGCCCAGGCGGAAGACATCGGTTCGAATCCGGTCCCCGGGCTGCGTACGGGGCCCCGTAGAGCAGAGGCAGACTCGCCACCTTGTCAGGGTGGATACGCCGGTTCGAATCCGGCCGGGGCCGCGACCGCACAGGGGGCGGTAGCGCAGTGGCAGGCGCACCTTCATCGGGATTCCTCCGTGGATACCCCCGCCTTCAGGCAGGGGAGGAAACGGACTCCTGCGGAGCAGGGCAGGGACAGCCGATTCGCCACCGGGGCGGAGCGGGGTTCGCCGCCAACTACCCTCGGGTAAGTGGTAGTTTGTTTGGCGTCCGGTCGGCGATAACCAAGCTGGCCGGGCCTACCGCCGGGCTGGCGGGATGTCAGGTCTGTGGAGCTGGCGTAAGACTGCTGGGCGTACCCACGTCCCTTGCCGTTAGTTCGGGGCAGCTGCTGTCTGGGAAGCAGAAAGCTCAACCCGTGAGGGGAGAATCTCCCTGCTTCAGCTGGGGGAGAAGTCAAGGCATGAAGGACACGCCGGTTCGAATCCGGTCCGCCCCACGGCACGGCACGAACGGGGGCGGGACCCATGGACGACGGCGCGGCGATCGGCGACGAGGAGCTGGCCGCCTTCCACCGCACGGTCGGCAGGCTGCGCGAGCTGCCCGTCGACGACCCCGTACGCCTGCGTGCCGAGCAGGTCGCCGCGTCCTTCGCCCGCGACGGACGGCTGCGGCGCCGCAAGGCGCGCGGCGCCGAGACCTCCGCCGCCGACGCCGAGACGATGGCGGCGACCGCGACCGGCGCCCGCGACCGGCGCGAGGACGCGCCCCTGGCCGTCCCCGGCGACGCCGGCCGCTTCCGCAAGCCCCGCAGCTGCTACGTCTGCAAATCGCCCTATCGACAGGTCGACGCCTTCTACCACCGGCTCTGCCCCCGCTGCGCCGCGGACAACACGGCCCGCCGGGGCCTGTCCACCGATCTGAGCGGGCGCCGCGCGCTGCTCACCGGCGGCCGGGTGAAGATCGGCTTCCAGCTGGCCCTGATGATGCTGCGCGACGGCGCGGAGCTGCTGGTCACGAGCCGCTTCCCGCACGACACCGTGCGCCGCTTCCGGGCCGAGCCGGGCAGCGCGAAGTGGCTCGACCGGCTGACCGTC
This sequence comes from Streptomyces sp. NPDC002144, assembly GCF_053593695.1. Lineage (NCBI taxonomy): Bacteria > Bacillati > Actinomycetota > Actinomycetes > Kitasatosporales > Streptomycetaceae > Streptomyces > Streptomyces sp. NPDC002144. Next base: position 73,519 of record NZ_JBSFDB010000026.1, read on the forward strand.
CTCGCCGTCGACCTGCGTGACCCACGTCAAGTACTGGGCCTGTGCGAGGAGTTGCGGCAGGAGGGCGAGCCGCTGGACATCCTCGTCAACAACGCCGCCCAGACGGTGCGCCGACCGCCCGAGTCGTACGCGCTGCTGGCCGGGGACGAGTACGACGCGTTGCCCGAGGGGGCCAGACGGGCGCCGGGCTTCACGCCGATGCGGGCGCTGACGGGCGGCGCGGCGTCGCTGCCGGCCGCCCTGCGCGAGGCCGACGAGGCGGGCCTGCTGCCCGACCCGTCCCCGGACAACTCCTGGTCCGCCCGGCTCGGCGCGCTCGACCCGGCCGAGGTCCTGGAGACGCAGCTGGTCAACGCCCTCGCCCCGGCACTGCTGTGCGACCGCCTGCTGCCCCTGCTGCTCGCCTCGCCGCACCCGCGCCGCTACGTCGTCAACGTGACGGCCGTCGAGGGCCGTTTCGCGGTCCGCAACAAGATGGCCGGCCACCCGCACACCAACATGGCCAAGGCCGCCCTCAACATGCTCACCCGCACCGGCGCCGCCGAACTCGCGGAGCAGGGCGTGCACATGTGCTCCGTCGACACCGGCTGGATCACCGACGAGAACCCGGCCCCGAAGAAGCGGCGCATGGCCGACGCGGGTTTCCGCACGCCGCTGGACGTCGTGGACGGGGCGGCGCGGGTGTACGACCCGATCGTGCGCGGCGAGGCGGGCGATCCCGTGTCGGGCGTGTTCCTGAAGGACTACCGGGAGGCGGAGTGGTGAGCGATGGACCCGAGGACCTCCTGGAGGAGGGCGAGGACGCGGCGTCCGCCGGTTTCGCCGGAGTGCCGTCCGTCGTGCCCCGCCCGGCCGCCGAACTGGCCCCGCTGCTCGACTGGTTGCGCGCCGGCCGCCCCGCCGGTGAGCGGCTGGACTTCACCGCGGGCACGGCGCTGCCCGACGGGCGCCTCGACCTGTGCAAGCAGGGGCTGGGCGCGGAGGGCGCCGCCCTGGTCGCCGACGCGCTCGCCCAGGGGGCTTCGCCGGTACAGCATCTGCTGCTCGGGACCGACGGGCTGGGCGACGACGGGGCGGCCGCCGTGGCCGGTTCGGGTACCGGCGTCGAGACGCTCTACCTCGGCTGCAACCAGATCACCGAGGGCGGCGCCTGCCGGATCGCCGACCAGCTGCGAGCCTCGCCGCAGGTCGTCACCGGGGTGTGGCTCAAGCGCAATCCACTGGGCGCGGGGGGCGGCCGGGCGGCGGCCGAACTCATCGACGCCGCACGGTCCTTGCGCACCCTCGACCTCGTCCAGACCGGCCTGGACGCGACGGGCGCCGCCGTTCTCGCGGACGCCCTGCTGGCCGCGGCGGGCAACGGCCGCCGGATCGAGCGGCTCTTCGTCGGCGGCAACCCGCTGGGAGAGGCCGGAGCACGGCCGCTCGCCGAACCGATCAGGGCGGGCGCGATCGACGAACTGTACGTGTCCGCCGCCCGGTTGGGCGACGGCGGGGCGGTCTGCCTCGCCGAGGCCCTGGAAGCGGCGCCGCACGGACGGCTCACCCGTCTGTCCGTCGCGAGCAACGGCATCGGCCCCTCGGCGGCGGCCCGGCTGGTGACGGCGGCGACCGCCGCCGGGGTGCGGCTGCTGGACCTCGGCCGGGTACGGGCGGCCGCGGTGCTCGGCGCGGCGGACAACCACCTCGACCTCGCCGCCGCCCAGTCCGTCGCCGACGCCCTCGCGGACACCCCCGGCCATCGGCTGACCCATCTGGTCCTCAGCCACACCGGCATGCGCAGCCGCGAGGCCCACCGCCTCCTGGACACCGCCCCGCGCGCCACCACGGCCACCCGTTTCGTCCTGGGCCGGGGCGTCGCCGCCAGCGTCAAGCGCCGGCTGGACGCCCTCAGCGCCCATGTCCCGCCGCCGTCGGTCCCGGCGGACGTGGCGGCCGTACGCAGCGTGCACCGCACCCCGCCGCCGGCCCGCGGCTGACGGCGTCACCGCCGCATCGCCATGAACACCTCCGTCCAGAAGCGCTGCTGGGGCACGGACGCCCCCACCAGATAGGTGGCCCGCAGCTTCGCAGGCAGCAGGGCCACCAGACGGGTCACCACGCCCCGGTGCTTCTTGAGCTGGGACAGCTCGGCGTTGGCGAGGATCTGGTGGACCAGGTCGCTGTCGTCGCCGCCCTCCGTGGAGTGGCCGGCGGCGCGGCGCAGTCGTGCCTCCCACAGCTCCGCGTCGCGGGCGAGCTCGCGCAGGCCCGTCACCGGGCGGCCCTTGAAACGGTCGATCAGCGCGGTGAGCGGCACCGGCGCGTACTCGCCGTCGCCGAGGTAGACCGTGCCCATCTCCAGCGGAAGACCGCGCCGGTGCAGCTTGATCAGCCGCTCCAGGGTGCGCTTGGTGATCCACGCCCGTCCGTCGTCGTCGATGTCGTGCTTCCACCACTCCAGGACCGTCTCGGCGTCCGTGCCGTAACGGGCCAGCAGCCACTCGTTGGCCGGGATGTCCTCCGGCTCCACCTGAAGCGAGGCCGTGAAACGGGTCGCCTGGGCGATGTTGTTGCGCGACACCAGCATCTTGCGGCCCAGATGGTACGGCGGGTTCTGCACCGCGATCTGAGCGCGCAGGTTCTCGATCCGCCGGCCCGCCAGCGACCACTCCTGGGTGATCTCCATGAGTTTGGCGAAGGCGGCCTTGTCCTTGGGCCGGTTGTACTCGTCCCACACGATCGCCTTGGGCTCGGGCCCGGTGAACTTGGCGGCCAGCAGGTTGTCGAGCGTGCCGTCGGCGGAGGGGATCGGCGCGCACAGGTCCTCGACGTTCGTCACCGGCAGTGAGAAGTACAGCGCGTCACGGCCCAGCCCCGCCCGCACCGTCTCCCGTACCAGCTCCGTCTTCCCGCAGCCCGGCGGCCCCTGCAGCAGGACCGTCCAGCGGTTGCGCAGCGCCGCCCGCACCACCTGGCGCACCGGGTCGGGGACCGTCGCCGGGTTGGGCACGCCAAGCGCCTCGGCGACACGGTCCAGGATCTCGGCCGTACGGTTCTGGCCGGGTCTGCCGTCCGGGCCCGGCTCGGCCAGCCGTAGCCGCTCCCCGTCGACCAGGGGCAGACCCCAGCGCAGCGGGAAGCCCTCCCTGGCGTTCGCCAGGACGTGGTCCAGGGTGCGCGGGGACAGCAGCTCGCGCAGCGCGGGGGACAGGGACGCCCACAGCGAGAACACCGGACGCAGGTCCCAGCCGCGGTACTTGGCCGACAGGTGCCGCCGCCACGCGGTGTCGTTGGCCGTGATCCGCAGCGTCACCATGCGGTCCAGGAGCGCGAGGTCGCTGCGCCGGGCGGAGGTCTCGGCCAGCGACTCGTTGTCGGTGAGGAAGACGCCGACGCAGCCCAGGGCGCGCAGATCGTGCTCGCCGAGCGTCCAGTTGCAGGCGATCTGCATCAGCTGCGACTGGATCGTCTCGCCCGCCTGCAGGGAGTCGTCGATGAGCAGCACGAAGGGCCGCCCCGGCTTGAGCTGGCTCATCACGAGCTGCCGCAGCACCAGTTCGCCGGTGTGCGGGTCACGCACCGGTGCGTTGACGAGCAGGTCGTCCGGGGTCAGGTTCGCCGCCGGGACGTACACCAGGCTCGTGTCCGGATACGCGCGGGCGATGTGCGAGAAGAACGTCGCTGTCTTGCCGATGCCGTGCTCGCCGAAGACCTGCCCCGTCTGCTCCATGTCGATCATCGCGTCGATGAAGGCCTCGAGGCGCGAGACCTCCCCGGGCCCGCGCCCGTCCGCGGCCGTCCCTGACGGCCGTGCCTCGGTGGTCATCCGTCCCTCACCTCGATCCGGTCGTGACGCGATGGCAGTCCATCGCCGGGTCGTGCGTCTCGGGCCACTCGCTGCCGCCCTCCGTGATCAGCCAGATCCATTTGTCCGGCTCGGCGGGCGTGATCGGCTGGGCGTATCCGTCGGTGAGCATCACGACGGCGTCCGGGGTGACGTCGAACCGTCGCCCGTTCACCTCCGTGCGCCCCTCCACGTAGTCGGCGACGGCCTGGAAGCTGGTGCCGCCTCCGCCGTGGACCCGCTCGCCGGGTCTGAACGGCATCACCTGCCCGTCGAAGGACAGCCAGTGCGCCTCGACCCCGTCGATCCGCCCCACCAGCCGGGTCAGCCACTCGACCACGTGGTCCGGCATCGAGCCCGAGGTGTCGTAGGCGATGACGAGCACCTTCTCCCGCACCGGGCCGCGCCGGGAGAGCATCGGGTCCTGGCCCAGCGCGGCGAGCAGCGCGCCCCGCTTCTTCGGGTACACCAGCCGCTCGCCGTCCCGGAGTTTGGAGCCCAGCACGTCGACCAGCCAGCGCTGCCACCAGTGGACCGTGCCCGTGCGGGTGGTCTCGCCGCGCAGCGCGCCCGCGCCGAGACTGCCCCAGATCCGCGCCGCCCGGGTGTTGCCGTCCTCGGTGCGGCCCATCAGGTCCAGCAGCTCCCGCTCCGCGCCCGCGTGCCCCCGCCGGGCCGCCAGCAGGGAGTTCAGCAGCGCGGAGGACGCCACCGCGTCGACGGTCTCCTGGTCGGTGGGGACGGCCCCGTCCAGCAGGTGCACGCACAGCCGGCGCTCGGGCACCGGCGGGCGGTGCATCCGCTTCAGCTCGCCGTACACCCGCATGTCGGTCTCGGTGAACGTGTCGTACGGCACCGGCTCCAGGCCGTGCGCCGTCAGGTCCGCGACGTACGCCTCGTACACCGCGCGCGGGTCGACGCCCGTGGGCCGGCCCGCCAGCAGCGGCAGGTCCCGCCGCCCGAGCCGGACCAGTGCCACATGGTTGATGGACACCTCGCAGGCCAGGCCGAAGACCGGGTCCGCGCGCAGCTCGGGGTCGGCGAACAGATGCCGCTGCACCAGATGACGTGCCTCGTGGAACAGCACGAACTTGACGCCGTCCAGGCCGAGTCCGGCGAAGAAGTCCGGGTTGTAGAGCAGCAGGCAGGAGCCGTCGCCGGAGGCCACCACGGCCGCCGTGTCGACGGCGGTGGTCGGGATCTGGTGATGGCACTTGGCGTACAGCCACGACGCCACCGCCGACTCCGTGAGCCCGAAGTCCAGCAGCGCGGCCTCCTTCAGCCGCCGCGCCTCCTCGATCACGGCCACGTCCGCCGGGCGGTACCGCTCCAGCGCCCTGCGGTCGGCCAGGTCGACCACGGGGACACGCCGCCCCCGCTCTCCGTACACCATGACGAGCCCCCCGTACCGGATCTCCCCCGTGCCTCATTGGTAGCAGCGCCCACTGACAACGGGCCAACGCATTACGCTCGGGCGGCAAGGGCGGGGCCGTAGCGCAGAGGCAGGCGCACCGGTCTCCAGAACCGGGACACGCTGGTTCGAATCCAGCCGCCCCGCCCCCTCCTGACGCGGGTCAGGCGATCGCTCCCGCCGTCATGATCAGTTCCGGAGCGGTCCCGTGGAACGTCCCGAGGAGCTGGGCCAGCACCGCCCAGGCCTCCTCGCGGCCGGCCAGGTGGTCGCGCACGAGCGGGCGCAGCGCGTCCTCCGCCTCGCCCACGCGCGCGGGGAACATCACGGGCCCGAGGGAGAGCACCTTCAGCACCTGCGCGGCGGGGCCGTGCGCCGTCGCGTACTCCCCGGGGCCGGTGAGGATCCCGGCCTCGCGGACGCGGTGGGTGAACTTGGCGTGGCTGCCGAACTGCGCGCGCAGGTCCGGCGGACAGTCCGGGCGCAGCGACAGCGCCCAGCGGGCGTACCCGGGCAGCGGCTGCTCGCGGTCGGCCTCGGTGACCGTCCGCCAGTCGCGGTGTCCGAGCACCATCGACGCCGCCTGTCTGGCGGGTTTCATGGCGGTGACGGCCCGCAGGGTCGCGACGAGTCCCCGCCCGGCGAAACCCTCCGGCTCCGGCGGTTCGTCCGCGTGCCGGAGCAGTGCGTCGTCCACGGGCAGGGTGTCCGTGCGGCCCGGCCCGAACGGGATACCGCGCAGAACCGCCCGGCGCATCGCCGGGTCGGCCCAGGCGTGCCCGTACACGACGGCGTTGAGCTCCGGGTCGTCCTGCTCCAGGATCCACAGCAGCACCGAGGCCGGGACCCAGGACTGCTTCAGGACGGCGTAGGTGATCCGGCGCTCCTCCGCGGCAGCCGCGGGCACGCCGATCCGCCGCCGTACCCCGGCGGCGTCCTCGGTGTCGATCAGGCGCAGCAGGAAGCCGACCGCCCGCTGTGTCGTGCCGCTGTCATGCATGGCCGCATGATGACGCAGACGATCGGCGCCCCGCACCGCAATTCGACGGCCGTGGCGGCCGTCGTCAGCCCGCCGCCCGCGCCGCCATCCGCGCCTTGCGCGCCGCCAGCTTCTCGTCGAACTTCGAGGCCTCCGCGTCGAGGCCGCCCATGAACATCCCGAGCTCCTCCTGCGCCTGGCGGCCCTCGCCGCCGAGGCCGTCGATGTCCAGGACCTTCAGGAAGCGCAGCACCGGCTGCAGGACGTCGTCGTGGTGGATGCGCAGGTTGTAGACCTCTCCGATCGCCATCTGCGCCGCCGCCCGCTCGAAGCCGGGGATGCCGTGGCCGGGCATGCGGAAGTTGACGACGACGTCCCGGACCGCCTGCATGGTCAGGTCGGGCGCGAGCTCGAACGCGGCCTTGAGGAGGTTGCGGTAGAAGACCATGTGCAGGTTCTCGTCGGTCGCGATACGGGCCAGCATCCGGTCGCAGACCGGGTCGCCGGACTGGTGGCCGGTGTTGCGGTGCGAGATGCGGGTCGCGAGCTCCTGGAAGGCGACGTAGGCCACCGAGTGCAGCATCGAGTGGCGGTTGTCCGACTCGAAGCCCTCGCTCATGTGGGCCATGCGGAACTGCTCGAGCTTGTCCGGGTCGACCGCGCGGGAGGCGAGCAGGTAGTCCCGCATCACGATGCCGTGCCGGCCCTCCTCGGCGGTCCAGCGGTGCACCCAGGTGCCCCAGGCGCCGTCGCGGCCGAAGAGCGAGGCGATCTCGTGGTGGTAGCTGGGCAGGTTGTCCTCGGTGAGGAGGTTCACCACGAGCGCGATGCGGCCGATCTCGGTGACGCTCGACTGCTCCTTGTCCCAGGCCTCGCCGTCCTCGAAGAGGCCGGGGAAGTTACGGGCGTCCGACCACGGCACGTACTCGTGCGGCATCCAGTCCTTGGCGACCTTCAGATGCCGGTTGAGCTCCTGCTCGACCACTTCCTCCAGGGCGTACAGCAGCCGGGCGTCGGTCCAGACGGCAGGGCTGCCGAGGTGCGGGGAAGTGATCGTCACGGGGACTCCAGGGGGACGGGCGACAACGGGCGATACAGGGGAATCACCGGCGAGCGGTGCCGGAACCTACGGAATCGTAGGCTACGAATCCGTAGGTTACGATTCCGTAGGTTAAGCGCGCTGTAAAGATTGCTGATCAGGCCCGTGTCAAACGGCATCCGGGAGTGTTCCGGGGAGTCCCAGGACCCGCAGGTCCGGGGCTCAAGGGGTGAGTCGTTCACCCGTCAGGCGTACAGCTCCCTGAGCCGGACCGAGAGGCATGTCACACAGCCTTCGAGCTTCTCGAACTCGCTGATGTCGACCAGAACGGGCTCGAAACCGAGGTCGGCCAGCAACTCGGCCGTCTTCGGCGCGCTCGCGGCCATCAGCAGCTTGCCGCCGCCGAGCAGCACCACATGGGAGCCGGCCTCCTCGGGCACCGACAGGAAACGCGGGAACAGCGAGGGCCGGTCGACCTTCGGGATGTGCCCGATGACCGTCCCGTCCGGCAGCGCGGTGACCGCCGACTTCAGGTGCAGCACCTTGCTCACCGGTACGGCGACGACCTGGGCGCCGAGCGGTTCGAAGGCGGCGCGCAGCTGCTGCACCCCGGCCGCGTTGGTGCGTCCGCCGCGGCCGACGTAGATCGTGTCGCCGATCTTCAGCACGTCACCGCCGTCCAGGGTGCCCGGGTCCCAGATCCAGTTCACCGAGCAGCCGAGGCGGGCCACGGCCTCCTCGACCCCCGTGGTCTCCTCGCGCCGCGACTCGGCGCCGGGCCGGGTGATCAGCGCCACGTTCTTGTACATGACGACCGTGTCCTCGACGAACACCGAGTCGGGGCAGTCGTCGGCCGGGTCCACCTCGACCGTCTCCCAGCCGTGCTCCCGCAGCGCCTCGACGTAGCCCTCCCACTGCTCCAGCGCGAGGTCCGTGTCGACCTTCTCCCGCTCGATGTGCGTCACCAGACCTTCGGCGAGGCGCGGGCTGGGGCGGCGGACGAGGGCCTTCTTGCTGGGCACGACGGGACTCCGTATCGGCGGGACAGTGGACCGGGCTCCGTACGGGACCCGGTCCGCCATCATGCAGGGCGGATCCGCGCAGACAAAACCCCCACGGTCAGGCTGTGCCCCTGTTGAGACCGGGCCGGCCCACCTCCTCCGGCGCCGTCTCCCGCAGCTCGCCGTCGAGCAGCAGCCACCTGGTGATCCCGATCGACTCCAGGAACGGCAGGTCGTGACTGGCCACGATCAGCGCCCCCTCGTACGACTCCAGGGCCGTGGTCAGCTGCCGGACGCTCGCCATGTCGAGGTTGTTCGTCGGCTCGTCGAGCATCAGCAGCTGCGGGGCCGGCTCGGCGAGCATCAGCGCCGCCAGGGCCGCCCGGAAGCGCTCGCCGCCGGACAGCGTCGCCGCCTTCTGGTCGGCCCGGGCGCCCCGGAACAGGAAGCGGGCAAGACGCGCCCGCACCCGGTTGTTGGTGGCCCCCGGCGCGAACCGGGCCACGTTCTCGGCGACCGTGAGCTCGTCGTCGAGCACGTCGAGCCGCTGCGGCAGGAAGCGGAGCGGCACCTGCGCGTGCGCCTCGCCCGACACGGGCGCGAGCTCACCGGCGATCGTGCGCAGCAGGGTCGTCTTGCCCGCGCCGTTGCGCCCGATCAGCGCGACCCGCTCCGGCCCGCGCAGATCGAGCCCGCCCGCCACGCGCGCGCCGTACGCGAGCTCCAGGTCCAGCAGGGTGAGCACGGTACGGCCCGGGGGGACGGCCGTGTACGGCAGGTCGACGCGGATCTCGTCGTCGTCCCGTACCGCCTCCACCGCCTCGTCGAGCCGTTCCCTCGCCTCGCTGAGCCGCTCCTCGTGCATGATGCGGTGCTTGCCCGCGGACTCCTGCGCCGCCCGCTTGCGCGCCCCCATGACGATCTTCGGCTCGCGCTTCTGGTCCCACATCTTCTGCCCGTACCTCTTGCGGCGGGCCAGTTTGACCTGGGCGTCGGCCAGTTCGCGTTTCTGCTTGCGGAAGTCGGCCTCGGCGACGCGCACCATCCGTTCGGCCGCCTCCTGTTCGATCGCCAGCGCCTCCTCGTAGGCGGAGAAGTTGCCGCCGTACCACGTGACCTCCCCGGAGCGCAGATCGGCGATCTGGTCGACGAGGTCGAGGAGTTCACGGTCGTGGCTGACCACCACCATGACCCCCGGCCAGGCGGACACGGCCGCGTACAGCCTCCGCCGCGCGTACAGGTCGAGGTTGTTGGTCGGCTCGTCGAGGAGCAGGACGTCCGGGCGGCGCAGCAGCAGGGCCGCGAGCCGCAGCAGCACCGACTCGCCGCCGGACACCTCGCCGATGGTGCGGTCCAACTGGATGTGCCCGAGCCCGAGTTCGCCCAGGGTGGCGAGCGCGCGCTCCTCCACGTCCCAGTCGTCGCCGACCGTCTCGAAGTGCTCCTCGGCCACGTCACCCGCCTCGATGGCGTGCAGCGCCGCCCGCCGCTCGGCGATGCCGAGCGCCTCGTCGACCCGCAGCCGGGTGTCGAGCGTGACGTTCTGCGGGAGGTACCCGACCTCGCCGGCGACGCGCACCAGGCCGTCGGCCGGGGTGAGCTGACCGGCGATCAGCTTCAACAGGGTCGATTTTCCGGACCCGTTGACGCCGACGAGCCCGGTCCGGCCGGGGCCGAAGGAGACGTCCAGGCCCTCGAAGACGGGGCTGCCGTCGGGCCAGGCGAAGGAGAGGGACGTGACAGTGATGGAAGCAGACATACAGGACCTCGCGGTTGCTCGATGCGGTCAGGGGCAAACGCGTATCGAGACACCGGCGACCACGGACGGCCGAAAGAGCCCTGCAAGGGAGGGGGCATGAAGAAAGCCCTGCTCCGTCGGGGACGGCTCACCTGCCGAGGTCGCACACAGCACACACCAGTGGTGGGTGACACGGTGTCTCAGGACCTCAGAGGAGCAACGTCCTTCTCCGATCGACGGCAACAGAACCGTCATACACCGTACGAGCGCCGCCGAGCGCTGTCAACGAATTAACGTGCCCCCCGGATCGCCCCGCCGATCGCACCGCACCAAGGAGACCTCGTGCCGCACGGTTCGCTCTCGCTTCCTGCCCGGCTGTGCCTGCTGGCCTGGGACTCCATGCCCGAGGCCATGGGCACCGCCCATCTGGTGCGGGCCGGGGCCCTCACCGAACTGGCCCGGCGTGGCCTGCTCACCGACGAGGACGGCATCGCCACCCCGGCCGACATGGACAGCCTCACCGCGGACGCGGTCCTCGACGGTCTCCTGGAACTCGTCCGCGAGTCCCTGCCGCACCGGTGGCGCACCTGGGTGACGCTGCACGCGCGCGTGACGTCCGACGCGGTACGCGAGCAGCTGACCGCCGACGGCTGTCTGCGGGCGGAGCGGAAACGGGTCCTCGGAGTCTTCCCGAGCGTGGATCACGTACTGGAACGCGCCGACGTCGTGGAGTCGCTGCGGGAGGAGGCGCGAGGCCTCCTGGAGCGGACGACGCCGGTCGCGAAGGTCTCGGAGGAGGAGGCGGCCGCCGTGGCCCTGGCGGTCGCGGCAGGACTGCCCGCGCTGCTGCCGGACGGGGACCGGGAGCGTCACAAGGATCGCGTCGAGGAACTGATCGGACGAACAGGGGTGAGCGGGATCCTGACCGAGCTGTGCTCCGCCCTCGCAACCGTGCCGCATTGATGCCGGATCCCTTCTCGACCTTCGCTCGAGCGGGAGGTGCCCCCACCGTGGCGGACGCGGGTGCCGCAGCCGTCGCGACCACCGGCGCGGGCCTGGCCTGGGCCCTGGAGGTCGGCTGTGCAGGGACTCGGCGGGCGTCGCCGACACGATCCGCGCGGTCATCGAAGACGCGCTCTACGAGCCGGGAGCCCCGGCGTTGTGTCCCGTCGCCGAGCAGGCGGAGCGGATCGCCGCAGCCCGCGCGGACGCCGACGAGGCGGGCCTGCCCCGGTTCAGCGATGCCCGGATCGACACCTGCCACCGGGGCCCCGCGGGGACGTACGGGTCACTGGTCGCCGTGCTGGAGTACGGCGAGCTCAACGCCCTGCTGGGCGGGGCGCGTTGACGCTCAGGCGTCCCGCATCAGCTCTGCCAGGCCGTTGTCCAGGTCCAGCTGCAGGTGCTCCAGGCCGACGGGCACCAGCTCGTTCGCCGCGCCGAGGAAGCGCCGTACCTCCTCCGAGCGCACATGCACCACGGCCGTGCCCTCGGGGGCGTGGAACTCCAGGACGGTGCGGTCGTACCCGTACGGCCGCACCCGGACGTCGCCGTGGCCCTCCGGCTCCTCCAGGCCGGCCGACAGCAACTCGCGCGAGAAGGTCCAGCAGACCTCCACGCCCTCCAGCGTGGCAGGCGCCGGGAAGGTCATTCTGACCGCGAACGGGTCGCGGCGGTCGTAGTGCAGGGTGGCCGGGATGCTCGGCATACGCGGCGCGGCGGCCACGAGGCGGGCCTCGACGGGCTGCTCGATGACGGTGGACAACGCCTTGCTCCCTTGCTGCGGCTGGACGGGCCTGGCGGACTGATCGGTCCGGGTACTGCTAGAGACGCCGGAACCGGCCGATCCGTGCACATGAATGTCGAGTGACCTCCGTCACCGCGTTCATTCACAGAAGTGACGAGTCCCACCTCCCGTGCCCCGGTGGGCACTTGTGGCCCGCGCGGCCCTCTGGACGCCGTCCGGGCGGTCGGCTAGCTTCGCCCGCCATGAGGCGCTCGGGGAAGACACGAGGGACGAGACGGACGGTTCGGGCGATGGCGGCGGTGGCCGTGTGCTCGGCGGCACTGGCGGCCCTGACCGCCGTACCGGCGCAGGCGCACGAGCCGGGACACCGGGCACCGCACTGGCAGCTCAAGGACACCGGCAAACCGGACGTCCGTTTCCGCGGGCTGTCGGCCGTGGGCCGGGACACCGCGTGGGTGGCGGGAACCGGGGGCACCGTGCTGCGCACCACCGACGGCGGGGCGAACTGGCGCGACGTCTCCCCGCCGGGCGCCGCGGCCCTTCAGTTCCGGGACGTCGAGGCCTTCGACGCGCGGCGGGCCGTGGTGCTGGCCATCGGCGAGGGCGAGGCGTCCCGCGTCTACCGCACCGACGACGGCGGCGCGACCTGGACCGAGTCCTTCCGCAACACCGACGCGGTGGCCTTCTACGACTGCCTCACCTTCTTCGACCCCCGTCACGGCCTCGCGATGAGCGACCCGGTCGGCGGCAGGTTCCGCATTCTCTCGACGAGCGACGGCGGCCGCTCCTGGAAGGTCCTCCCCGGCAAGGGCATGCCGGCCGCCCTCGACGGCGAGGCGGGCTTCGCGGCGAGCGGACAGTGCCTGGTCGCCTCCGGACCGTCGGACGTGTGGCTGGCCACCGGAGGCGGGGCACGCGCGCGTGTGCTGCACTCCCGCGACCGCGGACTGACCTGGACGGCCGCCGACACGCCGATCCCGGCCGGCGACCCCGCCAAGGGCGTCTTCGCGCTGGCCTTCCGCGACCGCGTCCACGGCCTCGCGGTCGGCGGCGACTACCGCCCCGACCAGACCTCTCCGCAGGCCGCGGCCCGCACCGGCGACGCCGGCCGCACCTGGCAGCCGGCCGACCGGCCGCCGCCCGCCTACCGCTCCGGCGTCGCCTGGCTGCCGCACAGCCGCACCGCCGCCCTCGCCGTCGGCCCCACCGGCACCGACCTCACCACCGACGGCGGCCGCACCTGGCGGACGGTCGACACCGGCTCGTACGACACCGTGGACTGCGCCGGTCATGGCTGCTGGGCGGCGGGGGAGCAGGGGCGGGTGGCACGTCTGGAGCGGTGACGTGCCGCAATCCGGGTACCCGGGCACCGTCTGCGAAAGGAGTGAGCGACGATGCCCGCAGGTTCCAGCCCCAAGCGTGAACGTCAGTACGAGCACATCAAGAAGAGCGCCGAGGACCGTGGCGAGAGCACCGGACGCGCCAAGGAGATCGCGGCCCGCACGGTCAACAAGGAACGCGCCCGGTCCGGCGAGTCGAAGACCGCCAGCCGCAGCTCGACGAAGGACATGTCCTCCAGCAGGCGCGGCGGCCAGCGGTCGGGCAACCGGACCGGCTCCCAGGGGCCGACCCGGGACCAGCTCTACAACGAGGCCAAGCAGCGCGGGATCGAAGGCCGTTCGAACATGAACAAGGACCAGCTGCAGCGCGCGCTGAACTCGAAGAAGAGCTGAGCCGCGTGTTTCAGCCCTCGGTCTCGCGGAACCGCTCCAGGGCCGGGGCCGTCCTCGTCGCGTCGAACTCGGTGACGCGGTACGTGCACACGCCGCCGGTGGCGAACGGGTCGCCGGCGGCGATCTCCTCGGCCTGGGCGCGGTTCTCGGCGAGGGCGAGGATGATCCCGCCGTCGCGGGGGTTCTTGCGCCCGGCCAAGAGGAAGACGCCCTTGCCGAACTGCTCGTCCAGCCAGGCGACATGGGCCGGGAGCAGGGCGTCGACGGCGTCGAGCGGGGCGGTGTAGGTCAACTCCAGTACGAACATGATCGCGAGCCTACGCGGCGCCGGCGCGGGACCGTAGGCTCGGTCGCATCATGACGACCGTAAGCGTTCCCGCGGGCTGGCCCGCGACCGAGGACCAGGCCCGTGCCGTGCAGGACGAGTTGCGGGCGCGGGTGGTGCTGGACGAGGCCGGGCCGCCGCCCGGTAGGGGACGGGTGACCGGCGTCGACGTGGCCTACGACGACGAGCTGGACCTCGTGGCGGCCGCCGCGGTGGTCCTGGACGCGGCGACCCTCGACGTGGTCGCCGAGTCCACCGCGGTCGGCCGCGTCTCCTTCGGGTACGTCCCCGGCCTGCTCGCCTTCCGCGAGCTCCCCACGGTCCTCGCCGCCCTGGAAAGCCTGCCGTGCGAGCCCGGCCTGGTCGTCTGCGACGGCTACGGCCTGGCCCACCCCCGCCGCTTCGGCCTCGCCAGCCACCTCGGGGTCCTGACCGGCCTGCCCACCATCGGCGTGGCGAAGAACCCGTTCACCTTCGCCTACGACGACCCGTCCGCCCCGCGCGGCAGCGCCTCCCCGCTCCTCGCGGGTACCGAGGAGGTCGGCCGCGCCCTGCGCACCCGGGAGTCCGTCAAGCCGGTCTTCGTCTCCGTGGGCCACCGCACCACCCTCGACAACGCCTGCGCCCAGGTCCTCGCTCTGACCCCCGCCTACCGCCTCCCGGAAACAACCCGCAGAGCGGACGCCTTGTGCCGCCGGGCTTTGCGGGAGGCGACCTCGCCGGCCAAGCCGGTCGCGGAAGCGGCGGCGGCCGATCCGACCCGGGCCTGGGGGCGCGCTTTGTTCGAAAGCCGTCGCGACCCGGTGACCTGGGCGGGCCGGGTGCTCGCGGCGGCGGCCGGCCCTGATCCGGCACCGGGCATCCGGGCCGCCCTGGAGCTGGCCGGCGATCGCGACCGGTGGCACCGGGGGCGCGAGGTGTTCGAACTGGTGCGGAGAGCCAGGCCGCTCGACAGCGAGCAGCCGGCCGAGAGTGAGCGGATCCTGTTCCGGCTCGCGGAGCTGGTGGGCAAGCTCGCCCACAACGTGGCGGGGCCCCCGCCGTACTTCGACCACCACGCGGGGTGGGAGATCGGCCCGCTGGCGCGGCGTCTCGCCGCCGGCACCGACGACGCCGCCGCAAGGCAGCGGATCGCCGAAGTCCTGGGGGAGCCTCCTCCGGCCGCCCCTGCCCCCGTCCCCGGCGCAGGGCAGGCACCCGGCGCCCGGGTGGTCTGAGTAGCCGGACTGAGTACCTGTACGGATGTGGGCGCGTGGGGCCTCTCGGCACAGTGGGGCGCATGACGACACACCGTGCCCGGGCCGCCAAGCCCCGGCCCCTCGCCGACCCGAACCGTCCCGTCGAGCGGGCCGTGAACGTCGCGCTGGTCCTCGCCGTGCTGGCGGGGCTGGGGTGGATCTTCGGGATGATCTACACCGTGGCCGGCTGGTCGCTGTAGGGCCCGTCAGCGGCTCGCGGCGACCCGGAAGGTGATCCCGGCGCGGCGCAGCCGCTCGGTCAGGGCGTCGCCCATCGCGACCGCCGTGGTGACCTGGCCGGCCGTCTCCGGAAGGTCGTCGAGGGCCAGGGACAGCGCCGACTCGGCGAACATCTTCGCCGTCTCGTCGTAGCCGGGATCGCCGCCCGCGACCTCCGTGAACACCCGTCGGCCGCCGCCCTCGCCCACGAAACGCACCGAGAACCAGCTCTTGGCGCGCTTCTCCGCGCTCGGCCCGTCCCCCGGCTTGACCCGGTCGGACAACCAGCGCCGGGCGGGCGGCAGTTGGGCCGCCGTGACCAGCGCGCCCATCGCCGCCACCCCGCCGAGCGCCATCGGCAGACGCCGTACGGCCGCGTAGTGGCGGTAGCGGAAGTCGGGACCGTAGCGGTCGAGCGCCTTCGCCGACCGGTGCACGATCTGCGGGTCGATCGTCAGCAGCGGCAGCGCCCACGCGCCGATCTCCTTCGCGAACCGCGGCGCACCCGTCGGCGCCGCCGCCCGCCGGCCCACCAGGCGCGGCTCGTGCCGCCGCCGGTCCCGCTCGGCGGCCAGCATCGGCCCCAGCCGGGAGAACTGGTTCAGCGCGGAAGCGAACGTGCCGCCCGAGAAGGTGGCGTCGGCGGTGACGAACCCGTCGACCGTCAGCGGGACCCCTTCCGGCAGCTGCCGGACGGTGAAATAGGTGCCCAGGTCGTGCGGGATCGAGTCGAATCCGCAGGCGTGCACCAGCCGGGCGCCGGTCTCCCGCGCGCGTGCGTCGTGCCGGACGTAGGTCAGGTCCACGAACTCCGGCTCACCGGTCAGGTCCAGGTAGTCGGCGCCGGTGTCCGCGCAGGCGGCGACGAGGTCCTCGCCGTAGCTCACGTACGGCCCCACGGTCGTGGCCACCACGCGCGCGTGCTCGGCGAGTTCGCGCACCGAGTCCGGCTCCGCCACGTCCGCGCGCAGTACCCCGACCTTCTCGCCGGCGGGCAGCCGTTCGCGCAGCTGCTCCAGCTTCCGCTCGCTGCGTCCCGCGACCGCCCAGCGCAGGCCCTCGGGGGCGTGCGCGGCGAGATACTCCGCGGTCAGCGTCCCCACGAAGCCCGTGGCTCCGAAGAGCACGATGTCGTACGGACGCTCCGTCCCGTTCAGCCTGCTCATGACACTCCTCGGTCCGCACCACGCGCCGTTGTCGGTGGCCGAGGCTAGCGTGAGGAGAGGGCGGAGCCGACGCTGACCCCGGTAATTGGCTAAGCGCTTGCTCGCCCGGGTCTTGTGTTCAGTGGAACGTGTTCTTAGCATCACCGGTGTTACATCAGTTGTGTCACAGCGCTGGGGGCTGGATGGCAACGGCAGGGACGCCGCCCGGGCAGGGCCCGCTCACCGGCGTGCGCGTGGTCGAGCTGGCCGGCATCGGGCCGGGCCCGTTCGCCGCCATGCTCCTCGCCGACCTGGGCGCCGACGTCGTGCGCGTCGACCGCCCCGGCGGCGTGGGCCTCGCGATCACACCCGAATGCGACGTCACCAACCGCAACAAACGCTCGGTGGTCGTCGACCTGAAGGCCCCGGACGGCCCAGCGCGCGTCCTCGACCTGGCCGAACGAGCCGACATCCTCGTCGAGGGCTACCGCCCGGGCGTGGCGGAGCGCCTCGGCGTGGGCCCGGAGGCCTGCCGCGCCCGCAACCCGGGGCTCGTCTACGGCCGCATGACCGGCTGGGGCCAGGACGGCCCGCTCGCCCCGCGCGCCGGCCACGACATCGCCTACATCGCCGTCACCGGCACCCTCGGCCTGATCGGCGAACCGGACCGCCCTCCGGCCGTTCCCGCCAACCTCCTCGGCGACTACGCGGGCGGCTCCCTCTACCTGGTCGTCGGCGTTCTCGCCGCCCTCCACCACGCGCGCGCGGGCGGCACCGGCCAGGTCGTCGACGCCGCCATCGTCGACGGCACCTCCCACCTCTCCGCGATGCTCCACGGCATGCTCGCCGCCGGCGGCTGGCAGGACCGGCGCGGCGCCAATCTCCTGGACGGCGGCTGCCCGTACTACGGCACCTACGAGACGGCCGACGGCGGGTACATGGCGGTCGGCGCCCTGGAACCGCAGTTCTACCAGGAGTTCGTGACCCTGCTCGGCCTTCCCGAGCACGCCGGCGACCGCAAGGACTGGACCCGCTGGGGCGAGCTGCGCGAGGCGGTCGCGGCCCGCTTCAAGTCCCGTACCCGCGACGAGTGGACGGCCCTGTTCCAGGGCACCGACGCGTGCGTGGCGCCCGTCCTGTCGCTGCGCGAGGCCCCCGGCCACCCGCATCTGGCCGCCCGCGGATCCTTCACCGACCACGGCGGCATCACCCAGCCGGCGCCCGCGCCCCGCTTCTCCGCGACCCCGACGGCCGTGCGCACCGGCCCCGCCCGGCCCGGCGCGGACACCGCCGAGGTGGCGCGCGACTGGGACGTACCGGACCTGCTGAAAGGCCCCGCATGAAGCGGCTGATCTTCGCCCCCGAGCACGACGCGTTCCGCGAGACCGTGCGCGCCTTCCTGGCGAGGGAGGTGCTGCCCCACTACGCGCAGTGGGAGAAGGACGGCATCGTCTCGCGCGAGGCCTGGCGGGCGGCCGGCAAGCAGGGGCTGCTCGGGCTCGCCGTGCCCGAGGAGTACGGCGGCGGAGGCACCGCCGACTTCCGCTACAGCGCCGTCCTGGCGGAGGAGTTTTCCCGCGCGGGCACCCCCGGGCTCGCCCTCGGCCTGCACAACGACATCATCGGCCCCTACCTGACCTCGCTCGCCACCGAGGAGCAGAAGGCACGCTGGCTGCCCGGCTTCTGCGACGGCACGCTGATCACCGCGATCGCCATGACCGAGCCCGGCGCCGGCTCCGACCTCCAGGGCATCCGCACGCACGCGGAGGACCGCGGCGACCACTGGGTGCTCAACGGCTCCAAGACGTTCATCTCCAACGGGATCCTCGCCGACCTGGTGATCGTCGTAGCGAGGACGAGCCCCGAGGGCGGTGCGCACGGGCTGTCGCTGCTGGTCGTCGAGCGGGGCACGGAGGGCTTCGAGCGGGGCCGCAACCTCGACAAGATCGGCCAGAAGGCGCAGGACACGGCCGAGTTGTTCTTCCACGACGTGCGCGTCCCCAAGGAGAACCTGCTGGGCGAGCCGAACGGCGCCTTCGGCCACCTGATGACGAATCTCGCGCAGGAGCGCCTCAGCATCGCGGTCTCCGCGATCGCCGCCGCCGAGCACCTGCTGGAGATCACCACCGAGTACGTCAAGGAGCGCGAGGCCTTCGGCCGGCCGCTCGCCACCAAGCAGCACGTCCGGCTCGAGATAGCGGAGATGGCCACCGAGTGCGCCGTCACCCGGACCTTCCTCGACCGCTGCATCGAGGACCACTCGAACGGTGAACTCGACGCCGTGCACGCCTCCATGGCCAAGTGGTGGGCGACCGAACTGCAGAAGCGGGTCACCGACCGCTGCCTCCAACTGCACGGCGGCTATGGCTACATGAGCGAGTACCCCGTCGCCCGGGCCTTCACCGACGGCCGTATCCAGACCATCTACGGCGGGACCACCGAGATCATGAAAGAGATCATCGGCCGTTCCCTGCTGGGCTGACCCTCACCCTCGAAAGGCGTTCCACGTGAGCACCGAAGCGTATGTGTACGACGCGATCCGCACCCCGCGCGGCCGCGGCAAGGCCAACGGCGCCCTGCACGGCACCAAGCCCATCGACCTGGTCGTCGGACTCATCCACGAGATCCGCGGCCGCTTCCCGGACCTCGACCCGGCCGCGATCGACGACATCGTGCTCGGCGTCGTCGGCCCGGTCGGCGACCAGGGCTCCGACATCGCCCGCATCGCCGCGATCGCCGCGGGCCTGCCGGACACCGTCGCCGGCGTGCAGGAGAACCGCTTCTGTGCGTCGGGCCTGGAGGCCGTCAACATGGCCGCCGCCAAGGTCCGCTCCGGCTTCGAGGACCTGGTTCTCGCGGGCGGCGTCGAGTCCATGTCCCGGGTGCCGATGGCCTCCGACGGCGGCGCCTGGTTCAACGACCCGATGACCAACCTGGCCGTCAACTTCGTGCCCCAGGGCATCGGCGCCGACCTGATCGCGACCATCGAGGGCTTCTCCCGCCGGGACGTCGACGAGTACGCGGCCCTGTCCCAGGAGCGGGCGGCCACGGCCTGGAAGGAGGGCCGCTTCGACCGCAGCGTCGTCCCGGTGAAGGACCGCAGCGGCCTGACCGTCCTCGACCACGACGAGCACCTGCGCCCGGGCACCACCGCCGACTCCCTGGCCAAGCTGAAGCCGTCCTTCGCGGACATCGGCGACCTCGGCGGCTTCGACGCCGTCGCGCTGCAGAAGTACCACTGGGTGGAGAGGATCGACCACGTCCACCACGCCGGCAACTCCTCCGGCATCGTCGACGGCGCCTCCCTGGTCGCCATCGGCACCAAGGAGATCGGCGAGCGCTACGGGCTCACCCCGCGTGCGCGGATCGTCTCCGCGGCCGTCTCCGGCTCCGAGCCGACCATCATGCTCACCGGCCCCGCGCCCGCCACCCGCAAGGCGCTCGCCAAGGCCGGGCTGACCATCGACGACATCGACCTCGTCGAGATCAACGAGGCCTTCGCCGCCGTCGTCCTGCGCTTCGTCAGGGACATGGGTCTCTCGCTGGACAAGGTCAACGTCAACGGCGGCGCGATCGCCCTCGGCCACCCGCTCGGCGCCACCGGCGCGATGATCCTCGGCACGCTCGTCGACGAACTGGAGCGCCAGGACAAGCGGTACGGCCTCGCCACGCTCTGCGTGGGCGGCGGCATGGGCATCGCCACCGTCGTCGAGCGCATCTGACCCCCTCCCACGGATCACACGGAGCACACCCTCATGAGCACTGAGCCCACCACCATCCGCTGGGAACAGGACCGCACCGGCGTCGTCACTCTCGTCCTCGACGACCCCGACCAGTCCGCGAACACCATGAACCAGGCGTTCCGCGACTCCCTCGCCGTGATCACCGACCGCCTGGAGGCCGAGAAGGACTCCATCCGCGGCATCATCCTCACCTCCGCCAAGAAGACCTTCTTCGCGGGCGGCGACCTGCGCGACCTCATCCGTGTCACGCCCGAGACCGCGCAGGACCTCTTCGACGGCGGCATGGCGATCAAGCGGAACCTGCGCCGCATCGAGACCCTGGGCAAGCCGGTCGTCGCGGCGATCAACGGCGCGGCCCTCGGCGGCGGTTACGAGATCGCCCTCGCCTGCCACCACCGGATCGCGCTGGACGCGCCCGGCTCCAAGATCGGCTGCCCCGAGGTCACCCTGGGCCTCCTCCCCGGCGGCGGCGGAGTCGTCCGCACGGTCCGCCTCCTCGGCATCGCCGACGCGCTGCTGAAGGTGCTGCTCCAGGGCACCCAGTACGACCCGCGGCGCGCGCTCTCCCAGGGTCTCGTCGACGAAGTGGTCGACACGCCCGAGGAGTTGCTGGCCCGGGCCCGTGCCTTCATCGACGCCAACCCCGTCTCGCAGCAGCCCTGGGACAAGCCCGGCTACCGCATCCCGGGCGGCACCCCCGCCAACCCCAAGTTCGCGGCCAACCTGCCCGCCTTCCCGGCCAGCCTCCGCAAGCAGACGGGCGGCGCCCCCTACCCGGCCCCGCGCAACATCCTCGCGGCGGCCGTCGAGGGCTCCCAGGTCGACTTCGAGACCGCCCAGGTCATCGAGGCCCGCTACTTCGTCGAACTGGCCGCGGGCCAGACCTCGAAGAACATGATCCAGGCGTTCTTCTTCGACCTCCAGGCCGTCAACTCCGGCGCCAACCGCCCCCAGGGCGAGCCCCGCCAGGTCCGCAAGGTCGCCGTCCTCGGCGCCGGGATGATGGGCGCCGGCATCGCCTACTCCTGCGCCCGGGCAGGCATCGAGGTCGTCCTGAAGGACGTGTCGCTCGAGGCCGCCCTCAAGGGCAAGGGCTACTCCGAGAAGCTGTGCGCCAAGGCCGTCTCCCGGGGCCGTACCACCCAGGAGAAGGCGGACGCTCTGCTGGCCCGCATCACCCCCACCGCCGATCCCGCCGACACGGCGGGCTGCGACGCGGTGATCGAGGCCGTCTTCGAGAACCCCGAGCTCAAGCACAAGGTGTTCCAGGAGATCCAGCACATCGTCGAGCCGGACGCGCTGCTGTGCTCCAACACCTCCACCCTGCCCATCACCGCGCTGGCCGAGGGCGTCGAGCGCCAGGCGGACTTCATCGGTCTGCACTTCTTCTCGCCGGTCGACAAGATGCCGCTCGTCGAGATCATCAAGGGCGAGCGCACGGGCGACGAGGCCATTGCCCGCGCCTTCGACCTGGTCCGCCAGATCAGGAAGACCCCGATCGTCGTCAACGACTCCCGGGGCTTCTTCACCTCGCGGGTGATCGGGCACTTCATCAACGAGGGCGTCGCGATGGTCGGCGAGGGCATCGAGCCGGCCTCCGTCGAGCAGGCGGCGGCGCAGGCGGGCTACCCGGCCAAGGTCCTGTCCCTCATGGACGAACTGACCCTCACGCTCCCGCGCAAGATCCGCAACGAGTCGAAGCGGGCCGTGGAGGAAGCGGGCGGCACCTGGGCCACGCACCCCGCCGAGGCGGTCATCGACCGCATGGTCGACGAGTTCGGCCGCACCGGCCGCAGCGGGGGAGCGGGCTTCTACGACTACGGGGACGACGGCAAGCGCGCGGGTCTGTGGCCGGGCCTGCGCGAGCACTTCACCAAGCCGGGCCACCAGATCCCGTTCGAGGACATGCAGGAACGCATGCTCTTCTCCGAGGCACTCGACACGGTCAGGCTCCTGGAGGAGGGCGTCCTGACGTCCGTCGCCGACGCCAACATCGGGTCGATCTTCGGCATCGGCTTCCCCGGCTGGACGGGCGGTGTCCTGCAGTACATCAACGGCTACGACGGCGGCGCCGGGGCAGGTGTCGGCCTGCCCGGGTTCGTCGCCCGCGCGCGGGAGCTGGCGGACCGCTACGGGGAGCGTTTCACCCCGCCGGCCCTGCTGGTGGAGAAGGCGGAGAAGGGGGAGCGCTTCACTGACGCCTGACGGGAGCGGACCGGCGGCGGGGCAAGGGCCGGACGGGGCGAGGGCCGTCGTGGGCAAGCCGTTACAGCTTGGCCGTACGGCGCCTTGTCCCCCGGTGCCCGACCCCCGCACCCTGATCCGTGAACCGGTCCCGAGGTCCCCCCAAAGGAGCCCCCCATGGGATACCGTCCCGCCCTCGCCGTCCTGGACATCCTGCGCGACGAGGGCGTGGACCGCGTCTTCGGCAACCCCGGCACCACCGAACTGCCCTTCCTGGCAGCCCTGTCGGACACCTCCAACGCACCCGAGTACGTGCTCGGCGTCCACGAGGGCTCCGTGGTCGCCATGGCCGACGGCTACGCCCGCGGCACCGGGCGCCCCGCCTTCGTCAGCCTGCACATCGCGGCGGGCCTCGCCAACGGCCTCATCGGCCTGCTCAACGCCCGCCGCTCCCGCACCCCCCTCGTCGTGACGGCCGGCCAGCAGGACCGCCGCCACCTCCAGCAGGACCCCATGCTCTCCGGCGACGTCATCGCCATCGCCACCCCCGCCGTGAAGGCGGCGTACGACATCCAGCACGCCCACGACCTGCCGCTCGCCCTCCGCCGGGCCTTCGCCCTCGCCGTACGGCCGCCCGCCGGACCGGTGTTCCTGTCCGTCCCCACGGACCTGTACGCCGAGGACACCGAGGTCGACGTCCCGGCCCGCACCCCCACGCCACCGCTCGCCCCGGCCGCCGGCCTGGACCGCGCCGCCCTTCTCCTCGGCGCCGCCACCCGCCCCGCGATCGTCGCCGGGGACGGCGTCGGCCGCGAGGGCGCCCTCGACGCACTGGTCCGCACGGCCGAGGCGTGCGGAGCCGTCGTGCACCACCAACCCATGGCCGACTGCCTGAACTTCCCCACCACGCACCCCCTGTACGCCGGCATGCTGCCGCCCCGGCACGACGCCATCCGGGCCGCCCTCGCCCCGTACGACACCGTGCTGATCGCCGGAGCGCACGCCTTCACCCCGCACGCCTACACCCCCGGTCCGGCACTTCCGCCCGGTCTCACCGTCGTCCAGCTCGACTCGGACCCGGACGAGATCGGCCGCAACTTCCCGGCCGCCTTGGGGCTGGTGGGCGCCCTCGCCCTCTCCCTGGACCACCTCGCCGACCTCCTGCGCGAGCGCGTCCCGGCCCACACCGCCAAGTCCCGCATCCTCCGCGTCGGCGAACGGCACACCGTCGAACGCGACAGCACCGAGTCGGCCGCCCGCGCCGCCTACTCCCCGGCTCCCCTCGCCCCCTGGGCCGCCGCCCACGCCGTGGCCCGCGGACTCCCGCCCGACGCCGTGGTCGTCGAAGAGGCCATCACCGCCGGCCTGTTGGTCCGCCGCCTCGTCCGCCTCGAACGCCCCGGCAGCTACACCCACACCGTGGGCGGCGGGCTCGGCTGGGGCATCAGCGCCGCGGTCGGCCGCGCCCTCGCTGAACCCGGCCGCCCGGTCGTCGCCGTCCTCGGCGACGGGTCCAGCCTCTTCGGCCTGCAGGGCCTGTGGAGCGCGGCCCGCCAGAACGCCCCCGTCCTGTTCGTCGTCATGAGCAACGGCGCCTACCGCACCGTGCAGGAGACCTACGAGGCGATGGGCCACCAGGGCCCCTGCCCGGGCACCGACCTGGGGCACCTCGACTTCACCCAGGCGGCCCGCTTCTTCGGCGTCGACGCGGTACGGGCGGAGAGCGCCGATCATCTGCGCGAACTCGTCGCGGGCGCGGGCGGGTTGACGGGCCCGCTGCTGGTCGACGTACCCGTGCGGACGTGATCGGGCCCGCACGGGTCAGGCGGGTCAGGCGGGCCGGCCGTCCTGCGCGTCCGTGAGCCAGCCCAGCACCTCTTCCTTCAGCGAGCGCTGGAACGTCGTCAGCAGCGCCTGCACCACCAGCGGCTGCATGTGCGCGGACAGCGACTTCACGTCCTCCTCGGCCCGCTCCGACACCTCGCCCCGGAACAGCTGCGACAGCTCGTGCGCCGCCGCCCGCGAGTGCTCGATCAGCACCGTGCGCGCCGCCAGGATCGCCTCCTCGGACAGCGGTACGTCCAGCAGCTGCACGGCAAGCCGCAGCAGCCCCGAGTCGACGCGGTAGGCGTCCCCGTCGGCCCGTACCACGCCCATCGCGGCGAGCCGCTCGACCTCGTCCCCGCTCAGCGCCCGGCCCGCCCGGCGCCGCAGCTCCTCGGGCGTCACCGTCTCCACGGTGTCCGGAGCCCAGGAGGCCACCACCGCCCGGTGGATCGCCAGGTCGTGATGGCTCAGGTCGGCCGGCAGCTGCTCCATGTAGCGCTCGATCGCCGCCAGCGTCATGCCCTGGTGCTGCAGCTCCTCGATCAGCGCCAGCCGCGCCACGTGCTGTGGCCCGTAGTGGCCGACCCGCCGCGGACCGATCACCGGGGGCGGGAGCAGGCCCTTGGTGCTGTAGAACCGCACCGTGCGGACCGTGATGCCGGCCCGCGCGGCCAGTTCGTCGATGGTGAGCGTCGGCTCCCCGGTGTCGGTCGTCATGTGCAGCAGTATCGCTGTCACACCAGTGCTGCGAAACCTTGTGCCGGAGACGTGAGGGGCCTGTGAGAAGTGCCGCCAAGTGATCCATGCCATCGCTTGGGCGCCGGGCGCCTGGGAAGGCGGCGAGATGGTCCGCGCCCCACCGGGAGCGCCGGCCTCGTACGTCCGGACAGCCGAGCGTGATCCGCTCGGACGCACCAGAGAGTGGATCCACGTGAGCAAGGACGCCGTGACCACGGCAACGGCAGGGTCCCGCACCGACGCGGCCCAGGCGCCCGCGGACGCGGGCGACGCCGGCTACAGCAAGGACCTCAAGGCCCGCCACGTCAACATGATCGCCATCGGCGGCGCGATCGGCACCGGCCTCTTCCTCGGCGCCGGAGGCCGCCTCCACACCGCGGGACCCGCGCTCGCGCTGGCCTACCTCGTCTGCGGCGTCTTCGCCTTCTTCGTGGTCCGCGCCCTCGGCGAGCTGGTCCTCTACCGCCCCTCCTCCGGCTCCTTCGTGTCGTACGCGCGTGAGTTCCTCGGCGAGAAGGGCGCGTACGTCGCCGGCTGGATGTACTTCCTGAACTGGTCCACCACCGGGATCGCCGACATCACCGCCATCGCGCTCTACACCCACTACTGGAGCCTGTTCACCAGCATCCCGCAGTGGGTGCTGGCGCTGGCCGCGCTGGCGGTGGTCCTGGCCGTGAACCTGATCTCGGTGAAGATCTTCGGCGAGATGGAGTTCTGGTTCGCGATCATCAAGGTCGCCACGCTCGTCGGTTTCATGCTGATCGGCGTCTTCCTGCTGGCCACCCGGCACGAGGTGGGCGGCCACACGCCCGGCGTCGGCATGATCACCGGCCACGGCGGCGTCCTCCCGCACGGCGTGATGCCGGTGGTGCTCGTCATGCAGGGCGTGATCTTCGCATACGCCGCACTGGAACTGGTCGGCGTCGCCGCGGGCGAGACGGCGGAGCCGGAGAAGGTCGTCCCGCGCGCGGTGAACTCGATCATGTGGCGGGTGGGCCTGTTCTACGTGGGCTCGGTCGTCCTGCTCGCCCTGCTGCTGCCCGGCTCGGTCTACTCGGCCGACGAGAGCCCCTTCGTCACCGTCCTGTCCAGGATCGGCGTGCCGGCGGCGGGCGACGTGATGAACCTGGTCGTGCTCACGGCTGCGATGTCCTCGCTGAACTCCGGCCTGTACTCCACGGGCCGCATCCTGCGCTCGATGGCGACGGCGGGCTCGGCGCCGAGGTTCACCGCCCGCATGAACCGCAGCCAGGTCCCCTACGGCGGCATCCTGCTGACCTGCGCGGTGTGCGTGCTCGGCGTCGGTCTCAACTACCTCATGCCGAGCCAGGCCTTCGAGATCGTGCTGAACGTCGCCTCGCTGGGCATCGTGTCGACCTGGGTGATCATCATGATCTGCCATCTGGTCTTCGTCCGCCGGGCCCGGTCGGGCCGGCTCACCCGCCCGTCCTTCCGCCTCCCCGGCAGCCCCGTCACGGAGCTCACCACGATCGCCTTCCTCCTCGCCGTCCTCGCCCTGATGTGGAACGACCCCGAGGTGGGCCGCAAGACCCTGCTCCTCATCCCGTTGATCGCCGCGATGCTGGTAGCGGGCTGGTTCGGCGTCCGCCGCCGCGTCGAAGCAGGCGCGGACAGCGAACAGCCCACGCGATGACCAGAGGCCCGTTGTCAGTGCCGGGCCGTACGGTGGCGCCATGTCGGAGATCGCTTACGTCCGGGGTGACGCCACCGTTCCGTCGGTCTCGCCAACATGATCGGGCAGCGCGGAATCAGGACCGGCAGCAAGGGCGTCCCGGTGCGCTACGAGGCCATCGACACGGCCCTTGCCGGACTCGCCGACAAGGCCCTGGAACTCGGCGCCTCCGTCCACATGCCCCGCATCGGCTGCGGTCTGGCAGGCGGCAAGTGGTCACGGATCGAGCCGTTGATCACCGAGCGCCTGACAAAACGTGGCATCAAAGTCACCGTCTACGACCACAGCGCCCCATAGGGGGGGCGGGGCTGCGTCTGACCTGCGGCTGCCGCCGCGCGAGCGCGACCAACCACAACGGCCCCGCAGCCCCCACACAACCGAACCCGGCACCCCCTCAGTGCACGCTGTTCGTAGCCGCGATCTTCTTCCATGACTTCGGCTGCACAGCTACCGCGGACCGAGCGATCGCCGCCCCCCGCGCCGCAGGCGACCCCGGCTTCGACGGCTGGAACAGCCACGTGTCGAACAACGCCCCCAGCGACTTCCCCGACACCCGCTCCGCATACGCCTCGAAGTCGGCCACGGAGGCGTTGCCGTACGCGTGCTCCCGGGGCCACCCCTTCAGAATGGCGAAGAACGCATCGTCACCGACCGCGTTCCGCAGCGCCTGGATCGCCAGCGCCCCCCGGTCGTAGACAGCGATGTCGAACTGGTCGTCCGGCCCCGGATCCCCCGGCTTGACGGTCCAGAACGCGTCGCCGGCCGGATGCGAGTCGTACACGTAGTCGGCCAGTTGCTGCGTCGTCCCCTCACCCTCGTGCTCGGACCACAGCCACTGCGCGTACCGCGCGAACCCCTCGTTGATCCAGATGTCCTTCCAGCCCTTGAGCGACACGCTGTCCCCGTACCACTGGTGCGCCAACTCATGGACGACCACGGACGTGTTGGAGCCGTTCGCGAACTGCTTCGGGCTGTAGTACACGCGCGTCTGCGTCTCCAGCGCGTACCCGGTGGTCGTGTTGGGCACGTACCCGCCCGCCGAACTGAACGGATACGGCCCGAAGTAGCCGCTCAGCCAGTCGACGAGCTCCCCGGTGCGCTCCACGCTCGCCCGCGCGGCTCCGTCGTTGTCGCCGAGGTCCTTGCTGTAGGCGTTGACGACCGGCACCCCGCCCTCGGAGGTGCTCGTCGTGATGTCGAACTTCCCGATCGCCAGCGTGGTGAGGTACGTCGCCTGCGGCTTGTTCTCCCGCCAGTTGTACCGCGTCCAGCCGAGCTTCGAACTCGTCGACTGCAGCAGCCCGTTGGAGATGACCTGCGTCCCGTCCGGCACCGCCACCGACACGTCGTACGTCGCCTTGTCGAGCGGGTGGTCGTTGCTCGGGTACCACCACCAGGCCGCCTCGGGCTCGTCCGCGGCGACCGCCCCGTCCGGCGTCCGGTGCCAGGTGTTGAAGCCGTACGCGCTCTTCGTCGACGGCACCCCGCTGTAGCGCACGACCACGGTGATCGACGTGCCCTTGTCCAGCGGCGTCTTCGGCGTGATCACGAGTTCGTGCTGGCCGGAGGTGGTGAAGGAGGCCTTCGCGCCGTTGACCCGCACCTCGCTGACGTCCAGCAGGAAGTCCAGGTCGAAGCTCGACAGGTCCTGCGTGGTCCTCGCGAGGATCGTCGCCGTGCCCTCCAACTCGTCGGTGGCGGGCTGGTACTGCAGGCGCAGGTCGTAGTGGGAGACGTCGTATCCGCCGTTGCCGTAGGCCGGGTAGTAGGGATCGCCGATGCCCGGAGCGCCGGGGGTGTGGCTCGCGGCCGACGCCGGGATCGCCAGCATCAGGGTGGCGGCGGCGAGGGCGCCCGGCGCGATGAGTCTGCGGTGCACGAAAGCTCCAAGTGGTAGGGGCACATGGGTCTGTTCGGATGTGCGGAGCCTATTGAGTCCCTGTGGGTCGGAGCATGTCCATCGCCGCATGTGTCACACGATCGCCATTCGGCCGTCACGCGCGATGCCGTGCCAGGGGCGTCATTCGGCCACACCCGCCCCACGTGGCCGTCTACTGCCCTCTTCTGTACGGGAGTTGACCGATGTAGCGTCCCGCGCATGCCGACACGCACGCGCTTCACGACCTGGAGACCGCTCGCGACGGCGGCCATCGCCGTCCTGATGGCAGCCTTCCTCACCCCGGCGGCGGCCCACGCGGCCCCACGGGAGAGCCAACCCGTCTACTCCTATGCGAACGCCGTCCGCGAGGCCGTATGGGTGGACACCGGCCTCGACGCGGACGGCGACGGGAAGACCGACCGCGTGGCCGTGGACATCGTCCGCCCCCGCGAACCCGCCCAGCACCACCGCCGGGTCCCGGTCATCATGGACGCCAGCCCCTACTACTCCTGCTGCGGCCGGGGCAACGAGAGCCAGAAGAAGACGTACGACGCGAACGGCGACGTCGTCCAGATGCCGCTCTTCTACGACAACTACTTCGTCCCGCGCGGCTACGCCTTCGTCGGTGTCGACCTCGCCGGCACCAACCGCTCCGACGGCTGCGTGGACGTCGGCGGCCGCAGCGACATCCAGTCCGCGAAGGCCGTCGTGGACTGGCTGAACGGCCGTGCCAGGGCGTACACGACGCGCACCGGAACCGTCCGCGCCACGGCGAACTGGACCAACGGCAGGACCGGCATGATCGGCAAGAGCTGGGACGGCACCATCGCCAACGGCGTCGCCGCCACCGGCGTCAAGGGCCTGAAGACCATCGTCCCGATCAGCGCCATCTCCTCCTGGTACGACTACTACTTCGCCAAGGGCGCCCCGCTGTACGACTCCGGCCCCGACTGGCTCTCCGACTACGTCGAGAGCCCGGGCGCCCGCGCCCAGTGCGCCGCCGTCCAGCAGAAGATCGTCGCCGGGGCTCCGCGCACCGGTGACTGGACCCCTTTCTGGACCGAGCGGGACTACGTCAAGGACGCCGGCAAGGTGAGGGCGAGCGTCTTCCTGGTGCACGGCATGCAGGACCTCAACGTCCGCACCAAGCACTTCGGGCAGTGGTGGGACGCGCTGGCCAAGCGCGGCGTCGAGCGCAAGATCTGGCTCTCCCAGACCGGCCACGTCGACCCCTTCGACTACCGGCGCGGCGCCTGGGTCGACACCCTGCACCGCTGGTTCGACCACGAACTCCTCGGCTACGACAACGGCGTCGACCGTGAGCCGATGGCCGACATCGAGCGCCACCCGGACCAGTGGGTCACCTCCACGGTCTGGCCGCCGCGGGGCACGGCCACCACGACCCTGCGCCCGGCCGCCGGAACCCAGCCGGGCGTCGGCACCCTCGGTCTGACCAGCGGCTCCGGCACCGCGACCTTCACGGACGACCCCCAGCTGAGCGAGACCGACTGGGCGGCGCAGATCGACAGAGCGACCCCTGACAAGGCCGGTTTCATCACCAAGCCCCTCACGCGCGACCTGCGTCTGTCCGGCTCCTCGAAGGTGACGGTCACCGCGACCCCGACCACCCCGACGGCCCACCTCTCCGCCGTCCTGGTCGACCTCGGCCCCGACACCGTCCGGGACTACGCGGACGCCGCCGAGGGCATCACCACCCTCACCGACCGCTCCTGCTGGGGCGCGAGCACCTCGGGCGACAGCGCCTGCTTCCGGAACACCGCGGCCAAGAAGGCGAGCGTCGACTACACCGTGTTCAGCCGCGGCTGGGCGGACCTCGGCAACTACGCCTCCGACCGCAAGGGGGTCCCGCTCACCCCGGGCAAGGCGTACACCATCACCCTGGACCTCGCGGCCACCGACCATGTCGTCCCGGCCGGCCACCGTCTCGCGCTGATCGTCGCGGGCACCGACAAGGACCTCATCGACCCGCCGGCCGACAAGCCGACCCTCACCGTGGACCTGTCCCGCACCTCGGCCCGTGTCCCGCTCGTCGGTGGCGCGGCGGCCTTCGCCCGGGCCACCTCGGGCAAGGCGGCGACCGCGTCACCCCGGCGCCTGGACGGCGTACGCGAGCCGAGCGGCACGCACCGCGTTCCCGGCCCCGCGGGCCGGCACGGCTGAGCGAGCGTCAGGCGGCCGGAGCCACCGCTCCGGCCGCCTGCGGCACGCGCTCCCCACCGACGGCAGCGGAATGTCCCATGCCGTGCACGGAGTGCTTCCGGGGCGGGAATACTCACAGCATGTCTGCCGAGTACGCGACCTTCGGCCTGGCACCGGCGATGCGTGCCGGTGACGTCCTCGCCAACGGTGACTACCAGGTGCACCGGGACTTCGTGGACTTCCTCGTCGATGGACGCCCGCTGCTGTTCCGGCTCTCCGACCTCGACGCCGTCTCCCCGCTCGCCTCCGACATCCCGCCCGCCATCTTCACCGAACAGGTCCGCGGTCTGCTGCTGGAGGCTCGGGCCCCGCTTCCGGGCGGCCGGCACGTCATCTACGGCTGCCCCGAGTGCGCCGACCTCGCCTGCGGTGCCGTCACCGCGGTCATCGACCGGGACGGCGAGGACTACGTCTGGCGGGACTTCGCCTGGCAGACCGACGAGCACGCCGACCTGGAGCTCAACGGCTACCACGGCATAGGGCCGTTCCGGTTCCGGGGCGCCGAGTACCGGCAGGCCCTGCTCGCCGCCGAGGCACAGGGCGGGCGGCGCCGCGTCCTGCTGATCGGCGCCCGTGTCGCCGTACTGGCCAAACTCGCGGCGGCCTTGCGCACCATCGGCATCGGCGCCGACATCGCCCATGACGCGACCGACGTCCACGCCGACGAACTGCGGTCCTACGGAGCCGTGGCCTTCGGCCGCGCGGTCACCCAGGAGGAACGGGCCGCCGTGCGCCGCGCCTTCGAGCACGCCGGTGTCCAGGTCGCCTACGTCGACGGCCTCGCACCGATCATCCCGCTCCTGGTCGCCCAGATCGAGAACGCCCTGGACCGCAGGCCGGTGGAACAGCGCCGGCTGACCCGGCTGGTCGCCGCCGACGGCGAGGCGGGCATCGAGGTCAGCTCCCCCTGCCGGGTCCGCCTCACCGCGTACCGCCTGGACCGCCTCTACCGCTCCCACGTCCAGGAGATCTTCGACGGCATCCTCGAACCGGGCCGGCACCGCATCGCCCTGGACGCCAAGGCGGTGCGAGGGGAGTCCTTCGTGGTGGCACGGACGACGGGCAGCGTGCTGGTGGAGGCCATGACGCGGTGACGCCGCGGAGGCGGCCGCATGCCGGACGCAGCCCCGCGCCCCGTCGGGGCGCGAAGCGCCCAGGGTCGCCCGCCGACTAGGATCGCCCCCTGTGACCGCCACTCTCGTCGCCAAGAACCTCGCCGCCGGGCACGGTGACCGCTCCCTGTTCTCCGGGCTCGACCTCGTCGTGGCCCCCGGCGACGTGATCGGGCTGGTCGGTGCCAACGGAGCGGGCAAGTCCACGCTGCTCAGGATGCTCGCGGGGCTGCTCGCAC
Source organism: Streptomyces sp. NPDC002144 (assembly GCF_053593695.1). Lineage (NCBI taxonomy): Bacteria > Bacillati > Actinomycetota > Actinomycetes > Kitasatosporales > Streptomycetaceae > Streptomyces > Streptomyces sp. NPDC002144. The sequence goes on from NZ_JBSFDB010000026.1 coordinate 105,555, forward strand.
CCGAGCAGGGCGAGCTGCGGCCGTCCCCGCCGACGGCGACCGTGGGGCATCTCCCGCAGGAGCCGGAGCGGCGGCCCGGCGAGACCGTCCGCGCCTTCCTCGCCCGCCGTACCGGAGTCGCCGAGGCCCAGCGCGTCATGGACGAGGCCACCCAGGCGCTGGTGGAGGGGGCGCCCGGCGCCGACGACGCCTACGCGACGAGCCTGGACCGCTGGCTGAACCTCGGCGGCGCCGACCTGGAGGAGCGGGCCGAGGAGGTCGCCGACTCACTGGGCCTCGCCGTCGACCTGGACCAGCCGATGACCTCCCTGTCCGGCGGCCAGGCGGCCCGGGCGGGCCTCGCCTCCCTCCTGCTGTCCCGCTACGACGTCTTCCTCCTCGACGAGCCCACCAACGACCTCGACCTGGACGGCCTGGAACGTCTCGAACGCTTCGTCGCGGGCCTGCGCGCCGGCACCGTCGTCGTCAGCCACGACCGCGAGTTCCTCATCCGCACGGTCACCAAGGTCCTCGAACTCGACCTCGCACAGCGGCAGATCAACCTCTACGGCGGCGGCTACGAGGCCTATCTGGAGGAGCGGGACGTCGCCCGCCGGCACGCCCGCGAGGACTACGAGGAGTACGCCGACAAGCGCGCCGCCCTCCAGGACCGGGCCCAGACGCAGCGCTCCTGGATGGACAAGGGCGTGAAGAACGCGCGCCGCAAGGCGGGCAACGACAACGACAAGATCGGCCGCAAGTTCCGCAGCGAGGCCAGTGAGAAGCAGGCCGCGAAGGCTCGACAGACCCAGCGGATGATCGAACGCCTCGAGGTCGTCGAGGAGCCCCGCAAGGAGTGGGAGCTGCGCATGGAGATCGCGTCGGCCCCGCGCTCGGGGTCCGTCGTGGCCACCCTGCGGGACGCCGAGGTACGGCGCGGCGACTTCACCTTCGGGCCGGTCTCCCTGCAGATCGACTGGGCCGACCGGGTCGCCGTGACCGGCGCGAACGGCGCCGGCAAGTCCACCCTGCTCGGCGCCCTGCTGGGCCGGGTCCCCCTGGACGCCGGCGCGGCGGCCCTCGGCTCCGGCGTCCTGGTCGGCGAGGTCGACCAGGCCCGCCGGCTGTTCCACGGCACGGAGTCCCTGCTGGACGCGTTCTCCGCCGCGGTTCCGGACACCGAACCGGCCGAGGTACGCACCCTCCTCGCCAAGTTCGGCCTGAAGGCGGAGCACGTGCTGCGCCCGGCGGCGACCCTGTCACCGGGTGAACGCACGCGCGCCGCCCTGGCGTTGCTGCAGGGCCGGGGCGTCAACCTCCTCGTCCTGGACGAGCCGACCAACCACCTGGACCTGCCGGCCATCGAGCAACTGGAGTCCGCCCTCGACTCCTACGAGGGCACCCTGCTCCTGGTCACCCACGACCGCCGCATGCTGGACGCGGTGCGTGTCACCCGCCGTCTGGACGTGTCGGCGGGCAAGGTCACCGAACGCTAGCGGCTCGAGTCAGGGAGAGGCCATGGGACCTTCGGCGAAGCGGCCGACGGTGCGGATCAAGCACGAACAGGTCGTCGTCGCGCGGATGCGCGGCACCCAGGACCGCATCGCGGACGCGATCACCGCGTTCGCCGGGACCATGACCTTCGTCTATCTGCACGCCGCGTGGTTCGCGGTGTGGATCGTCTGCAACGAGGGGGCGTTCGGCAAGGGGGCCGTCTGGGACCCGTACCCCTTCGGCCTGCTCACCATGATCGTCAGTCTGGAGGCGATCTTCCTGTCCACCTTCGTCATGGTGAGCCAGAACCGCCAGGCCGCCCGCGAGAACGTCCGCGCCGACCTGGACTTCGAGACCAATGTCCGCTCGGAGGTCTGGTCCGTGCACATGGGCCGTGCGCTGGGCGTGGACCCGGTGGAGGTCGAACGCCGGGTCCAGGAACTGCTCGCGGAGAACCGGGCCCGGATGAACGGAACCGCCCAGCCCCCCGCAGGGAGCTGAGCGGCAAGGGGCGGGGCCTCGCCCGCTCAGGCGCCCGGGCGCAGTCGCCGGGCCAGCCCCGGATAGTCGACGACACAGCCGTCCGCGTCGAACTCCATGCGGAAGTCACCGGAGGCGAAGCGGACGTGCCCACCGCCGTTGGTCCGGCCGAGGTGGGTGTACGTCTGCAGCGACGGCCGTACGACCAGTCCCGGCACCGACACCCACGCCATGAGCAGCTCCCGCTCCCCGGGCTCCAGATGGAGGTCGTGCCGCAGCACCGGCATGGTGTTGGTGAGCGGGCACAGCCCCAGGTCGCAGTCGAGCGCGCCGTCGACACCGGGCAGCGGTTCACCGTCCGCCGTCCACCGGCCGTGCCCGTCGTGGACCAGATCCAGGGTCCGCGCCCCCGCCTCCGTCTCCGCCGTCACCCGCAGCCGGCGCGTCACGAACCGCGCCCCTGTCTCCAGCTCGTACGTCACCCAGTACGGCTCCGGGACGGTCCCCACGGCCCGCCCACGGGCGCGCAGTTCACCGTCCCCGAAGTCGACCCACGCGGTCTCGTAGCCCCGGCTGCCGGCCACTTCCCAGGTGATGGCACGTGAATCGGACATCACGGTCACGAACCCTTCGGCTACCGCTTCTTGGGATCGAGCAGCCCGGCCTTGCGCAGGGCGTCCGCCATCGCGCTGTTGGCCGGCGGCGGTGCCTGGCGAGAACCGCCACCGCCCGCGCCGCGTCCCTGCTGGCGCTGCTGGGGCGGACGTCCGCCCCGCTGGCGACGCTCACCCCCGTCGCCCTGCCGGCCGCCCTGCGCGGGCGGCTCGTCGTCCAGTCGCAGGGTGAGCGAGATCCGCTTGCGCGGGATGTCGACGTCCAGCACCTTCACCTTGACGATGTCCCCGGGCTTGACCACCTCGCGCGGGTCCTTCACGAAGTTCTTCGACATCGCGGAGACGTGCACCAGTCCGTCCTGGTGCACACCCACGTCGACGAAGGCACCGAAGGCCGCCACGTTGGTGACCACGCCCTCCAGCACCATCCCGGACGACAGGTCGGAGATCTTCTCGACGCCCTCCTTGAAGGTGGCCGTCTTGAAGGCGGGCCGCGGGTCACGCCCCGGCTTCTCCAGCTCCTTGAGGATGTCCGTGACCGTCGGCAGCCCGAACGTCTCGTCCACGAAGTCCACCGGCCGCAGCGAGCGCAGCACGCCCGTGTTGCCGATGAGCGAGGCCACCTCCTGTCCGGACGTCTTCACCATGCGCCGCACGACCGGATACGCCTCCGGGTGCACGCTGGACGCGTCGAGCGGGTCGTCGCCGCCCCGGATCCGCAGGAAGCCCGCGCACTGCTCGTACGCCTTGGGACCGAGCCGCGCGACGCCCTTGAGCTGGGTGCGGGACTTGAACGGCCCGTTGGCGTCCCGGTGGGCCACGATGTTCTCGGCGAGCCCGGAGGTGATGCCGGAGACCCGGGCGAGCAGCGGGGCCGAGGCCGTGTTGACGTCCACGCCGACGCCGTTCACACAGTCCTCCACCACCGCGTCCAGCGAGCGCGAGAGCTTCACCTCGGACAGGTCGTGCTGGTACTGGCCGACACCGATCGACTTCGGGTCGATCTTCACCAGTTCGGCGAGCGGGTCCTGCAGCCGGCGCGCGATGGACACCGCGCCGCGCAGCGACACGTCCATGTCGGGCAGTTCCTGCGAGGCGAACGCGGACGCCGAGTACACCGAGGCGCCGGCCTCGGAGACCATCACCTTGGTGAGCTTCAACTCCGGGTGCCTGGTGATGAGTTCACCCGCGAGCTTGTCGGTCTCGCGGGAGGCGGTGCCGTTGCCGATCGCGATCAGCTCGACCGCGTGCTCCTTGGCGAGGCGGGCGAGCTTGGCGATCGCCTCGTCCCACTTGTTGGCCGGGACATGCGGGTAGATGACGTCGGTCGCGACGACCTTGCCGGTCGCGTCGACCACGGCGACCTTCACACCCGTACGGAAGCCGGGGTCCAGGCCCAGCGTCGCGCGCGTGCCGGCCGGGGCGGCGAGCAGCAGGTCGCGGAGGTTGGCGGCGAACACCTGGACGGCCTCGTCCTCGGCGGCCGTCCGCAGCCGCAGCCTCAGGTCGATGCCGAGGTGCACCAGGATGCGGGTCCGCCAGGCCCAGCGGACCGTGTCGATCAGCCACTTGTCGGCCGGCCGGCCCCGCTCGCCGATCCCGAACCGCGAGGCGACGATCGCCTCGTACGACGAGGGCCCGTCCGTCGGCTCCTCCGGCTCCAGGACGAGGTCGAGGACCTCCTCCTTCTCGCCGCGCAGCATCGCGAGGACGCGGTGCGAGGGCAGCTCGGTGAACGGCTCGGCGAAGTCGAAGTAGTCGGCGAACTTGGCGCCCGCCTCCTCCTTGCCCTCCCGCACCTTCGCCGCCAGCCGCCCCCGCACCCACATCCGCTCGCGCAGCTCACCGATCAGGTCGGCGTCCTCCGCGAACCGCTCGGTGAGGATCGCCCGCGCGCCGTCGAGGGCGGCCTGCGGATCGGCGACGCCCTTGTCGGCGTCGACGAACGCGGCCGCGGCGGCGAGGGGTTCCACCGTCGGGTCCGCCAGCAGCCCCTCGGCGAGCGGCTCCAGGCCCGCCTCGCGCGCGATCTGCGCCTTGGTGCGCCGCTTGGGCTTGTACGGCAGGTAGATGTCCTCCAGGCGCGCCTTGGTCTCGGCGGCCCGGATCTGCGTCTCCAGCTCGGGGGTGAGCTTGCCCTGCTCACGCACCGAGTCCAGGATCGCCGCCCGCCGTTCCTCCAGCTCCCGCAGATAGCGCAGCCGCTCCTCGATCGTGCGCAGCTGCGCGTCGTCGAGCATCTCGGTCGCTTCCTTGCGGTAGCGGGCGATGAAGGGCACCGTCGAACCGCCGTCGAGCAGTTCGACGGCGGCCCTGACCTGCCGCTCCCGTACGCCGAGCTCCTCGGCGATCCTGCCTTCGATGGACCCTGCTGCCGCAGACCCGGGTGTCGTCACGATCCCGTACCGCCTTCTCACTGAGGTTGCGCCGCAATTGTGGCAGGTGGCACCGACAGTCGGGGATCAGGGCGGCACGTGGCGGGCCGCGACGGGCGGGATCAGGCTCGGTGCCCCCGCGCGGAGCCCGAGGCCCCGCCGAAGAGCCGGGCCAGGGCCCGGAAGGGCAGCGTCACGACGGTGGCGATGGCGCCACCGATCTGGCGCAGTACGTCGGCTATCGCACGGAACACGGAACTTCCCCTTTCCTCTCCCGGCCGCCACGGCCGGAAAGATGCGGGTACCCAGCTTCCGCGGCCCGCCCCACGGGATGGCAGAAAAGGTGGGGTGCTCGTCGTTGCGGCCATCGGAGCGGCGCCCAAGGATGGACGGTATGCGAACCGTCCTGGTCGTTCTCTTCGACGACGTGCAGAGCCTCGACGTCAGCGGCCCGGTGGAGGTCTTCAACGGCGCCGAACTGCACCGCCCGGGCACCTACCGGATCCGCACCGTCAGCGCCGACGGCCGGGCCGTACGGACCTCCAGCGGGCTCACGCTCGTACCGGACCACTCCTTCGCCGACGCCCCCGCCGCGCACACCCTGCTGGTCCCGGGCGGCGCGGGCACCCGCGACCCGGATCCGCGGGTGGTGGACTGGCTGCGCGAGCACGGCCCGCGGGCCGAGCGGCTGGTGTCCGTGTGCACGGGCGCGCTGCTGCTGGCCGGGGCCGGCCTGCTGGACGGCCGCCGGGTGACCACCCACTGGTCGGTGTGCGGGATGCTCGCCCGTGACCACCCGGCCGTCGAGGTCGACCCCGACCCCATCTACATCCGCGACGGACACCTCGCCACCTCCGCCGGCGTCACCTCCGGCATCGACCTGGCCCTCGCGCTGGTCGAGGAGGACACCGGCCGCGAGACCGCCCTGTCCATCGCCCGGCACCTGGTCGTCTTCCTGCGCCGGCCGGGCAACCAGGCCCAGTTCAGCGCCCAGCTCGCCGCGCAGACGGCCCGTCGTGAACCGCTCAGGGAGGTCCAGCAGTTCATCACCGAGCACCCCGACGGCGACCTCGGCGTCGAAGCCCTCGCAGCCCGCGCGAGCCTGTCGCCGCGCCACTTCGCCCGCGCCTTCCAGGCCGAGACCGGCATGACACCCGGACGCTATGTCGACCGGGTCCGGCTGGAACACGCCCGGCGCCTGCTGGAGGACACCTCCGACGGGGTCGAGGAGATCTCCCGCGCCTGCGGCTACGGCACCTCCGAGGCCATGCGCCGCGCCTTCGTCAGAACCCTCGGCACGGCGCCCGCGGAGTACCGCCGCCGCTTCCGTCCCGTACCCGCCGGCTGAAAGGCTCCCGATGCAGATCGCCATCGTCCTCTACGACCGCTTCACCGCCCTCGACGCCGTCGGCCCCTACGAGACCCTCGGCCGGCTCCCCGACGCCGAACTGCTCTTCGTCGCCGAGCGGTGCGGCCCCGTACGCACCGACAACGGCACGCTCGCGCTGACCGCCGACCGGACCTTCGCCGACGTGCCGGCCCCCGACGTCGTGGTCGTCCCCGGCGGGCCCGGGCAGAGCCCACAGATGGAGAACGCTGCCCTGCTCGAGTGGATCCGCGCCGCCGACGCCACCAGCACCTGGACCACGTCCGTGTGCACCGGCTCCCTGCTGCTCGCCGCCGCGGGCCTCCTGCGCGGGCGCCGCGCCACCTCGCACTGGCTCGCCCTGGACGAGCTGAAGCGGCTCGGCGCCGAGCCGACGGGGGAGCGGGTGGTGACGGACGGCAAGTACGTCACCGCGGCCGGGGTCTCCTCCGGCATCGACATGGGCCTCGCCCTGCTGGGCCGTGTCGCCGGTGACTTCGTCGCGCAGGCCGTGCAGCTCGGGATCGAGTACGACCCGCAGCCGCCCTACGACGCGGGGTCCCCGCAGAAGGCGCCCGCGGACGTCGTCGACCTCATGCGCTCACGCAGCCGGTTCATCCTCGGCCAGGAGCCGACCACGTGAAGCGCGGCTGACGGCGTTCCAGGAACGCGGCGACCCCCTCCTCGGTGTCGCCGCCGGTGCGGGCCTGCTCGCTCCAGTGCGCGTCCCGGTCGGTCCGCCCGCTGACGAACTCCTTCGCCGCGGCCTGCGTCAGCTGCGAGCGCGAGACCAGGATCCGGGTGAACTCCGCGACCCGCTTGGCGAGTTCGCCCTCGGGCAGCACCTCGTCCACCAGGCCGGTGCGCAGCGCCCGGTCGGTGTCGATCAACTCCCCGGAGAACAACAGGTACTTGGCGGTCGCCGGTCCCACCAGCGACACCAACCGCCGGGTGGAGGAGGCCGGATACACGATCCCGAGCTTGGCCGGCGTCACCCCGAACAGCGCGCCCTCCATGGCGAACCGCAGATCGCAGGCGCCCGCCAGCTGCGCCCCGCCGCCCACGCAGTGCCCGCGGATCGCGGCCAGCGTCGGTTTGGGAAACGCCGCCAGGGCCTCCTCCGCCCGCACCGCCAGCCGCTGCGCCTCCTCCGGCGCCTCCCGCAGCGTGGAGATGTCGGCCCCGGCGCAGAACGTCCCGCCCTCTCCCGTGAGCACCAGCGCACGCACCTCCGGGTCGGCGGCGAGGGTGTCGAGCAGCGGCGGCAGGGCCGCCCACATCGCGGCCGTCATGGCGTTGCGCTTCGCCGGATGACGGATGACGACCGTGGCGACCGCGTCGGCGACGGTGTGCAGCAGCTGGGGCTCCATGGCCGGATGCTAACCGTGACGTCGGGTGCGTGATCAAGAAGGGATCGGCGAGAGTTACGACACCCGGGGGCGACAAGAGCGGTCCGAGAACCGACCGGCTCGTGCGCGGACGGTCGCGAACGCTCGATAGTCGCTGACTTCTGTTCAGTACTCGGGAGCGATGCGTCTCGTTACCAACACTCGACGTGTGGTGACAATCGAGCGCGAGGGTGGCGACCGGACGATGGAGAACCACGGGGGCGGGTCCGGTCCAAAGCCGCCGGATCCACTGCCCTACGAGGGCGTCTGGCGGTTCACCGCCCCCGCCGTGGACGCCTCGGTCCCGCAGGCCCGGCACGCCGTCCGGGACCTGCTGCACCGCCAGGGCGTACCCGTCTCCGACGACCTGGCACACGGTCTGCTGCTCATCGTCTCGGAGCTGGTCACGAACGCCGTCAAACACGCGGCGCTGCTGTCGCCGATGCTCGCCGTGGAGGTCGCCGTCGGGGCCGAGTGGGTGCGGGTGTCCGTGGAGGACAACCATCCCTACCGTCCCACCGCCCTGGAGGCGGACCACGGGCAGACCGGTGGCAGGGGGCTGCTGCTGGTCCGCGAGATCGCCCGGGAGGCGGGCGGGGTGTGCGACGTCGAGCACACGGCGGCCGGCGGCAAGGTGATCTGGGCCGCCCTGCCGCTCAAGCCAGCGCGGGTGCCCTGACGGGGGTCACCACCCGGCCGACGGGCCCGTCAGCTCCCTGATCGCCGGGCGGGCCGCGTCGAGCACGGTCATGAACCAGGACGAGAACGTGTCCTTGGCGTGCCGTTCGGCCAGCTCGGCGGGGGTCACGAAGGCGGTCTCGCCGACCTCCTCCGGATCGGGCCGCAGCGGGGTCTGCACCATGCCGACGAACAGGTGGTTGTACTCCTGCTCGACCAGCCCCGAGTCCGGGTCCGGGTGGTTGTAGCGCACCGTGCCCGCCTCGGCGAGCAGCGACGGGGAGACCCCCAGCTCCTCGAACGTCCGCCGGGCCGCCGCAGCGAAGGGCGCCTCGCCGGGGTAGGGGTGACCGCAGCAGGTGTTGGACCACACACCGGGGGAGTGGTACTTGCCGAGCGCCCGCTGCTGCAGCAGCAGCCGGCCGTGCTCGTCGAAGAGGAAGACGGAGAAGGCGCGGTGCAGCCGGCCCGGCGGCTGGTGGGCGGCGAGCTTCTCCGCGGTGCCGATCGTGACGCCGTCCTCGTCGACCAGTTCCAGCAAAATCGCGTCTGCGGTGCCGTTCGACGGACTGTGCGTCGCGGTGGCAGGTGTGATCGGCATACCCATCCTTCGCATCGGTCTTCGCGCCCCAAGTGTGCCGCACGAATCCGGCACTCCCGGCACTTCCCGGCACGCCCGCATGTCCCGCGCGCTCCGCGGGCCACGGCCGTCACCGGTCGACGCCGGACGAGGGGCCCGGTAGGTGATCGTGCCCGGTGCGGTCGGCGGGGAACCGTCCGGGGTGGGGCTGTGGGGCTCAGGGGTCCTTAAGGACGCGCGTGCGCGCCGGACGGCTGCGTTCCGCTCCGGGGGCGCACCACCGGCCTCAGTGGCACAGCCCCGCCTCGCGTTCCGCATGGCCGCCCGGTGCCGGCCGGAAGGCGCGGCGCGGACAGGTCGCAGGCCGGTTCATGCGCCGTGGTGGTGCTGCCAGCCCCGCCAGGCGGACTCCACCATCTCCCGCACCCCGAGCCGGGCCGTCCAGTCCAGCTCCTCGGCGGCCCGCGCGGCGGAGGCGACGGCACGCGGGGCGTCGCCGGGGCGGCGGCCCTCGATCACCGGAGCCCGGTCGTCGCCGGTCACCTCGCCGATGACCGTGATCAGCTCGCGCACGGAAACGCCCTCGCCGCGACCGATGTTGACCGTGAGATCGCCGCTCGCGCCCGCCTCCAGGCGGTGCGCCGCGGCCAGATGCGCCTCCGCGAGGTCGGCGACATGGATGTAGTCGCGGACGCAGGTGCCGTCCGGTGTCGGGTAGTCGGCGCCGAAGATCCGCGGGGCCTCGTCACGGGTGAGCCGGTCGAAGACCATCGGCACGATGTTGAAGACACCCGTGTCGGCCAGCTCGGGCGCGGCGGACCCCGCGACGTTGAAGTAGCGCAGGCACACCGTCGCGATGCCGTGCGCCCGGCCCGCCGCCCGCACCAGCCACTCGCCGGTGAGCTTGGTCTCGCCGTAGGGGTTCACCGGGGCGCACGGGGTGTCCTCCGTGATCAGCTCCACGTCCGGGTCGCCGTACACGGCCGCCGAGGAGGAGAACACGAACCGGCTGATCCCCGCCTCCGCGGTCGCCTCCAGGAGCCTCGCGAGTCCGCCGACGTTCTCCTCGTAGTAACGGGTGGGCCGCGCCACCGACTCGGCGACCTGCTTGCGCGCGGCGAGATGGACGACGCCCGTCACGTCGTACTCGGCGAACACCCGCTTGAGCAGGGAGGGTTCGTGCGCCGACCCCTCGACGAGCGGAACGTGGGCCGGCAGCCGCCCGGGGTACCCGGCCGAGAGGTCGTCGAGGGCGACGACCGTGTCCCCGGCCCCGGCCCCGGCCATCGCCCGCGCCACATGGGCCCCGATGTATCCCGCCCCGCCTGTGATCAGCCATGTCATGGACGCCCACCCTATGCCGAGGCCGCGGGGCGGACCCGATGTCCGGGATGCCCGGTCTGTGAAGCGCGGTTTGTGGGCGGGACCCCGGATCACCGATGATGATCGCGGCAAAGGCCGGGGGAGACGGCGTTGATCGGCTCATGAACGGCCGGTGAACGGCGTACTCCAAGCATCCGATAGCCTCTGCCGACATGCCGCCCGCCTGGTGCAGCCAAGGGGCGCCCCACCGTGCACATGACCGGCGCCCCGCGTCGGCACCCAGGGAGTGAGTTCGGTTGTCGACCGCCATCCTCACCGGTCAGCCGGTCCCCGGATCGTCGATCGAGGGCGATCTGCGGTCACTCGGCTTCGACGTGCGGACCGCCGTCGACGCCGCCGACGCCGAGCGGCTCGTCGCCGAGACGCCGTACGACCAGCGGGTGGCCCTCGTCGACGCCCGCTTCGTCGGCCATCGGCACGCCCTGCGCCTCGGTCTGACCGACCCGCGCTTCGCCCTCGCCGCCGTCCCCGGCGCCGTCACCGCACAGCCCGAGGGCCGGGCGGCCCTCATCAGGGCCCTGGCCGAGGAGAACCCGACGGGCGGCGGCGCGGCCCTGGCCGCGGTGAACTCCACCGGCGGCGGCATCGCCCTGGCCGTGGACAGCCTCCCCGACCGTGTCGTCACCGCCCTGGCCCACGACGGCGCCGAGGTGCACCGCCCCGAACTCGGCAGCCTGGTCGCCGCCGTCCCCGCCGACCCGCAGGACCGCAACGAGGCACGGCAGGCCGTCGCCGCCGTCGACGACGAGGCCGTACGCCTGAAGTCGGCCGTGAAGTCCCGGGACGGCTTCTTCACCACCTTCTTCATCAGCCCCTACTCCCGCTACATCGCCCGCTGGTGCGCCCGCCGCGGACTGACCCCCAACCAGGTCACCACCGCCTCCCTGCTCACCGCGCTGATCGCCGCGGGGTGCGCGGCCACCGGCACCCGGCCCGGGTTCGTCGCGGCCGGCGTCCTGCTGATCGCGTCCTTCGTGCTGGACTGCACCGACGGCCAGTTGGCCCGCTACTCCCTGCAGTACTCCACGCTGGGCGCCTGGTTGGACGCCACCTTCGACCGGATCAAGGAGTACGCGTACTACGCCGGGCTCGCGCTGGGAGCGGCCCGGGGCGGCGACGACGTATGGGCGTTGGCCCTCGGCGCGATGGTCCTGCAGACCTGCCGGCACGTCGTGGACTTCTCCTTCAACGAGGCCAACCACGACGCCACCGCCAACACCAGCCCCACGGCGGCCCTTTCGGACAGGCTCGACGGCGTCGGCTGGACGGTGTGGGTACGGCGCATGATCGTGCTGCCGATCGGCGAGCGCTGGGCGATGATCGCGGTCCTCACGGCGGCCACGACTCCCCGGATCACCTTCTACGCCCTGCTCATCGGCTGCGCGTTCGCGGCGACCTACACCACGGCGGGCCGGGTCCTGCGGTCGCTGACGCGCAAGGCACGGCGCACCGACCGGGCCGCGCGGGCGCTGGCGGACCTCGCGGACAGCGGGCCGCTCGCCGAACTGACGGCCCGGGTCGCCCCCCGCGTCCCGGCATCCGTCGGTGCCGTCGCCGGCGGTCTCCTCGTAGTGATCTCCGCCGCACTCTGGGGCGCCGCCTGGCCCACCGCACTGGCCGCCGTCGGCTACGTCCTGCTCTCCGCCGTCGCCGTCTCCCGTCCCCTCAAAGGCGCCCTCGACTGGCTCGTTCCCCCCGTCCTCCGCGCCGCCGAGTACGGCACCGTCCTGGTGCTGGCGGCCGAATCCGGGGTAAACGGAGCGCTGCCCGCGGCTTTCGGGCTGGTGGCCGCGGTCGCCTACCATCACTACGACACGGTGTACCGCATCCGTGGCAATGCCGGAGCGCCCCCGGCCTGGCTGGTGCGCGCCGTCGGGGGGCACGAGGGACGGACGCTGCTCGTCACGGTCCTGGCCGCCGCGCTCACCGCCTCGCAGTTCAAGGCCGCGCTCACGGTCCTCGCCGTGGCCGTCGCCCTGGTGGTGCTCGTCGAGAGCATCCGCTTCTGGGTGTCCGCTGGGGCGCCCGCCGTACACGACGAAGGAGAAACCGCATGATCGGCCTCGTGCTGGCGGCGGGCGCCGGGCGGCGTCTGCGCCCCTACACCGACAGCCTGCCCAAGGCGCTGGTGCCGGTGGGGCCCGCGGGCATAGAGGACTCGATCACGGTGCTCGACCTGACCCTCGGCAACTTCGCCGAGATCGGCCTGAAAGAGGCCGCCGTCATCGTCGGTTACCGCAAGGAGGCCGTGTACGAGCGCAAGGCGGCCCTGGAGCAGAAGTACGGCCTCAAGCTCACCCTCATCGACAACGACAAGGCCGAGGAGTGGAACAACGCCTACTCCCTGTGGTGCGGCCGTGACGCCCTCAAGGACGGGGTGATCCTCGCCAACGGCGACACCGTCCACCCCGTCTCCGTCGAGAAGACCCTGCTCGCCGCGCGCGGCGAGGGCCGGCGCATCATCCTGGCCCTGGACACCGTGAAGAACCTCGCCGACGAGGAGATGAAGGTCGTCGTCGATCCCGACCAGGGCATGACGAGGATCACCAAGCTGATGGACCCCGCCGAGGCCACCGGCGAGTACATCGGCGTCACCCTCATCGAGGGCGACGCCGCACCGGAGCTGGCCGACGCCCTGAAAACCGTCTGGGAGAGCGACCCGCAGCAGTTCTACGAGCACGGGTACCAGGAGCTCGTGAACCGCGGCTTCCGGATCGACGTGGCGCCGATCGGCGACGTCAAGTGGGTCGAGATCGACAACCACGACGATCTCGCCCGCGGACGGGAGATCGCGTGCCAGTACTGACGAGGCTGATTCCCTCACCGGTCGTCGTGGACATCCGCGCGGGTGCCCTCGACGACCTGGCCTGTGTGCTCGCCGACGAGCGCATCTCGCACTCCGGCAGGCTGGCGGTCGCCGTCAGCGGCGGCTCCGGCGCCCGGCTGCGCGAGCGGCTGGAGCCCTCACTGCCCGGCGCCACCTGGTACGAGGTCGGCGGGGGCACCCTCGACGACGCGATCCGGCTGGCCGGCGAGATGAAGGCCGGCCACTACGACGCGGTCGTGGGGCTCGGCGGCGGCAAGATCATCGACTGTGCCAAGTTCGCCGCGGCGCGGATCGGGCTGCCCCTGGTCGCCGTACCGACGAACCTCGCGCACGACGGTCTGTGCTCGCCCGTCGCCACCCTCGACAACGACGCGGGCCGCGGATCGTACGGCGTGCCCAACCCGATAGCGGCCGTCATCGACCTCGACGTCATCCGCGAGGCCCCGGTGCGGTTCGTGCGCGCGGGCATCGGCGACGCGATCTCCAACATCAACGCGATCGCCGACTGGGAGCTGGCCAACCGGATCAAGGGCGAGAAGATCGACGGTCTCGCCGCGGCCATGGCCCGCCAGGCCGGCGAGGCGGTGCTCCGGCACCCGGGCGGAGTGGGCGACAACGGCTTCCTCCAGGTGCTCGCGGAGGCGCTGGTCCTCACCGGTGTCGCCATGTCCATCTCGGGCGACTCACGTCCGGCGTCGGGCTCGTGTCACGAGATCAACCACGCCTTCGACCTGCTCTACCCCAAGCGCGCGGCGAGCCACGGCGAGCAGTGCGGCCTCGGTGCCGCCTTCGCCATGTTCCTGCGGGGCGCGCACGAGGAGTCGGCCGACATGGCCGAGGTGCTGCGCCGGCACGGGCTTCCGGTGCTGCCGGAGGAGATCGGCTTCACGGTGGACGAGTTCGTCCGCGCCGTGGAGTTCGCGCCGGAGACCCGGCCCGGCCGCTACACCATCCTCGAACACCTCGACCTGAAAACCGACCAGATCAAGGACATCTACGCCGACTATGTCAAGGCCATCGGTAGCTGAACTCCGTCCGGTCGTCCACCCCGCTGGGGTCAAGGACCGGCGCAGCGGTGAGCACTGGATGGGACGCCTCTACATGCGTGAGGTGTCCCTGCGGGTCGACCGCTACCTGGTGAACACCAGGGTCACGCCCAACCAGCTCACGTACCTGATGACCGTCTTCGGCGTGCTCGCGGCCCCGGCGCTCCTGGTGCCGGGGATCGCGGGCGCCGTGCTCGGCGTGTTCTGCGTGCAGATGTATCTGCTGCTGGACTGCGTCGACGGCGAGATCGCGCGCTGGAAGAAGCAGTACTCCCTCAATGGTGTCTACCTCGACCGGGTCGGCGCCTACCTCACCGACGCCGCCGTGCTCGTCGGCTTCGGGCTGCGCGCCGCCGACCTGTGGGGCGGCGGCCGCATCGACTGGCTGTGGGCGTTCCTCGGCACGCTGGCCGCGCTCGGCGCCATCCTGATCAAGGCCGAGACCGACCTGGTCCAGGTCGCCCGGCACCAGGGCGGTCTGCCCCCGGTCAAGGAGGCCGCCGCCGAGATGCGCTCCTCCGGCATGGCGCTGGCCCGCCGGGCCGCCGCGGCCTTCAAGTTCCACCGGCTGATCCTCGGCATCGAGGCGTCCCTGCTGATCCTGGTGCTGGCCGTCGTCGACCAGGCGCGCGGCGACCTGTTCTTCTCCCGGCTCGGTGTGGCCGTCCTGGCCGGCATCGCGCTGCTGCAGACCCTGCTGCACCTGGTGTCCATCCTCGCCTCCAGCAGGCTGAAGTGAGCGGGATGAAGGTCGGCGCGGTCATCATCACGATGGGCAACCGCCCCGACGAACTCCGCGCCCTCCTCGACTCGGTGGCCAAGCAGGACGGCGACCCGGTCGAGGTGGTCGTGGTCGGCAACGGCTCGCCCGTGCCGGAGGTCCCGGACGGCGTCCGGACGATAGAGCTGCCCGAGAACCTCGGCATCCCGGGCGGCCGCAACGTCGGCATCGAGGCCTTCGGCCCCGGTGGCCGGGACGTCGACATATTGATGTTCCTCGACGACGACGGCCTCCTCGCGGGCCACGACACCGCCGAGCTGTGCCGGCAGGCCTTCACGGCCGACCCGAGGCTCGGCATCGTCAGCTTCCGCATCGCCGACCCCGACACCGGCATCACCCAGCGCCGGCATGTCCCGCGGCTGCGTGCCGCCGACCCGATGCGCTCCTCCCGGGTCACCACCTTCCTCGGCGGCGCCAACGCCGTCCGTACCCGGGTCTTCGCCGAGGTCGGCGGACTGCCGGACGAGTTCTTCTACGCCCACGAGGAGACCGACCTCGCCTGGCGGGCCCTCGACGCGGGCTGGATGATCGACTACCGCTCCGACATGGTGCTGTACCACCCCACGACCGCTCCCTCGCGGCACGCGGTCTACCACCGCATGGTCGCCCGCAACCGCGTCTGGCTCGCCCGCCGCAACCTCCCCGCGCCCCTCGTCCCGGTCTACCTCGGGGTGTGGATGCTGCTCACCCTGGTCCGCCGCCCCTCGCGGCCCGCGCTGAGGGCCTGGTTCGGCGGGTTCCGGGAGGGCTGGAGCACCCCGTGCGGCCCGCGCCGGCCCATGAAGTGGCGTACCGTGTGGCGGCTGACCCGACTGGGACGGCCCCCCGTGATCTGACAAGCTCGTTCCTACGGAAGCGAGTGTTCCCGAGAGCGTTCGGGCCCCAGCGGGGTACCGGGCTGATGACGTGCCCGCACAGGCCGGGCATCAGGAAGACGAAGGTTATCCACCAGTGAGTGAGACAACGCACGACGACAGGGTCGCCCTCGGCGCGGCCGTGTCGCCCGACGAGGGCCTCACGGCGAGCCGGCTCGCCGCACGGTACGGGCTGACCGTGAGCGGCGCCCGCCCCTCCCTCGCCGAGTACGTCCGCCAGCTCTGGGACCGCCGTCACTTCATCATGGCCTTCTCCCGCGCGAAGCTGACCGCGCAGTACAGCCAGGCGAAGCTGGGCCAGCTGTGGCAGGTGGCGACCCCGCTGCTGAACGCCGCGGTGTACTTCTTCATCTTCGGCCTGATCCTCAAGGCGAACCGCGGTCTGCCGCGCGACGTCTACATCCCGTTCCTGGTGACGGGCGTGTTCGTGTTCACCTTCACGCAGAGCTCGGTGATGGCGGGCGTGCGGGCGATCTCCGGCAACCTCGGCCTGGTGCGGGCGCTGCACTTCCCGCGCGCCTCGCTGCCGATCTCGTTCGCGCTCCAGCAGCTCCAGCAGCTGCTCTTCTCGATGATCGTGCTGTTCGCGGTGGCCGCCGGCTTCGGCAGCCTGCCGGACCTGTCCTGGCTGCTGATCGTCCCGGTGCTGGCGCTGCAGTTCCTCTTCAACACCGGACTCGCGCTGATCATGGCCCGGGCGGGCGCCAAGACCCCCGACCTCGCGCAGCTCATGCCGTTCGTGATGCGGACGTGGATGTACGCGTCCGGCGTGATGTTCTCCATCCCCGTCATGCTGGCCGACAAGCCGCAGTGGCTGGCGAACGTCCTGCAGTGGAACCCCACCGCGATCTACATGGACCTGATGCGCTTCGCCCTGATCGACGGCTACGGCGCCGAGAACCTGCCCGACCACGTCTGGGCGGTCGCCGGGGGCTGGGCGGCGCTGTTCGCCCTGGGCGGCTTCGTGTACTTCTGGAAGGCGGAGGAGAGGTACGGCCGTGGCTGAGCCGAGCACCGAGCAGCAGGGGGAGCGGATCCCCACCGTCATCGCGGACGAGCTGCACATCGTCTACCGCGTGCACGGCGCCAAGACCGGCAAGGGCAGCGCCACCGCCGCCCTCAGCCGCATCCTCAAGCGCGGCGAGGAGCGCGGGGTGCGCAAGGTGCACGCCGTCAAGGGCGTCTCCTTCGTCGCCTACCGCGGGGAGGCCGTCGGTCTGATCGGCTCCAACGGCTCCGGCAAGTCGACCCTGCTGCGGGCCATCGCCGGGCTGCTGCCCGCCGAGAGCGGCAAGGTGTACACCAACGGCCAGCCGTCCCTGCTGGGCGTGAACGCGGCCCTGATGAACGACCTGACGGGCGAGCGGAACGTGATCCTCGGCGGCCTCGCCATGGGCATGTCCCGCGAGCAGGTCAGGGAGCGTTACCAGGAGATCGTCGACTTCTCGGGCATCAACGAGAAGGGCGACTTCATCACCCTGCCGATGCGGACCTACTCCTCCGGCATGGCGGCCCGGCTGCGCTTCTCCATCGCCGCCGCCAAGGACCACGACGTCCTCATGATCGACGAGGCGCTGGCCACCGGCGACCGCAAGTTCCAGAAGCGCTCCGAGGAACGCATCCGCGAGCTGCGCAAGAAGGCCGGCACGGTGTTCCTGGTCAGCCACAACAACAACTCGATCCGCGACACCTGCGACCGGGTGCTGTGGCTGGAACGCGGCGAGCTGCGCATGGACGGACCGACCGAAGAGGTCCTCAAGGAGTACGAGAAGTTCACGGGCAAGTAGTCCACTCCCGCCTGGACACAACTGCCAGACGGATCGCCGGGCCCCGCCGCAACCCCAGCGGCGGGGCCCGGCGTCTGCAAAGGAAACGTCAACTCGGGCTCGCCTTAGGAATCTTGACACCAATCGGTGTGTTGTTGTGATGTGCAGGACACCCCAGGGAAGCTCGCTGCGTTGTACAACGTAAGCTGTACCGGTCCCGAAACGCGGCAAAGTGGGGCGATAATGCGCGACACCCTCAAGCGGGACAGTCGCACGGATGGCCGGGCGGCGTGTCCGAAATAGTGTGTATTGGGTCGGCGGTGTAGAACGGGAGATGTGACGGCAATGGCTACGGAAACTCCCCAGCTCAACGCAGCAGCCTGTGCCGTCCCCGCCCCGGGCAGCGAGCGGTGACGGGAACCGGCACGTCGCGCTTGCTCGACACGGAGCGCGGCACGCTCGACAAGGCCGCGGGCGAGAACTTCCCCGTGGCCCCCTTCTTCCTGCCCCGGGCCTGGCGCGACGACCTCATGGCCGTGTACGGCTTCGCGCGCCTCGTCGACGACATCGGCGACGGCGACCTCGCCCCCGGCGGCGCCGACGCCAGGCTGCTCGGCGTGTCGCCTGCCGACGCCGAGGACCGGCTGCTGCTCCTGGACGCCTTCGAGGCCGACCTGAACCGCGTCTTCACCGGGGAACCCCGCCACCCCCTCCTGCGCCGCCTGCAGTCCACCGTCCGCCGCCGCTCGCTCACCCCCGAGCCCTTCCGCGGACTGATCGCCGCCAACCGCCAGGACCAGCTCGTCAGCCGCTACGAGACCTACGACGACCTGCTCGCCTACTGCGAACTGTCGGCCAACCCCGTCGGCCGTCTGGTGCTGTCCGTCACCGGCACCTCGACGCCCGAGCGCATCCGCCTCTCCGACGCGGTCTGCACCGCACTCCAGATCGTCGAACACCTGCAGGACGTGGCCGAGGACCTGGGCCGCGACCGCATCTATCTGCCCGCCGAGGACATGAAGCGGTTCCATGTCCAGGAGGCGGATCTCGCCACGGCCACCGCGGGCGCATCGGTGCGCGCACTGGTCGCATACGAAACAGAACGCGCCCGCGTTCTCCTGAATGAAGGCGCTCCCCTGGTGGGTAGCGTCCAGGGCAGGCTGAAGCTGCTGCTCGCGGGGTTCGTGGCGGGGGGAAGGGCGGCGGTCCGCGCGATCGCCGCCGCCGAATACGACGTACTTCCCGGCCCGCCCAAGCCCGGCAAGGTCCAGCTGCTGCGCGAGGTGGGCGTGACTCTGCGAGGAGAGGGGTGATCCGGACCGTGGAGTTCGAACAACACGTGTCCGCACCGGTACTCGCCGCCTACCGCTACTGCGAGGCCGTCACCGGACATCAGGCGCGCAACTTCGCGTACGGCATCAGACTGCTGCCGACGCCGAAGCGGCGCGCGATGTCGGCGCTGTACGCGTTCTCCAGGCGCGTCGACGACATCGGCGACGGTGACCTGGCGGACGAGGTCAAGGCGGCGAGACTCGAGGACACCCGGGCGCTGCTGACCCGGGTGCGCGAGGGGGAGGTCGCCGAGGACGACACCGATCCCGTCGCGGTCGCCCTCGCGCACGCCGCCGAGGCCTTCCCGGTCCCGCTCGGCGGCCTGGACGAGCTGATCGACGGCGTGCTGATGGACGTGCGCGGCGAGACCTACGAGACCTGGGACGACCTGAAGGTCTACTGCCGGTGCGTCGCGGGCGCGATCGGCCGTCTCTCACTCGGCGTGTTCGGTACGGAACCGGGGGCGCGCGGCGCCGAGCGCGCCCCGGAGTACGCGGACACCCTGGGCCTCGCGCTGCAGCTGACGAACATCCTCAGAGACGTCCGCGAGGACGCCGAGGGCGGCCGCACCTATCTGCCCTCCGACGATCTCGCGAAGTTCGGCTGCTCGGCCGGGTTCGACGGCCCGACCCCGCCGGAGGGCTCCGACTTCGCGGGCCTCGTGCACTTCGAGGTGCGCAGGGCCCGCGCCCTTTTCGCCGAGGGCTACCGGCTGCTGCCCATGCTCGACCGGCGCAGCGGCGCCTGTGTCGCCGCCATGGCCGGCATCTACCGCCGACTGCTCGACCGCATCGAGCGCGACCCGGAGGCCGTGCTGCGCGGCCGGGTCTCGCTGCCCGGCCGGGAGAAGGCCTACGTCGCCGTGCGCGGGCTGTCCGGCCTGGACGCCCGGAACGTGACACGGCGGACCGTCAGGAGGCGCGCCTGATGGACAATCCGGTCCAAGGTGATGCGGGCGGAGAAAAGCGGCACGCAACCCTCCGCCGGGAGACGGCGTCCCTGACTGCGACGGCCGACCGTGCACGGTTCCACCACGGCGGTCGCGCAGGGGAGGGCGCACGATGAACGACGGCACGCGGTCCGAGGGACTGGTCGCCGACATCCCGGGACGACCCGGGCGGGACGCCGTCGTGATCGGCGGCGGTCTCGCCGGCATCACCGCTGCCCTCGCCCTCGCCGACGCCGGCGTGCGCGTCACCCTGCTCGAAGGCCGGCCGCGCCTCGGCGGGCTCGCCTTCTCCTTCCAGCGCGGCGACCTGACCGTCGACAACGGACAGCACGTCTATCTGCGCTGCTGCACCGCCTACCGCTGGTTCCTCGACCGGATCGAGGCGACGGAGCTCGCACCGCTGCAGGATCGTCTCGACGTGCCGGTGCTCGACCTCGCGAAGCCCGAGGGACGGCGGCTGGGCAGGCTGCGGCGCGACGCCCTGCCGGTGCCGCTGCATCTGGGGCGCAGCCTGGCGACGTATCCGCATCTCTCGCTCGCCGAGCGCGCCAGGGTGGGCCGTGCCGCGCTCGCGCTCAAGGGGCTCGACCTCGCCGATCCGACCCTGGACACGCAGGACTTCGGCAGCTGGCTGACCGCGCACGGTCAGTCGGCGCGTGCCGTCGAGGCCCTGTGGGACCTGGTCGGGGTCGCCACCCTCAACGCGGTCGCGGGCGACGCCTCGCTGGGGCTCGCCGCGATGGTGTTCAAGACCGGTCTGCTGTCCGACCCGGGAGCGGCCGACATCGGATGGGCTCGCGTCCCGCTGGGCGAACTGCACGACCGGCTGGCCCGCAAGGCGCTCGACTCCGCGGGCGTGCGTACCGAGGTCCGTACACGCGTCACCTCCATCTCTACTGACGAGAACGGGAACCCGCGCGTTCAGGTTCCCGGCGAGACGTTCACACCGGACGCCGTGGTGCTCGCTGTACCCCAGCGCGAGGCGCATGACCTGCTGCCCGAGGGCGCGCTCGACGCTCCGGAAAATCTTCTGCGCATCGGCACCGCGCCGATCCTCAACGTCCATGTCGTCTACGACCGCAAGGTGCTCACGAAGCCCTTCTTCGCGGCCCTCGGCAGCCCCGTGCAGTGGATCTTCGACCGCACAGACGCCTCCGGGCTGCGCGAGGGCCAGTACCTCGCGCTGTCGCAGTCGGCGGCGCAGGACGAGATCGACGAACCGGTCGCGGCGCTGCGCGAGCGGTACCTGCCCGAACTGGAGCGACTGCTTCCCGGTGCCCGCGGCGCCGTGGTGCGGGACTTCTTCGTGACCAGGGAGCGCACGGCGACGTTCGCTCCGACCCCCGGCGTCGGACGGCTGCGGCCCGGCGCCCGTACGAAAGCCCCCGGCCTCTACCTGGCCGGAGCGTGGACCGCCACCGGGTGGCCCGCGACCATGGAGAGTGCGGTCCGCAGCGGTGTGAGCGCGGCGGACGCCGCGCTCTCCGCCCTGGGCCGGCCCCGCCCCCACCACCTCTTCGACGTCGAGGAGGCCGCGTGATGCTCGATCAGCAGGCGGCAGGCGGCCCCCGCACCCCCGGTACCGCAACAAGAGGAGAGACTGTGCCCACTGTGCCCCCGGCCGAGACGGCCGATCGAGCGACCGCAGTGGACGTGACCGCGCTCCTGGAGCGCGGCCGGACCCTTGCCACACCGGTACTGCGGGCGGCCGTGGACCGTCTGGCCCCTCCCATGGACACCGTTTCCGCCTACCACTTCGGCTGGATCGACGCGCAGGGCAACCCCGCCGACGGCGACGGCGGCAAGGCCGTGCGCCCCGCCCTTGCCGTGCTGTCCGCCGAGGTCACCGGCGCCGCGCCCGAGGTCGGCATCCCCGGCGCCGTCGCCGTCGAACTCGTCCACAACTTCTCCCTGCTGCACGACGACCTGATGGACGGCGACGAACAGCGCCGCCACCGCGACACCGTGTGGAAGGTGCACGGCCCCGCCCAGGCGATCCTCGTCGGCGACGCCCTGTTCGCCCTCGCCAACGAGGTCCTCCTGGAACTCGGCTCGGTCGAGGCCGGCCGCGCCACCCGACGCCTCACCACCGCCACCCGCGCCCTGATCGACGGCCAGGCCCAGGACATCTCCTACGAGCACCGCGACCGCGTCAGCGTCGAGGAGTGCCTGGAGATGGAGGGCAACAAGACCGGCGCCCTGCTCGCCTGCGCCTCCTCCATCGGCGCGGTGCTCGGCGGCGCCGACGACCGCACCGCGGACACGCTGGAGAAGTACGGCTACCACCTCGGACTCGCCTTCCAGGCCGTGGACGACCTGCTCGGTATCTGGGGCGACCCGGTCTCCACCGGCAAGCAGACCTGGAGCGACCTGCGCCAGCGCAAGAAGTCCCTGCCGGTGGTGGCCGCCCTCGCGGCCGGCGGCCCGGCCTCCGAGCGGCTCGGCGAGATCCTCGCCGCCGACGCCAAGAGCAGCGACTTCGAGAACTTCTCCGAGGAGGAGTTCGCCGCCCGCGCCGCCCTCATCGAGAAGGCGGGCGGCCGCGAGTGGACGGCCGAGGAGGCCCGCCGCCAGCACACGGTCGCCGTGGAGGCCCTGCACGCCATCGACATGCCCGACCCGGTGCGGGACCGGTTCGCGGCGCTCGCCGATTTCGTCGTCGTACGGAAGAGATGATCATTATCGGTCGAATAGCCCTCGCGTAGTCGCCGGCCGGTGCCGGCAGGAGGTTTCCGGCACCGGCCGACGGCGGACCCACAGCAGCACGACTCGCACGACTGCACGAAGGGGAAGCCATGACAGCGACGACCGACGGAAGCACCGGGGCCGTGTCGCCCCGAGCTGCCTCGGCCAGCGAAACCGACAGCACCACCCCCGTGGCGGCGGGGGTACGCGACGCCGCCGTACGCGCCGTACAACGCTCCACCGACTTCCTGCTGTCGCGGCAGGACGCCCAGGGCTGGTGGAAGGGCGACCTCGAGACCAATGTGACGATGGACGCCGAGGACCTGCTGCTGCGGCAGTTCCTGGGCATCCTCGACGACTCCACACGGCACGCCGCCGGACTCTTCATCCGCGGCGAGCAGCGCGCGGACGGCACCTGGGCCACCTTCTACGGCGGACCCGGCGAACTGTCCACCACCATCGAGGCGTACGTCGCCCTGCGCCTGGCCGGCGACGAGCCGGACGCCCCGCACATGGCGAAGGCCTCCGCCTGGATCCGGGACCAGGGCGGCATCGCCGCGGCCCGTGTCTTCACCCGGATCTGGCTCGCCCTGTTCGGCTGGTGGAAGTGGGAGGACCTGCCCGAACTGCCGCCGGAGCTGATCTACTTCCCCCAGTGGATGCCGCTGAACATCTACGACTTCGGGTGCTGGGCCCGGCAGACCATCGTCCCGCTGACGATCGTCTCGGCGAAGCGGCCGGTGCGGCCCGCGCCCTTCCCGCTCGACGAACTGCACACCGACCCGGCCCAGCCCAATCCGCCCAGACCCCTTGCCCCGATGGCCAGTTGGGACGGTGCCTTCCAGCGTCTCGACAAGGCGCTGCACCAGCTGCGCAAGGTCGTGCCGCGCCGGCTGCGCAGGGCGGCGATGAACTCCGCGGCCCGCTGGATCATCGAGCGGCAGGAGAACGACGGCTGCTGGGGTGGCATCCAGCCGCCGGCCGTCTACTCGGTCATCGCCCTGTACCTGCTCGGCTATGACCTCGAACACCCGGTCATCCGTGAGGGGCTGGCGTCCCTGGACCGCTTCGCGGTGTGGCGCGAGGACGGGGCCCGGATGATCGAGGCCTGCCAGTCGCCGGTGTGGGACACCTGCCTCGCCACCATCGCCCTCGTCGACGCGGGCGTCCCGGCCGACCACCCGCAACTCGTCAGGGCCGCCGACTGGATGCTCGGCGAGGAGATCGTCCGGCCCGGCGACTGGGCGGTCAAGCGACCCCAACTGCCGCCCGGCGGCTGGGCGTTCGAGTTCCACAACGACAACTATCCCGACATCGACGACACCGCCGAGGTGATCCTCGCGCTGCGCCGGGTCAGACACCACGACCCGGAGCGGGTGGAGAAGGCCATCGGGCGCGGGGTGCGCTGGAACCTCGGCATGCAGTCCAGGAACGGCGGCTGGGGCGCCTTCGACGTCGACAACACCAGTCCCTTCCCCAACCGGCTGCCGTTCTGCGACTTCGGCGAGGTCATCGACCCTCCGTCCGCCGACGTCACCGCCCATGTGGTGGAGATGCTGGCCGTCGAGGGCCTCTCCCACGACCCGCGCACCCGGCGCGGCATCGAGTGGCTGCTGGCCGAACAGGAGCCGGACGGCTCGTGGTTCGGGCGCTGGGGCGTCAACTACGTCTACGGCACCGGGTCCGTCGTCCCCGCCCTCGTCGCGGCCGGCTTCCCCGGCTCACACCCGGCGATCCGCCGTGCGGTCGCCTGGCTGGAGTCGGTGCAGAACGACGACGGCGGCTGGGGCGAGGATCTTCGCTCCTACAAGGACGCGAGGAAGTGGAGCGGCAAGGGCGCCTCCACCGCCTCGCAGACCGCGTGGGCGCTGATGGCCCTGCTCGCGGCGGGGGAGCAGGAGTCCAAGGCCGTCGAGCGCGGCGTCGCATGGCTCGCGGCCACTCAGCGCGAGGACGGCTCCTGGGACGAGCCGTACTTCACCGGAACCGGCTTCCCCTGGGACTTCTCCATCAACTACCACCTCTACCGGCAGGTCTTCCCGCTGACCGCCCTCGGCCGGTACGTCCACGGAGAGCCCTCCGTGGTGGCAGCCGTCGGCAAGGGGGGCTGATGACCACCGAGCCCGCCCCCGCCCCGCTGCTGATCGCCTGCGCGCTCGGCATCGAACGCTTCGCCCTGCGCACGAGCGACCCGGGTGGGGCCGGCGGGCCGGTCACCGTGCTGCGCACCGGCATGGGGCCCGAGGCGGCCGAGGTCTCCACCACCCGGGTGCTGTCCCGGCCGCAGCTCGCCGGGGCCGCCGTCCTGGCCACCGGCTTCTGCGCCGGCCTCGCCCCCGGCATGCACCCCGGCGACCTGGTCGTCGCCGAGGAGACCCGGCATCCGCGCGGGACCGTCCCGTGCGTCGGCACCGAGCTGCTGGTCGAGGCACTGGTGCGCGCCGTGCCCGGCCGCACCGTCCACACCGGGCCGCTCACCGGCTCCGATCATGTCGTCCGCGGTCAGGAACGGTCGGATCTGCTCGCGACCGGCGCGATCGCGGTCGACATGGAATCGGCGGCGACGCTCCTGAGCGCCGTGCGCACCCGCGAGCGCCCAGTTGCGGCCGTACGGGTGGTCGTGGACGCTCCTGAACATGAACTCGTCCGGATCGGCACGGTGCGCGGTGGAATATCAGCCTTCCGCGTCCTTCGTTCCGTACTTCCCGCTTTCTTCGAATGGCACCGTTCTTTGCTGCTCCCCCGGAGGTGAGCCAGATGGCCATGCCGCTGCGCCAGTCCATCAAGGTCGCTACATACTTGGCCGAACAGAAGCTCCGCAAGCGGGACAAGTTCCCGATCATCGTGGAGCTGGAACCTCTTTTCGCATGCAACCTGAAGTGCGAGGGCTGCGGCAAGATCCAGCACCCGGCGGGCGTGCTCAAGCAGCGCATGCCGGTCGCGCAGGCCGTGGGCGCGGTGCTGGAGTCCGGTGCGCCGATGGTGTCCATCGCCGGCGGCGAGCCGCTGATGCACCCTCAGATCGATGAGATCGTGCGGCAGTTGGTGGCCAAGAAGAAGTACGTCTTCCTCTGCACCAACGCCATGCTGCTGCGCAAGAAGATGGACAAGTTCAAGCCCTCCCCGTACTTCGCCTTCACGGTGCACATCGACGGTCTGCAGGAGAGGCACGACGAGTCGGTGGCCAAGGAGGGCGTGTTCGACGAGGCCGTGGAGGCGATCAAGGAGGCCAAGCGGCGCGGCTTCCGGGTCACCACCAACTCGACCTTCTTCAACACCGACACCCCTCAGACCATCATCGAGGTGCTCAACTTCCTCAACGACGACCTAGAGGTCGACGAGATGATGATCTCGCCCGCCTACGCCTACGAGAAGGCGCCCGACCAGGAGCACTTCCTGGGCGTGGAGCAGACCCGCGAGCTGTTCAAGAAGGCCTTCGCGGGCGGCAACCGGCGCAAGTGGCGGCTGAACCACTCCCCGCTCTTCCTGGACTTCCTGGAGGGCAAGGTCGACTTCCCGTGCACCGCATGGGCGATCCCGAACTACTCCCTGTTCGGCTGGCAGCGACCCTGCTACCTGATGAGCGACGGGTACGTGCCGACGTACCGCGAACTCATCGAGAAGACCGACTGGGACAAGTACGGCCGCGGCAAGGACCCGCGCTGCGCCAACTGCATGGCGCACTGCGGCTACGAGCCCACCGCCGTCCTCGCGACCATGGGGTCGCTGAAGGAGTCCCTGCGCGCGATGCGCGAGACGGTCGCGGGAAACCGGGAGTGACGACGTGAGCGCCATCTCCCTGGGCGTCCCCGAGGTACCGGCCCGGCCGATCGCCGAGCGGCGCGTGTCGCGGCAGATCCATGTCGGGCCGGTGCCGGTCGGGGGCGGGGCCCCGGTGTCGGTGCAGTCGATGACGACGACCCGTACGTCGGACATCGGCGCCACCCTGCAGCAGATCGCGGAACTCACCGCGTCCGGCTGCCAGATCGTCCGCGTCGCCTGCCCCACGCAGGACGACGCGGACGCCCTCGCGACGATCGCCCGCAAGTCGCAGATCCCGGTCATCGCCGACATCCACTTCCAGCCGAAGTACGTCTTCGCGGCCATCGAGGCGGGCTGCGCGGCAGTGCGGGTGAACCCCGGCAACATCAAGAAGTTCGACGACCAGATCAAGGAGATCGCGCGGGCCGCCAAGGACCACGGCACGCCGATCCGGATCGGGGTCAACGCGGGCTCGCTCGACAAGCGGCTGCTGCAGAAGTACGGCAGGGCGACACCCGAGGCGCTGGTCGAATCGGCGCTGTGGGAGGCGTCGCTCTTCGAGGAGCACGACTTCCGGGACATCAAGATCTCGGTCAAGCACAACGACCCGGTCGTGATGATCGAGGCCTACCGGCAGCTCGCCGCCCAGTGCGAGTACCCGCTGCACCTGGGCGTGACCGAGGCCGGTCCCGCCTTCCAGGGCACGATCAAGTCGGCGGTCGCCTTCGGGGCGCTGCTCTCCCAGGGCATCGGCGACACCATCCGGGTCTCCCTGTCGGCCCCGCCCGCCGAGGAGGTCAAGGTCGGCATCCAGATCCTGGAGTCCTTGGGCCTCAGGCAGCGGCGGCTGGAGATCGTGTCCTGTCCGTCCTGCGGTCGGGCGCAGGTCGACGTCTACAAGCTCGCCGACGAGGTCACGGCGGGCCTGGAGGGCATGGAAGTCCCGTTGCGGGTAGCCGTGATGGGCTGTGTGGTCAACGGTCCCGGTGAGGCGCGGGAGGCCGACCTGGGGGTCGCCTCCGGCAACGGCAAGGGGCAGATCTTCGTCAAGGGCGAGGTCGTCAAGACCGTCCCCGAGTCGAAGATCGTGGAGACCCTCATCGAGGAGGCGATGAAGATCGCCGAGCAGATGGAACAGGACGGCGTCGCGTCGGGGGAGCCGGCCGTCACCGTGAGTTGAACAGCACGGACCGAAGGGGGCCCGACCGTGACCATTCTGGAGAACATCCGGGGACCACGAGACCTGAAGGCGCTGTCCGAGAGCGAACTTCGCGAACTGTCCGAGGAGATCAGGGAGTTCCTGGTGCACGCGGTGGCCAGGACGGGCGGGCACCTCGGGCCCAACCTGGGCGTGGTGGAACTGTCCATCGCGCTGCACCGGGTCTTCGAGTCGCCCGTCGACCGCATCGTGTGGGACACCGGCCACCAGAGCTACGTCCACAAGATCCTCACCGGGCGCAAGGACTTCTCCAAGCTGCGCGGCAAGGGCGGCCTGTCCGGCTACCCCTCGCGCGAGGAGTCCGAGCACGACATCGTCGAGAACAGCCACGCCTCCACCGCGCTCGGCTGGGCCGACGGTCTCGCCAAGGCCCGCCAGGTGCAGGGCGAGAACGGGCATGTCGTCGCGGTCATCGGCGACGGCGCGCTGACCGGCGGCATGGCCTGGGAGGCGCTGAACAACATCGCGGCAGCCAAGGACCGGCCGCTGATCATCGTCGTCAACGACAACGAGCGCTCCTACGCGCCCACCATCGGCGGCCTCGCCAACCACCTGGCCACCCTGCGCACCACCGACGGCTACGAGAAGGTGCTCGCC
Source organism: Streptomyces sp. NPDC002144 (assembly GCF_053593695.1). NCBI lineage: Bacteria > Bacillati > Actinomycetota > Actinomycetes > Kitasatosporales > Streptomycetaceae > Streptomyces > Streptomyces sp. NPDC002144. The sequence continues at coordinate 133,731 of NZ_JBSFDB010000026.1, forward strand.
TGGGGCAAGGACGTGCTGCTGCGCACGCCCGTCGTCGGCAACACCATCTACGAGTCCCTGCACGGCGCGAAGAAGGGCTTCAAGGACGCCTTCGCCCCGCAGGGGATGTTCGAGGACCTGGGCCTGAAGTACGTCGGCCCGATCGACGGACACGACATCGGCGCCGTGGAGTCCGCGCTGCGGCGGGCGAAACGCTTCCACGGGCCGGTCCTCGTCCACTGCCTCACGGAGAAGGGCCGCGGCTACGAGCCCGCCCTCGCCCACGAGGAGGACCACTTCCACACCGTCGGCGTGATGGACCCGCTCACCTGCGAGCCGCTCACGCCGGCCGGCTCCCCGTCCTGGACCTCGGTGTTCGGCGACGAGATCGTCAGGATCGGGGAGGAGCGGGAGGACGTCGTCGCGATCACCGCGGCGATGCTGCACCCGGTGGGTCTCGGCAAGTTCGCCGCCAGGTTCCCGGACCGGGTGTGGGACGTGGGCATCGCCGAGCAGCACGCGGCGGTGAGCGCGGCCGGTCTGGCGACCGGGGGCCTGCACCCCGTGGTCGCCGTCTACGCCACCTTCCTCAACCGCGCCTTCGACCAGTTGCTGATGGACGTGGCCCTGCACCGCTGCGGCGTGACGTTCGTGCTGGACCGGGCGGGCGTCACGGGCGTCGACGGGCCCTCCCACAACGGCATGTGGGACATGTCGATCCTCCAGGTCGTCCCCGGCCTCAGGATCGCCGCGCCGCGCGACGCCGACCAACTGCGCGCCCAGCTGCGCGAGGCCGTCGCCGTCGACGACGCGCCGACCCTGGTCCGCTTCCCGAAGGAGTCGGTGGGACCCGAGATCCCGGCCGTCGACCGGGTCGGCGGCCTCGACGTCCTGCACCGCGGCCCCGGCACCCCGGAGGTGCTGCTGGTCGCCGTCGGTGTGATGGCACCGGTGTGTCTGCAGGCCGCCGAACTGCTCCGGGCGCGCGGGATCTCCTGCACGGTCGTCGACCCTCGCTGGGTCAAGCCCGTGGACCCGGCGCTCGTGCGGCTCGCCGCCGAGCACCGGCTGGTCGCCGTCGTCGAGGACAACAGCCGCTCCGCCGGAGTGGGCTCGGCGGTCGCGCTCGCCCTCTCGGACGCCGAAGTCGACGTCCCCGTACGGCGGTTCGGCATCCCGGAGCAGTTCCTCGCGCATGCCAAGCGCGGTGAGGTGCTGGCCGACATCGGTCTCACGCCGGTGGAGGTGGCCGGCCGGATCAGCGCGAGCCTCGCCGTCAAGGAGGCCGAGGACACCCTGGCCGTCAAGGAACAGGCGGACGGCACCGTCAAGGAGAGGGCTGAATGACCAAGGAGTTCGACCTCGGCGCACTCTTGGCCGAGCGCGGAGCCGAGCGCTACGAGCTGCACGGGAAGTACCTGAACCACCAACTCCCGCGCATGCTGCACACGATCGGCTTCGACAAGGTCTACGAGCGGGCCGAGGGCGCCCATTTCTGGGACGCGGACGGCAACGACTACCTGGACATGCTCGCCGGGTTCGGGGTGATGGGCGTCGGCCGCCACCACCCCGTCGTCCGCAAGGCGCTGCACGACGTCCTCGACGCCTCTCTCGCCGACCTCACCCGCTTCGACTGCCAGCCGCTGCCGGGACTGCTCGCGGAGAAGCTGCTGACGTACAGCCCGCACCTGGACCGGGTGTTCTTCGGCAACAGCGGTACGGAGGCGGTGGAGACAGCGCTGAAGTTCGCCCGCTTCGCCACCGGCAGGCCGCGCGTCCTGTACTGCGACCACGCCTTCCACGGGCTGACCACCGGTTCGCTGTCGGTCAACGGCGAGGACGGCTTCCGCGACGGCTTCGCCCCGCTGCTGCCCGACACGGCCGTTCCGCTCGGTGATCTCGAGGCGCTGGAGAGGGAGTTGAAGAAGGGCGACGTCGCCGCCCTGATCGTCGAGCCGATCCAGGGCAAGGGTGTGTACGAGAGCCCGCCCGGCTATCTGCGCGCCGCCCAGGAACTCCTGCGCCGGCACAAGGCGCTGCTCATCGCCGACGAGGTCCAGACGGGCCTCGGCCGCACCGGCGACTTCTACGCCTACCAGCACGAGGAGGGCGTCGAACCGGACCTGGTCTGCGTCGCCAAGGCCCTGTCCGGCGGGTACGTCCCCGTCGGCGCCACCCTCGGCAAGGACTGGATCTTCAAGAAGGTCTACTCGTCCATGGACCGGGTGCTGGTCCACTCCGCCAGCTTCGGCTCCAACGCCCAGGCCATGGCGGCCGGCCTCGCCGTGCTGTCGGTCATGGAGGACGAGCAGATCGTCGCGAACGCCCGCCGTACGGGCGACCTCCTGAAGTCCCGGCTGGCGGCGCTGATCGACAAGTACGAGCTGCTCGCCGACGTACGCGGCCGGGGCCTGATGATCGGCATCGAGTTCGGCAGGCCCAAGTCGCTGAAGCTGCGCAGCCGTTGGACCATGCTGCAGGCCGCCCGCAAGGGACTGTTCGCGCAGATGGTCGTCGTACCGCTGCTGCAGCGGCACCGGATCCTCACCCAGGTCTCCGGCGACCACCTGGAGGTGATCAAGCTGATCCCGCCGCTGGTCGTCGGCGAGCCGGAGGTCGACCGGTTCGTGGACGCCTTCACGGCCGTCATGGACGACGCGCACAGCGGCGGCGGGCTGATGTGGGACTTCAGCAAGACGCTGGTGAAGCAGGCCGTGGCCCATCGCTGACGCGCCGGGCGGCCGGGGTTCCTGCACGGCCCCCGGCCGCCCGAATAATCGATCGCGCGAGCGATCACCGTGCGACACAATCGCCGGATGCCGACCACCGCGGAGCAGTTGCTCTCCGCACTCGAAGGACTGTCTTTCCCGGCCCGTCTCGCCCTCACCGCCAAGACCGCGCGCAGGCTCGTGGCGCAGGGGGAACTCGCTCCGCTCCTCACCGAACTCGACGCCCACGGTCCCTACGGGCGCCGCCTCGCCGCGCTGGCCGCCCTCGTCGGCCGGGACGCAGGCTTCCTCGCCGCCCGGCTCGCCGACCCGGACGCGGTCGTCGCCGGGTACGCCCAGCGCGCCGCCCGCACCCTGCCCGTGCCCGACGCGGCGGTGGAGGCGGCGTACGACGACGCACCGGCCGCGCTGCGGGGCCGGCTGGCCCGTCTGCTCGCCTCCGGTGGCCGCGGCGCGCTCGCCGAGCGGCTGGTGACGCGGCTCGGCGAGGAGTGGGGCGAGGCCGAGGCCGCACGTCTGCTGCCCGCCTGCTCCACGCCCTTCGTCGCACAGGAACTGCCCCGGCTCGCGCACGCCGTGGACAACTGGCCACGGCTCGCCCGGCGCCACCCCGGCCCGGTGCTGGCCCACGCCGAACGCGCCCTGGCCGACCGGACCGACCACCGGACCCGGGAGGAGTGGTGGCGGCTGAACGCCACGACGGTCGCGGCACTCGCCCCACGACTGCCCGAGGGCGTCCTGGCCCTGCTGGAACGGCACGGCCCTGCCGCCCTGCCGCCCGGCCTGTTCGGCGGCCTCGGCGCGCTCGTCGACGCCGACGCCGAGCGGGTCGTGCGCTGGATCATCTCCCCGCGCCGGGACCCACCGCGCCACGAGCCGGTGCCGCCGCCCGGCGTGCTGCGCCGGCTGGTGCGCGCCGAGCCGCCGTCCCTGCCGCGGTTGGGCCGCCACTGGATACAGCGCCGCGACCACCTCGCCGGGCTGCTCAGGGCCATGGCCCCGGGACGGCGGACGGCCTTCCTCGACGCGGTCACCGCGGACGGGACGGCCTGGGATCCGGCCCTGTCCGTGTTCGGCCTGCTGCCGCGCGAGCGCCGCTGGGCCGAAGTGCGCAGGGCGGCCGCCGAGTTCGGCGAGCGGGTCGACGCCTGGGACGACCTGGACACGCTCGCCCACGGCCCGTACGACGAGGCACGCGCCTTCCTGATCGCCGCGATCCGGCGGCCCGACGCCGACGACCGCGCCGCCGCCTGGCCGCTGTTGGTGGCCTGCGCGGCCCGGGACGGCGGCCGGGAGGCGATCACCGAGGTGCTGGAGGCGGCGGGCCGGCTCCGCAACGACCAGGACCTCGTGCGCTCGGCCGCGCTGGAGGCGCTCGCCGAGACGCATCCGCGCCTGTTCACCTCCGCGGACGCCGAGCCGCTCGGCCGTGTCGCCCTCGACACCCTTCAGGCCCGGGACTGTTCGGCCGGCACCCTGAAGGCATTGCGCACCCTCGCCGAGCGCGTCCTCGTCGAGCATGCCGGCGACGACGAAACGGCCCTGCGCGCCTGGGCGTTGAGCACGCTGGAGCGGATCACGGGCCGGGTCGGCGTACCCGACTTCGGACCGCTGCACCGCGTCCTGCGGCGCGGCCAGGAGCACGAGGTGTTCGAGGCGCTGCGCCCCTGGCTGGAGGCGGCGGCGGACCGGTCCGACTTCCGGCTGCTCCTCGGCCTGGCCGCCGCGTTCGGCCCGCGGGCCCGGCGGATGCCCGCGCTGCAGGACATGCTCGCCCTTGCGCTGGAGCGCGGCGACGACATGACGTTCGAGGCGGCCGCGACACTGTGGCTGGCCGCACCGGCCACCCGCGGGGAACGGGCGGGCCGGATCGTCGGACGGGAGCCGTCGGCGGTCGTCCTGGCGCCGGTACGGCGGGTACTGTCCCGCGAGCGCACGGACCTGCTGGACGCCCTGCTGGCCGACACCCCGCCGTACGGGCGCTTCCTGGTCGCCGGGGCGGCGCGTCCGCTGCCGGACCTCGGCGCCGCCGACCGCTGGCTGCCCCGCCAGCAGCGGGTCGCGGCACGGCTCGCGGAGCAGATCACCGAGGACCGTTCCCGGTCCCTGGACGACCGGGCCGCCGCGCTCCGCGCCGCCGCCCCGGTGCCGGAGCTGGGCCTGGCCCTCGCCATGCGGCACAAGGACGACGAGGAGGTGGTCGTCGCCGAGGCGGCGCTCGCCGCGCTGCCCTGGACCGACCGTCCGCAGGACGCCCTGCCGGTGCTCCTGGAAGAGGCGGCCGGTGACCGGGCCCGGGTCGCGGTGTACGCGGCGAGCCGCGCCGCCCGCTTCACCGCCCCCTCCGAACTCGCCGCCGCCCTCAGCCCGTTGCTGACGGGGGAGCGGCCCGCGAAGGTGACCTCCCGCAAGGAGGCCGTGCGCCTCGCGGCCCGCTTCCTGCCGCCGCGTCAGGCGGTGGCGCTGCTCGCGCGCGGCTTCGCCCCCGACACGCACCCCGACGTCCGGACCGCCGTGATCCGCGCGCTTCCGCCCCTGCTGGGCGTGCCGGAGGCCTGGCACCTGCTGGACGCGGCCGCACGGGACGACACCCCGACGGTGCTCTGGTCCCTGACGGAGGTGGTGCCCTGGGAACTGGCCGAGGCGCACCGCGGCCGGTACGCGGCCGTGGTCGACGCGGTCTACGACGCCGCCCTCGCGTCCTACGACGGCCTCGTCGCCTACGGCTTCTTCCGGGATGTGGCTCCCTGGGCCCGCTACGCACCCGGGCTGATCGGCCGCATCGTCGGCACGGTGTGCGACCTGGGGGGCCGGGAGCACTGGCAGTACGCGGCGTGGGTGCTGCGTGAGCTGGCCCTCTCCGACGTTCCGCATCCGGTGGGTGGCGTGGCTCCGGGCAGTGCCTACCGGGACGCGGTGACCGGGCTGCTGGCCGCGATGCACACGCCCGAGGGCGGGGCCGAGGCGCTTGAGGACCGTGACCTGCCGGCGCTGCAACGGCTCAGGAAACTTGTCGCACCGTCCTTCAGCGGCGCCGAGCCGCCGGAGGCCCTGGAGGAGATCGTCGCGCTGCTGGCGCCGGAACCGCTGCTGGCGGCCGAACGCGCGGGCCAGTTGCGCCGGCTGGTCGACCTCACCGAGGAACCGGACCGGCTGCTCGGGCGGCTGCTGGACCTCGCGGAGGCGCTGGAGGGCACCGGAACGGCCGTCGCGCTCGAGGTGGCGAGCCGGCTGGAGGCGGGCTGGGCGCACCGGGCCCGGCCGGAGCGCGGCGCGGTCGTGCTGGCGGCGGCCGAGCGACTGGCCGACGACGGCGGCACCGCCCGCGGCCTGCTCGCGGCACAGCTGGTCTCCGGAACGGCCGGAAGTTTCGGCTGGCCCGAGGAGTGGCGGTCGCTGCTGCGGCGGCTGCGCAGGCACCCGGACCCCGACGTACGGCACAAGGCGTACGAGACGACGACCGTTTCGGAGTGATCTCCCGAGGCGCTTTTGCCTCTGAGGCAATGAATTTGCCGCACAGGCAATAGTGGTGCTGAATGGAGAGCATGAGCTCTCCCGAGACCGAGCCCCCGGCCGGGCCGGACGAGGTCCTGCCCGCCGTCGCGCCGCAGCTCCGCGCCCTGCGTCGGCGGGCCGCCCTCACCCTGGAGTCGGCGGCGCGCACCGCGGGGCTGTCGCCGGCCCATCTCTCCCGGCTGGAGACCGGGCAGCGCCAGCCCTCACTGCCGGTGCTGCTCGCCCTCGCCCGTATCTACGGTACGACCGTCTCGGAGCTGCTCGGCGAGACGGTCGCCGAACGGGACGCCGTGGTACGCGCCGCCGACATGGAACCGACCGTCGCGGGCGGCTGGACGTACTGGCAGACCGGTGCGTCCGGGCGCGGGATGCAGGCCCTGCGGGTGCGCGTGCCGCACGGCTCGCAGGGCGACATCGTGCGGGTGCATCCCGGCGAGGAGTGGCTGTACGTCCTCCAGGGACGGCTGCGGCTGCGCCTCGGCGACACCACGCACCGGCTCGGACCGGGGGACAGCGCGCACTTCGACTCGCTGACCCCGCACCGGATCGCCGCCCAGGACGCCGACGGCGTCGAGCTCCTGTTCGTCCACACCCTGCTGCAGAGTCCCACGGCCGCGCTGTGCCTGGGCCCCGTCACCGGAGACATGCCATGAGCAACAGCAACATGGAAGAGAAGTTCCCCCGCGCCCTGTGGGTGCGGCTGATCATCTACATCGCCGTCGGGCACCTGTTCGCGGCCTTCGTCTATCTGCTGTTCGCTCTCGGCGCCAAGTAGCCCGCGGTCAGTCGAGCAGCCGCTCCCGCAGCCGCTCGCGGATCTCCGGTGTCACCCCGAGCCCCTGCTCCAGATAGGCCTCGACGCCGCCCCACGTCTCCTCAATGGTCTCGAAGGCCGCCTCCAGGTATTCGACGCGCGCCTCGAACAGGGGGCTGAGCAGCTCCATGACCTCGGGGGAGTAGCCGGCGCCGGAGGAGCTGCTGCGCCGCACCTTGTAGCGGCGGTGCCTCGCGTTGGACTCCAGGTAGTCGGCGACGATCGCCTCCCGCTCGACGCCCAGCGCGAGCAGGGTCACGGCTATGGACAGGCCCGCGCGGTCCTTGCCCGCCGCGCAGTGCATCAGCGCGGGCACGCTGTCCTCGGCGAGCGAACGCAGCACCCGCGCGTGCTCGGCGGTGCGCTCCCGGATGATCGTGCGGTAGGAGACGATCATGCGGTTGGCCGCCTTGCCGTCGCCGAGGATCTCCCGCAGCTGGTCGATCTCGCCGTCCCGGACCATCTTCCAGAACCGGGAGCCGTCCGCCGGATCCGTCAGCGGCAGGTTCACATTGCGCACGCCCGGCAGCTCGACGTCCGGGCCCTCCAGCTTCTGGTCCGCCGCGTTGCGGAAGTCGAAGATCGTGTGCAGTCCCAGCGACGAGAGGAACGCGGCGTCCTCCTCCGTGGCGTGCGCGAGATGGCCGCTGCGGAACAGCACTCCGTGCCGCACCCGCCGCCCGTCCGCCGTCGGAAGCCCGCCGACGTCGCGGAAGTTGCGCACGGCGGTCAGCTCGGGCTCGGTCGACGGGACCTGCTGCGTCACGGGGCCTCCTCGGGGTCGGCCCCGCCGGCGCGGCTCGACGACGGGCACCTCCTCGACGATACGACATGGGTTCCCCAGGCAATGAGTTGTCCACAGGCGTTGCCGCCGAGGCCCGCTGACGTTGATGATGTTGCCGCTTGATCGGACCTGTTCGAACGTGTGAGGGCTTGATGCTGGAGATCTCCGACAACGGCCGTACCTGGCTCCTGACCGGTCCGGCCAGCGGGTACGCCGTCCATCTGACCGAGGACGACGAGCTGCTGCACCTGCACTGGGGCCCGCGGATCGCCCTCGCGGACGCCGAGGCGCTCGCCGTGCGCCCGCTGCCGGTCTACCGGCCCTTCGAGTCGCCGCTGGACGGCCGGGAGGAGTACCCGGTCGAGGGCGGCCCCCGGTTCGCGCGGCCCGCTCTGTCCGTGCGCACCGAGGAGCGGCGCGGCACCGAGTGGCGTTTCGAGGCGCACGAGACGGAGGGCGACCATCTGCGGCTGCGCTTCCGCGACGGCGGGCTCGTCATCACGCTGCACTACCGCATGCGGCACGACGTCGTGGAACGCTGGGTGAGCCTCGACAACGAGGGACCGGCGCCCCTGGAGCTGCTGCGCGCCGACGCCGCCACCTGGACGCTGCCCGACCGCGAGGGCTGGCGGCTCTCCCAGCTGCACGGCCGCTGGGCCGCCGAGTCCCTGCTGACCGCCGCGCCGCTCACCCACGGCGAGAAGGTCATCGGCAGCCGCCGCGGCCACACCGGGCACCAGCACCTGCCCTGGGTCGCCCTCGACACCGACGCCACCGAGGAGCGCGGCGAGGTCTACGGCTGCGCGCTCGGCTGGTCCGGTTCCTGGCGGATCGCGGTGGCGCAGCTCCCGGACGCGCGCGTGCAGATCACCGGCGGCGCCGGGTACGACGACTCCGGGCTGCTGCTCCTGGGCGCGGGGGAGTCGTACACCACCCCCGTCTTCGCCGGGCTGTGGAGCGACGGCGGCTTCGGCGGCGCGAGCCGCGCCTGGCACGCCTACCAGCGCGCCTACGTCATCCCGGACGCGGACCGGGACCGTCCGGTGCTGTTCAACTCCTGGGAGGCCACGGAGTTCGACATCTCAGAGGAGCAGCAGGGGGCGCTCGCCCGCCGGGCCGCCGCCATCGGCGTCGAGCTGTTCGTCGTCGACGACGGCTGGTTCGGCAAGCGCACCAGCGACCGTGCCGGGCTCGGCGACTGGACGCCCAACCCCGACCGCTTCCCCAAGGGCCTGGCGCCGCTCGCCGACTATGTGCACGCCCTCGGCATGCAGTTCGGCATCTGGGTCGAGCCCGAGATGGTCAACCCGGACAGCGACCTCTACCGCGCCCACCCCGACTGGGTGCAGTTCCAGCCGGGCCGCAGGCGCACGGAGTTCCGCAACCAGCTCGTACTGAACCTGGCCCGCGAGGACGTCCAGGAGTACCTCTGGCAGCAGCTCGACACGCTCCTGTCCAGCGCCCCCGTCGACTACGTCAAGTGGGACTTCAACCGCTGCTTCACCGACGCCGGCTGGCCCGGCGACCCCTACCCGCAGCGCCTGTGGGTCGACCACGTCCGCGCGCTGTACGCGCTGCTGGACCGGCTGCGGGCGGCCCACCCGGACGTCGTCTTCGAGTCCTGCTCGGGCGGTGGCGGCCGGATCGACCTCGGCATCATGAGCCGTACCGACCAGGTGTGGACCTCCGACAACACCGACCCGCTCGACCGGCTCGCCATCCAGCACGGCTTCAGCCAGATCCACCCCGCGCGCGTGATGGCCGCCTGGGTCACCGACAGCCCCAACACCCAGCTCAACGACCGGGTCAGCTCCCTGCGCTTCCGGTTCGTCAGCGCCATGGCGGGTGTGCTGGGCGTCGGCGGAGACCTCACCCAGTGGACCGAGGAGGAGCTCGCCGAGGCCGGTGACTGGGTGAGCCTCTACAAGGAGATCCGGCCCCTGGTGCAGCACGGCGACCTCCACCGGCTGCGGCCCCCGACGGGCGGGCTCAGCGCCGTGCAGTACGTGCGCGGGGACGAGTCGGTCGTCCTGGCCTGGCTCCAGGCACAGAGCTACGGCGAGCCCGTACCGGCCCTGCGGCTGCGCGGACTCGACCCGACAGCCTCCTACGAATGCCCTGAAACGGGCGAAATTCACCGTGGGGCCGTACTACTGCATCACGGACTGGACACCGGGCTGCGCGGCGACCTCGATGCGAAAGTCGTCCGGCTGCGTCGCATCTGAGTCTTCTGCCCGAATTGGAGCCTTCATTCCAACTCGCTCTGGAATGGGGAATGCTGGAGCACCGTCACGTGAGGAGCGTCATATCCGTGACGGTGCGTGGCCCGTCATGTTCACGTAATTCATAAGGGTTTCAAGGGGCTTTGGACAAAGGGATGGAGCTGTAATTCACGGAGGGTGACCGTGAATTCCCGCAGTCGATCAACAGAAACGCATGCACAGGGAACCGCCGCTTGTCCCTTTGCGTCCTGGTCGCTTACGTTCGCCACCAATCCGGACGGACGCCCAGTCCTGCCGCCGCCCGGAGCCCGCACAACTCACCCGTGAACGGCAGGAGCGGGGGACCCACAGGTACGACGCCTGTTCCGGTCTCCGGAACGGCTAGGGGTAAAGCCGCGCCGAAAAACGCGGCCGGGCATCTCCAGCCCGCACCCGACAGCTCACCTCGCAGGCGACGGAGAGGAATTCGCCATGCCCGCGAAGGGTAAGCACCGCCGCCCGAAGCCCAAGCGCTTCACCCGCTCCATCGCCGTCGCCGGAACCGGCGGCGCCGCTCTCGCCCTCCCGCTCATAGGGGCCACCGGAGCCCACGCGGCCACCGCGCAGTCGGCTTCCCAGTCGATTTCCGAAAAGACCGTCCAGTCGCTTCCGGCCGCCGAGAAGAAGGCGACCGAGAAGAAGGCGAACGCCAACAACACGGGTGTGCGCACCTATTCGGTCCGGGCCGGCGACTACCTCGCGAAGATCGCCGACGAGCAGCACGTCCGGGGCGGCTGGCAGAAGCTGTACGCGGACAACCGCCGGGCCGTCGGCGACGACCCGTCGCTGATCCACCCGGGCCTCAAGCTCACCCTCGGCGGCAAGGCGACGACCGGCGCCACCAAGTCCTCCACCTCCGCTGCTTCGTCCTCCTCCTCGTCGAGCGCTTCCTCCGCGTCGAAGGCGTCCGAGGCGACGAAGGCGACGAAGGCCACCCAGGCCGCCGAGTCGACCAGCACCGGGTTCACCCTCCCGGTGACCGGCGGCACCATCGGCACCGGCTACCACGTCGCCGGCAGCATGTGGTCCAGCGGCTACCACACCGGCGTCGACTTCGTCGTCCCGACCGGCACCCCGGTCAAGGCCGTGGGCGCGGGCACCGTCGTCACCGCCGGATGGGGCGGCGCGTACGGCAACCAGGTCGTCATCAAGCTCGCCGACGGCCACTACGCGCAGTACGGCCACCTCTCCCAGATCTCCGTCTCGGTCGGCCAGAGCGTGAGCGCGGGTCAGCAGCTGGGTCTCTCCGGTGCGACCGGCAACGTGACCGGCCCGCACCTGCACTTCGAGATCCGCACCACGCCGGACTACGGCTCCGACGTGGACCCGGTCGCCTACCTCCGTTCGAAGGGCGTCGCCGTCGGCTGACCCCCCGCCGACCGCGCGCCTGACACGCTGCCGAAGGCCGGACCCCGATCCCCGGGTCCGGCCTTCGGTGTTGCGGTCGTCGGCTGTCCAACGTCGGTGATGCGAGAGTTATTCCTGCCTTGGGCAACCCTTTGGACGTGGCTTATCTCACCGACCGTCAACTCATTCTTACGGTCGCGTAGGTCACATTCGAAGGTGAATCATGGCGGCCGTGGCAGACGATTCGAAAAGTGACAGCAGAGACAGCAGGGCAGTGATCGGGTCGTACGTCGCGGTGGGGGACAGCTTCACCGAGGGCGTCGGCGATCCCGGCCCCGACGGAGCCATGGTCGGCTGGGCGGACCGGTTCGCCGTGCTGCTCGCGGACCGGCGGCCCGAGGGCGACTTCGCCTACGCCAACCTCGCCGTGCGCGGCAAGCTGCTCGACCAGATCGTGGCGGACCAGGTCCCGCAGGCCGAGGAACTCGCCCCGGACCTGGTCTCCTTCTGTGCCGGCGGCAATGACATCATCCGGCCCGGCACCGACCCGGACGAGGTCGCCGAGCGCTTCGAGCGCGCGGTCGCCCGGCTCACCCGGGCCGCCGGCACCGTCATGGTGACGACCGGCTTCGACACCCGTGGCGTGCCCGTGCTCAAGCACCTGCGCGGCAAGATCGCCACCTACAACGGACATGTCCGGGCCATCGCCGACCGGTACGGCTGTCCCGTGCTCGACCTGTGGTCCCTCAAGACCGTGCAGGACCGCAGGGCCTGGGACGACGACCGGCTGCATCTCTCGCCCGAGGGGCACACGCGCGTGGCGCTGCGCGCGGGTCAGGTCCTCGGCCTGGAGGTCCCGGCCGACCCGGACCAGCCCTGGCCTCCGCTGCCGCCGCGCGGCACCCTCGAGGTGCGGCGGGACGATGTGCACTGGGCGCGCGAGTACCTGGTGCCGTGGATCGGGCGCCGGCTGCGCGGGGAGTCCTCGGGCGACCATGTGACGGCCAAGGGCGCGCTGTCGCCGGACGACATCAAGATGCGGATCGCCCCGGTGGCCTGAGAGCGACGCGTGCGGGAGCTCACCGCTCCGGCGCGGTCAACGCCTCCCGCTCCAGCCCCAGTTCGCGGGCCAGCGCCTCGTCAACCCACTCCTGGGCGCGGGCCCGTGACACCGCGCCCGGGTAGGACGTCAGCTGTACGGCGAGCCCGTCCAGCAGCGCCGTCAGCCGCAGGGCCGTACCCAACGGGTCGGGGCAGCGGAACTCGCCCGCGGCCACGCCCTCGGCGATGACCTCGGCCAGCGCCGCCTTCCACCGCCGGTCGAGGTCGCGGGTGACCTCCTGCAGCACGGGTTCGCGCAGGGCGGCCGCCCAGCCCTCGATCCACAGCCGCCAGCCCTTGGCCTGCCCGGTCGGCGCGTACCAGCGCACGGCCGAGCGCAGCCGCCGCAGCGCCGTGGTGCGCCGGCCGAGCAGCTTGCGCAGATGGGCCAGGTCGTCCTCGGCCGCGTGGGTGAACGCGGCGGCCACCAGCTTCTCCTTGGTCGAGAAGTGATACAGCACCAGCGCGTTGCTCACGCCGAGCGCCGAGGCCACGTCGGCGATCCTGACCGCCGCCACGCCCCGCGCCTCGATCTGCTCGATGGCGGCCCGCAGCAACTCCTCACGCCGCTCCGCCACGCTCAACCGCACTCTCGCCACGCGGTCACCCTATTCCGTCGCCGCTGATGGCGCGGGGTCGGGCCGCTGTCCGACCAGTTCAACCGGGTACAGCTCGGTCCGCGCGACCGCCGCGTCGCGCTCGCCGGCCAGGGCGGTGCGCCGCCCGTCCGCCATGAAGGCGTCGAAACCGGCCTGCGAGTCGAACTCGATCAGCTGGATCTCGTCCGGACGCCCCTCGGCGCCGTCGGCGCGGGCCCGCTGCAGCACCCGCCCGCCGTGCTCGCCCAGCAGCGCCAGCACCTTGTCCTCGTACGCGCCCAGGGCCTCGCCGGCACCTGGCCGGGCCCACAGCAGACAACACAGTCGAACCGTCACGCCGCCCGACCCTATCCGGCCCCCGGCACGCCGTGCGCGTCCAGAGCGAGCGCCCCAACGGGGTGGACCAGCAGGGGATCGACCTCCAGTTCGGCCAGTTCCGGATCCTCCGCCGCCGCCCGTGCCGCGGCGCACACGGCGGCCGCCGCCGCGTCCAGGTCGACGGGCGGGGCGCCGCGCCAGCCGGTCAGCAGGGACGCGTGGCGCAGCTCCGGAGGGCGCCCTCCGCCAGCCAGTAGCCCCACTTCTCCGGGTTGTCGGAGGCGCCCACGCCGGCCACGGAAGCGGGGTCGAACAGGGCGTCCCGCAGGGCGCGTACGCCCGGTCCGTCACCGGCCGGGTCGGCCGGTGTCACCGATACCATCCGAACCGCTCCGCGATCACCGGCAGCCGGTCGGCGACGATGGCGTGGGCCGCCGCGCGCGGGGTCGTCCCGTCCGCCTCCGCGCGGGCCAGCATCTGCTCCACCAGGGCCCGCATCGAGCGCCGGGTGTGGGCGAACGCCTCGTCCGCGTCGGCGCCGATGTCCCCGAACAGGGTCCACCACCACCAGGCGTTCGTACCGGAGTTGACGACGACGTCCGGCAGCACGGTCACCCCGCGGGCGGCGAGCAGTTCCTCCGCCTCGGGCAGCACCGGCATGTTGGCCGCCTCGACGATCCAGCGGGCGGTGATCCGCTCCTGCTCGGCGGCGTCGATCGCGTACGACACGGCCGCCGGCACCAGCACCTCCGCGTCGGCGGACAGCCAGGCGTCGCCGGGCAGTTCACGGTCCTCGGGGCGCAGGGCGGCGCGGTCGACGGTGCCGTAGGCGTCGCGGGCGGCCAGCAGCGTCTCCACGTCCAGGCCCGCCGGGTTGACCATCGTGCCCTTGATGTCGGCGACGGCGACGACGGTCAGCCCCGCGCGCGTGAGGAAGCGCGCCGTCGCCCCGCCCATGGTGCCGAGGCCCTGCACCGCGACCCGCGTGCCCGCGTACGGCACACCGGCCCGGTCCAGGGCCGCCAGCGCCGACTCGGCGACCCCGCAGCCGCCGACCAGTTCGTCCAGCCCGATGCCGTCGACCTCGACCGCGAACGCGTCCGCGAGCCGCCGCCGGGCCGTCGCCTCGTCGTCCAGCAGCGGATACACGGCCTGGATGGAGGAGACCAGCCCCGCCTCGGCTGCCGCCCGGTCCACCAGGTCCTGGGTGAGACCGAGGTCTTCACCGGTGGTCCAGAAGCTCTCGATGTGCGGCCTCATGGCGCGCAGATAGCGCACCAGCAGCCCGTACGCCCCCGGGTCCTGGGGATCGCAGTCGATGCCGCCCTTCGCCCCGCCCAGCGGGATGTAGCGGCCCTCCGGGTTGTAGTGCAGCGCCTCCTTCATGGTCATCCCGCGCGCGAGCCCGGCGACCTCCTCGAGGGTGCAGCCCGCGCGCATGCGCAGCCCGCCGCTGGCGACGCCGCGCACCAGCCGGTCGACGACGAGGAACCCCTGGCGTCCGGTGAGGTGGTCGGTCCAGGTGAGCGACATCAGGGGGGCGGTCATGCGGTCTCCTCGACAGGGGTGATCAGGGGTGGGGCGGACGGGGGCTCAGGGAGGGGCGGCGCGCACGCGCGTGTACGTGTGCGCGCCGCCGGGACGCTCGGCCGCACCCCCCGCGGGTGCGGCCGTCGCTCGTCACAGGTTTCGCGAGATGACGAGCCGCATGATGTCGGACGTGCCCTCCTCGATCTCCTCCAGCCTGGCGTCGCGCGTCCACTGCTCGACGGGGAACTCGCGCGAACAGCCCCAGCCGCCCAGCGTCTGCACGGCCGCCCAGGTGCAGTGGGCGGCGGTCTCTGAGGCCGTCAGCTCCGCCATCGCCGCCTCGGCGGTCGCCCCCAGACCGGCGTCCAGCCGGCGCGCGGCCCGCCAGGTCATCAGCCGGGCCTGCTCCACGCGCGTGCGCATGTCCGCGAGCCGGAAGGCGACCGCCTGGTGCTCGATGATCGGCCTGCCGAACTGCCGCCGCTCACGCGCGCAGTCGCGCGCGTACTCGTACGCGGCCCGCGCCACGCCGGTCGCGGCCGCCCCCGGCACCGTGCGCGAGATGTCGAAGGTCCGCATCAGCCCGTGGAAGCCCTCTCCCTCCGCCCCGAGCCGGTCCGCCTCGGGGTCCTCGCGGGCGAACGCGCGGGTGAGGTCCGCGATGTCGTACTGCTCCGGGCTGAGCGGGACGAGCTCGGTGGGCAGGTCGGACACGGTGCCTCCAGCGGGCCGCCGGGAAAACTACTGAATCGCGGGTCAGTATCGGGAGCGGTCGGGTCCCGTGTCAACGGGGCCGCCGCCCGGTCCGGGACCGCCGGCGAAGGGTTCGTTTCTTTGGGTTTTCTTTGGAAACCGTCCGGCAGGAACGGGACGATCCCGGTGTTGTCCGAGGGGGCGACCATAATGGAGTGCCTCACCGACTCCACCTGGAGGTACCGTGTCCGGTTTCCGTTCCCTGAGCTCCGGGCTCCGCGCGCTGCAGCCCGCGGCCTTCGGCGCGGACCCGAGCGGTGAGCGCATGGCGCGCATCCGCAGATCGCCCCACTTCAAGGACGGGGTCTTCCAGAATCCCGGAGGCACCGCCCGGACCCGGCCCTCCGGCTCGATGACGGAGTTCGCGAAGGTCTTCTTCGACAAGGAGGAGCGGCCCCGCCGCGCCCCCAAGGGAAACATCCCGGTGCACGCCACCACGCTCGCGGACATCGCCAGGCCGCCCGCCACCGGGCTGCGGCTGACCTGGATGGGGCACTCCAGCGTGCTCGCGGAGATCGACGGACACCGGGTCCTGTTCGACCCCGTCTGGGGCGAGCGCTGCTCCCCGTTCTCCTTCGTCGGCCCGAAGCGACTGCACCCCGTGCCGCTGCCGCTCGCCGCGCTCGGCCCGGTCGACGTCGTCGTCATCTCGCATGACCACTACGACCACCTGGACATGCCCAGCATCAAGACGCTGGCCGGCACGGACACCCTGTTCGCCGTTCCGCTGGGCGTCGGCGAGCACCTGGAGCTGTGGGGCGTCTCCGCCGACCGGATCCGCGAGCTGGACTGGCACGAGGAGACGAGGATCGGCGGCCTCACCCTCACCGCCACCCCGGCCCGCCACTTCTGCGGACGGGGAATGCGCAACACCCAGCACACGCTCTGGGCCTCCTGGGCGGTCGCCGGGGACCAGCACCGCGTCTACCACAGCGGCGACACCGGGTACTTCGAGGGCTTCAAGGACATCGGTGCCGCGCACGGTCCGTTCGACGCCACGATGATCCAGATCGGCGCGTACTCCGACTTCTGGCCGGACATCCACATGACGCCCGAGGAGGGCATGCGCGCCCACCTCGACCTCCAGGGCGGAGCGCCGCACGGCGTGATGATGCCGATCCACTGGGCCACCTTCAACCTGGCCACCCACCCCTGGGCAGAGCCCGGCGAGGGCACGGTCGCCGCCGCCCACGCCACCGGCTCCCGTATCGCCCTGCCCCGTCCCGGAGAGCCCTTCGAACCCACCGCCGAGACCCTCCCCGGCGACCCCTGGTGGCGTGCGGTGGCCCAGGAGCCGGCGGGCGGCTGGCCGACGGCGCAGGCCGTCGCCGGGGCCGCGATCAAGACGGCCGCGGACTCGGCTGCGAAGGAACAGGCCGACGCGAGGGGCGCCGAGGGGAGCGGGGATCCGGAGACGGTGCCGGCCGGGTGAGGCGGGCTGCGGCGAGCGACGGGGACCACGGGGAGGTCGTCCGGGCCGTGATCCCGGGGTCGTGATGGTGCTCGACGGAGGGACGCCGGGGCGTCAGTGTGCGGGGTGTCGGCTGAGCAGGTGCGGGAGGGGCCCGGAATGCCGCGTCGGCAGGTCGTGACCCTCGGGGTCGATCTCGCCGCCAGCGCTCGGCGCACCGCTGTGTGCCGGGTGGAGTGGGTCCACGTGGGCGCGCCGACGGTGGAGTTCGTCGTGCCGGACGGGGACGAGGAACTGCTGGCCCTGGTCCGCGGTGCCGACAAGACGGGTCTTGACTGTCCGCTCGGCTGGCCGACCGGCTTCGTGGACACGATCGCGGCCCACCATCAGGGGCTGCCGCTGCCGTCCCCGGCCCGCTTCGGGGATCGTACGGACGGCAGGCCGGGACTGGACCCGCTGCGCTTCCGGCTCACCGACGACCTCACCTGGAAGGCGACCGCGATGCGGCCGCCCCTGTCGGTCTCCACCGACCTCCTCGGCGTGGTCGCGCTCCGGGCGGCCCGCCTCCTGGACGCCCTCGGCACCGGATCCGTGCCGCGGGACGGCTCCGGACCGGTCGCCGAGGTGTACCCCGCGGCCGCGCTGCGGCTGTGGGGCATCCGTCCCGCCGGCAGCTACAAGAACGCCACACCCGACGCACGGGCGGTGCGGGAGTACGTGCTCGGGTCCCTCGAGGCGGGGCTGGGGCGGGCGCTGCCGGAAGAGGTGCGCACGCGGTGCGCCGCCAGCCACGACCACCTCGACGCACTGGTCTGCGCCCTGGTCGCCCGTGCCGTGCTGGTGGGCGACACCCGGTGGCCGTCCTCCGCGGACGAGCGTGCCGCCGCCCTGCGGGAGGGCTGGATCCACCTGCCCGGCCCCGACCTCGCCGCCCTGAGCGGACCCGTGGTGTGATGGCGCCGTGAGCCGCGCCGCCGAAGAGACCAACCGCCGGATGCTCCGTGCCCGGGACGCGATGGACCGCGCCTACGCGCAGCCCCTGGACGTACCGGCCCTGGCGCGGATCGCCCATGTCTCACCGGCCCACTTCGCCCGCACCTTCCGCGCCACCTTCGGCGAGACCCCGCACCGCTACCTCCAGCGCCGGCGCGTGGAACGCGCGATGTTCCTGCTGCGCGAGACCGACCGCAGCGTCACGGACATCTGTTTCGAGGTCGGCTTCGGCAGCCCCGGCACCTTCAGCCGCACCTTCCGCGACGTCGTCGGCCGCTCGCCGCGCGAGTACCGCAAGGAGGCCGTGGCCCTGGACGTGCCGACCTGCTTCACCATGGCGTGGATGCGGCCGAGCGCCTGACCGCCGCCCGACGGCCGGCCCGCGGTCGCGGTCTGCCCGGCGTCCGGGCGACCGAGCAGTCGGCGACTGAGCAGTTTTGGATAAGTTTTCGCAGGGCGGGGCTCGTAGCGTGATGCCCATGTTCACAGGAATCACGCACTCGCAGATCTACGTACTCGACCAGGACGAGGCCCTCGACTTCTACGTCGGCAAGCTCGGCCTTGAGGTCAACACCGACGCCGACCTCGGCTTCATGCGCTGGCTCACCGTCAACGTCCCCGGCCAGCCCGACCGCGAGGTCCTGCTGGAGCGGCCCGGCCCGCCGCGCCTGTCCGAGGAGACCGCGGAGCAGGTCCGCGAACTGCTCACCAAGGGAGCGACGGGCGGCTTCCTCATCTTCGGCACGGAGGACTGCCGCAAGACCTACGAGACGCTGCGGGCCAAGGGCGTCGAGTTCACCGAGGAGCCCACCGAGCGCCCGTACGGCATCGACTGCGGCCTGCGGGACCCCTTCGGCAACAGCATCCGCTTCACCCAGCCGAAGGCGTGAGTACGCGCCGACCGTTGACACGGACAGTGACGTTCAGGGGGTGACTCGCCGGGGTTCGGGGAGCGTCCGAAACGGTCCGGCCCGGTCGGCGAGCGGGCGGACGGCGGCAATCGCCGGCAATCGGAGAGGGCCGGGGAGCGATGGCTCCCCGGCCCTCGATCATTTCTGTCGACCACTTGTGACCAGCACTGATCGATCCGTTCTCGAGCCAGATCGACTGTCCGCTGTGTTTATCGGTCTGTCGTACGACGCCTCATACCAGAGCAGGACGCTTCGCGTGGGACTTTGTCAACTGCCCACCGCACATGATGCCTTGGCGACTACTGTGAGTGTCCATCGGGCAACCCCTGCCCGAACCGCGCAGCCCGCGCCCCGGGCACCGACGGACCCGTACGACGAGGACACCGATGTCTCACCTCCGCGCACCGGCCGCACGCGCAGACCGCCGTGAGGGCGGACGGCACGGACGGCCCGTCGCCCGCACCGCTGCCTCGCTGCCCGAGACCCACATACGGCCCCAGTTGCTCCGGCTCGCCGTGCTGCCCCCCATCGCGGTCGCCCTGAGCGCCAGCGCGGCCGTGCTGTTCACGGTCCGCTCCGCCGGGGTCCGGCCCGGGCTCACGTTGTGGGGAGTGCTGGGCGGCGCGGTCTCGGTGGCGCTGGCCGGCATCGTGACCGCGGCCGTGGCCGCCGACCGGGCCGCCCGGACCGTGAGCGACCGCGTCGCGGCGCTGCGCCGCAGCGCCGCGCGCGGCGAGGCCGATCTGCGCGCGCTCGTCGAGGCGCTGCGCCGCGGCGAGGCCCCGCCCCAGCGCACACCGCGCGGCACGCCCGCCGACGACGCGGACGACTTCGAACTGCTCGCCGCCGACCTGAGCCGGGCGCACGACGGCGCCGTCACCGCCGTCGTGCAGGCCGCGCAGCTGTCCAGCCAGGCGGGCAGCGAACAGAAGCTCGAGGTGTTCGTCAACCTCGCCCGGCGGTTGCAGTCGCTGGTGCACCGGGAGATCTCGATCCTCGACGAGCTGGAGAACGAGATGGAGGACCCCGACCTCCTCAAGGGCCTCTTCCACGTCGACCACCTCGCCACCCGGATCCGCCGGCACGCGGAGAACCTCGCCGTCCTCGGCGGTGCCGTCTCCCGCCGGCAGTGGAGCCATCCGGTGTCCATGACGGAGGTGCTGCGCTCCGCCATCGCCGAGGTCGAGCAGTACTCCCGGGTGAAGCTGGTGCCGCCGATCGACGGCACCCTGCGCGGGCACGCCGTGGCCGACGTGATCCATCTGCTGGCCGAACTGGTCGAGAACGCCACGGTGTTCTCCGCCCCGCACACCCAGGTCCTGCTGCGGGCCAATCTCGTCACCTCGGGGCTCGCCGTGGAGGTCGAGGACCGGGGTCTGGGCATGCCGGTCGCCGAGCAGAAGAAGATGAACGCGCTGCTCGCCGACCCCGACCAGGTCAATGTCGCGAGCCTGCTCGCGGACGGCCGCATCGGGCTGTTCGTCGTCTCGCAGCTGGCGCGGCGGCACGGCATCCACGTCCGGCTGCAGACCAACATCTACGGTGGCGTCCAGGCCGTACTCGTCGTACCGCAGGGCCTGTTGGGCCCGACGCAGGGCCTCCCCGGGGCCGTACCCCGTCCGCATGGCGCCACGGCGACGCCGGCACAGTCGTCCGGCCCGGGTCCCGCGACCGGCGGCCACCGTGTCGTGCCCCCACCGCCGACACCGCGACGTGCAGAGCCGTGGCAGAGCACGGGTACCGCGGCCGCCACGCCGAGCGGCGGTACGCGGGTCGGCGCCGCTGCGAACGGCACCTCGGTGAACGGTTCCATGACGAGCGACGGCACCACCGGCGGCGCCGTGCCGCGTGGCTCCGGCCTGGACAGCGGCACGGCCGACGGCGGTCTGGCGGACGGCTCCGGGGCGGACCTCTCCGTCGCGCGCGGCGGTACGGCGGGTGGCGCGCGCGGTGGTCACACCACGGGGGAGGGGAGCGGGCCCGCGCCGCTGCCCGTGCGGGATGCCCAGGGGGAGCGGCCCAATCCCGCGGAGGCCGTGCCCGGGATCCGGCCCGACGACCGGCGGGTCGTCGCGGAGAACGTGGCCGCCCCGGCCACGCCCCGCACCGGGACGGTTCGCGGCACCATGGGCAAGCCCCAACTCCCGCGCCGCCGCGCCCAGGAGCACATCGCACCCCAGCTGCGCGACGGTCCCGCGCCCCGCCAGGACACCGACGCCCACACCGGCCACGACCCGGGCCTGATGGCCGCCTTCCAACGGGGCATCGGCCTGGCGGAGGCCCAGCAGCACCTGGAGGCGGACCACATGGGCTCGGACCCCATGGCGGCGCCGCCCATGGAGCGCTCCCATGTGGACGCCCTGGACGACATGGGGGGCGCCCACATGTCCGCCCAGCACACGTCCGCATCGGGGCACCCGGACGCCTCCCACACGGCGGTCCGCCACACGGCCGGTGCCCACACGGACGCCTCCGCCACCACTCCACCGCACGGCATGGACGTATCGCGCATGGATGTCTCCCGCATGGACGGATCCCGCATGGACGTACCGCGTAGGGACGTTCCGCGCATGGACCCCGCGCACATAGCGGAGGCGCGCCCGGCAGCGGCTCGTGGCCATGACCGTCCCACCCGGCACGACGGGAGCGCACCAGCCGGATGACGAGCCCAGCCCGCACCCCCGTACTCACCCCCGCCGCTCCCGCAGACCTTCGTACCCCAAGGAGTCGATCCACCATGGCGAGCGATGCGCCGACCGGTCATGTATCCGATCTCGACTGGCTGATGAGCGGCCTCGTGCAGCGCGTACCGCACACCACCAGTGCGGTTCTCCTGTCCTGCGACGGGCTCGTGAAGTCGGTCCACGGCCTCGACGCGGACAGCGCCGACCACATGGCCGCGCTGGCCTCCGGCCTGTACTCCCTCGGCCGCAGCGCCGGGGTGCGCTTCGGCGACGGCGGCGAGGTCCGCCAGGTCGTCGTGGAGCTCGACGCGACCCTGCTGTTCGTCACCACCGCCGGCTCCGGCACCTGTCTCGCCGTGCTGGCCGGCCGCGAGGCCGACGCGGCGGTCCTCGGCTACGAGATGGCGATGCTGGTCAAGAGCGTCCGTCCGTACCTGGTCACCGCACCCCGGCAGCATGCCGTCGAACCCCCGGCGATGAGGCCTTGAGCGTGGTGACGGCCGGCGACGGGCCCTGGCTCGACGACGCGGCCGGACGGCTGGTGCGCCCCTTCACGGTCAGCAACGGCCGCACCCGGCCGAGCATCGCCCTCGACCTCCTGTCGCACGTGATGGCCACCGGGGCCACGCCTCTCGGCTATCTCGGCCCCGAGCACCAGCAGGCGCTCGACCTGTGCCGCGCGCCCGTGTCGGTCGCCGAGGTCGCCGCCCATCTCAAGCTGCCGGCGGTGGTCACCAAGGTGCTGCTGTCGGACCTCGTCGACTGCGGGGCGCTGACCACCAAGCCCCCCGAGTTCCACCACAACCCGACTGACCGGGCCCTTCTGGAGGCAGTGCTCGATGGACTACGACGACAGCTCTGACCCCTTCCCGACCGCACTGAAGATCCTGGTCGCGGGCGGTTTCGGGGTCGGCAAGACGACCTTCGTGGGCGCGGTCAGCGAGATCGCGCCGCTGAGCACGGAGGAGCTGCTCACCACGGTCAGCGCCGCGACCGACCGTCTCGACGGGATCGAGAACAAGGTCGAGACGACGGTGGCCATGGACTTCGGCCGCATCACCCTCGATCCGGAACACGTGCTCTACCTGTTCGGCACGCCGGGCCAGGAGCGGTTCTGGTTCATGTGGGACGAACTCTCCGAGGGCGCGCTCGGCGCGGTGATCCTCGCCGACACCCGGCGCCTGGAGGAGTGCTTCGCCGCGGTGGACTTCTTCGAGCAGCGCGGGCTGGGCTTCATCGTCGCCATCAACGAGTTCGACGGCTCCTACCGCTACGACCCCGAGGAGGTCCGCGCCGCCATCGACCTGCCGCCGGAGATCCCGGTGGTGCGGTGCGACGCCCGTATCTCCAGTTCGGGGGTGCAGACGTTGCTGACGCTCGTACGGCATCTGATCGCGCACGCCCCGGCCCCCGCCCCGAGCCACGGCGCCCACGTCTCCAGTGACCGCCCATGAGGTACGACCCCGCGCGTCCCGCCGGTCGTCTGCTGCTCACCCCGGAGGACAAGGAGGCCCCCGCCCGCACCCTGCGCCTCGGCCAACTCGGCCTGGGTGAACGCCCGGACCCCGATCTCGACGCCTATGCCGGCCGGCTCGCCGGGCTCACCGGGGCGCCGTACGCCATGGTCAACTTCATCGACCAGCACCGCCAGTTCTTCGCGGGCCTGCATCTGCCGGACGTGGCACCGCCGTTCGTGAGGCTCGACGGCACGACGCCCGTGCTGGGCCGTGAACTCGCCCGCGATCACGGCTTCTGCCCCCATGTGGTGGTCCGGCGCAAGGCGCTCGTGCTGGAGGACGTCTGCGACTACCCCCGGTTCGCGGGCAACCCGATGGTCGACGAGTTCGGCATCCGCTCCTATCTCGGCGCCCCGCTCATCGACAGCACGGGGATGACGCTCGGCACGCTGTGCGTGGCGGACGTCGCGCCACGGCCCTGGGGCAAACCCGGCCTGGAGACCATCAAGTCCTCGGCGGCGGAACTCGTGGCCCGGCTGGAACGGCGTGAGGCCGACGGCCTGCCGCTGCTCTGACGCGCGCCGCGACCGCCGGCCGACCGGTCGTCCGCGGCGCCGTCGTGGCTGGTCGCGCAGTTCCCCGCGCCCCTTCGGGGGCGCTACCGAACCGCGGCGGACTTCACCGGGTTCCGCTAGTAACCCCGCCACACGTTGTCGAACGCGGCGTCCTCGATCGCCTTGCGCTGGCGTACGGCCTCCAGTTCCATCACCGCGTCGCCAACCGCGGCCAGGACCGTGGTGACCGTCTCGCCGGCGAGGGCCTCCGCGTCCTCGGCCGGTTCGTCCCGGATGCCGGCCGCGGCCGCCAGGGCGGCGAGGACCGGTTCGCCCGCCGCCCAGCGGTCCTCCGCCTCCCGTCGGGCCGCCGAGTCGACCAGCTCCGTGCGCGAGGTGCGCAGCGGAAGACGCTGACCGCGCGGGCGGGCGGTCAGTCCGATCCGTTCGAAGTCCGCGACGTAGGCGGAGGACAGTCCGCGGCCCCGGCGCCACAGCCAGTCCTCGACCGACTCGTACGGCTCCTGCCGTACGAGCGTTGCGGCGGCCTCGTCCAGCAGCCGGTCACCGGTGGGCGCCTGGGCGCTCGGCAGGATCCGGTCACCGTCCAGCACGAGCGCCTTGGCCTCGATGAGGTCGAACACCTCGGCTCCCGCGAGCGCGAGCGACAGGTCGCCCTGCTCGACGGGCCGGTCCGGTGCCGCCTTGAGGGCGACGATCGCGAGGTCCCGTGCGGTGGTCATGAGCGACTCCACGTCAGTTGGCCGAGTGCGGGGCGAGAGCGTCCGCGTCCTTGCTCGATTCTCGCCGCCCCGAGGCTGCTGTGTGTCCTTCTACGACCATGTGGTGCGGGAAGCCGGTCCGCAGCCCGGCGATGGGCCCCGGCGGCCTCGTGAAGGTCGAGCCGGCGTCCTGGCGACCCGGGTGGGGGAGTGGTACCTCGCCCACCACCACGCCTCCCGCCCCGACGAGCAGGCGTGAAGCCAGGCTGCGGCGCGGCTTAAGAAAACCTCGATGGACCCGGGGTGCTCCGGTGCGGCAGATTGCAGGTGATTCCACCCCCCTCCCCGGACGCGGGCACGCTTCGGGCGGGGGCCCCCCGCCGGGGCCCCGCCCCCACCCCAGGCCGG